>CAMFIG010000033.1 GCA_945952445.1 uncultured Chlamydiae bacterium
AATTTAGGCCCGTTGGAGCCTAGGTTGCCGATTCTTCAACTTTTTTCGGTATAATTCAACACTTAAAATAAGTTAAACAAAATAATCGAATAAATTTTATTGATAATTTTAAAGTTAAGCATTTTTAATTTCGACTAAAATAAAAAAACCACACACCTGAGAAGGAAGTGTGTTTTTCGTATATCCTCCATAACTTTTTAAGTATGGGCCTTAAAGGCTTAAGCCCGCTAAAAATTGGCAAGTCAAGATATTAATGATTTACTAGAACGGAATTTTGCGATAGCATCTGATTCGAAAAGTTAAGAATAAAAAGGAATAATAATGGCTGTAAAAACGCTATTTCTTGCCCTTCTTTTTGCTGCCGCTTCCTGCCAAAAAACAGAAAACCACTCTTCTCGGCATAATCAAGAAGTACGCCTTAACCTCCGAACAGAACCCCCCTCTTTAGATCCAAGAAAGCCAAACGACACCACCTCATGCTCTGTTTTAAAAATGTGTTATGACGGTCTCATGAGAATCGATGAACAGGGCAATCCTGCGTTTGCAATTGCAGAGCAAGTTTCCATATCAGAAGATAAAAAAACTTATACATTTACTTTAAGAAAATGCGTCTGGTCCGATGGGCATCCGGTGACAGCTCAAGATTTTGAATACTCGTGGAAATGTATCTTAGATCCCCAATTTCCCTCTGAATTTTCCAATGAACTCTACGTCCTACGAGGAGCCCAATCGGCTAAAGAAGGGGCTATCCCTATTAGCAATATAGGAGTAAAAGCTCTTTCCGATCGTGTACTGCAAGTGGATTTGGAATACCCGGTTCCTTATTTTTTGGATGCATTGACAACACATTCTTTTCTGCCAACCCCTTCACATGTAGCGCAGAAAGATCCTAATTGGGCCAAAGATGAAGGGCCAGCTTATGTATGCAATGGGCCTTTTATATTAAAAAAATGGAAACACCAAAACCTTCTTCTTCTTGAAAAGAACCCGCTGTACTGGGACGTAGATGCCGTGCGACTTTCCCAGCTCTCTTTATACATCATCAATGATGAAAATACAGAACTTAGCATGTTTGAAAACCAAGAGCTAGATTGGGCTGGCAGCCCTCTATCTTCTCTTCCTTTAGATGCTTTGGCGTCATTAGCCCACCATGCAGATTTTCATTTACATTCTATTGCCGGAACCTACTATTACGTATTCAACACCCAATCTTCTCCCTTCCATAATGTGAAGATAAGAAAAGCTTTTTCTTTAGCTATCCAAAGACAAGAAATCGTCGATAACGTGCTCCAAGGCAACCAAATTCCAGCACTATCTTTAACGCCCCCTTCTCTTTTAGGGGATCTCTATGCCCCGCAATTTCAAGAAGACCGAAAAGAAGCACAACGGCTATTTGATGAAGCTCTTCAAGAACTTGGAACCGATCGGAAGAACCTTCCTCCTATCATCATCTCGTACAACACAGCCAGCGCTCACCATAAAATCGCCCAAGCAATCAAAGAGCAATGGGAGCAAGCATTCGACATAGAAGTCACCTTACAAAACAAAGAATGGAAGGTCTTTCTCGACGAGATCGCAACCCATCAGTTCCAAATAGCAAGGCTGGGAGGGGTAGCCAATATTAAAGATCCAATCTCATTTCTAGACATCTTCCAACATAACGAAAGCCGATTGAACCACTCTCTTTGGAGCCACCCTGAATTCACACAGCTTCTTGAACAGTCCCAAATGATCAGCAACCCCGAGCTACGGCTGCAAATCTTAGCACAAGCAGAAGAAATCCTCATGGAAGCGATGCCCATTGCTCCGATCTACTTTTATACAGGATCTTATCTGAAAGCCAAAAACCTAAAAAACGTGCAAGTCTCAGATCTATCCGAAATCGATTTTAAATACGCATATTGGGAGGAGCCTAAATAAGGCGCTCATGACCTTTTATTTCATTAAAAAGCTTTCGATTCTCATTGTATCTTTGCTCATCGTAGCATCTCTTACTTTTTTCCTCATGCATGCAATTCCTGGCGACCCTTTTACGCAAGACAAAGCGATCCCCGAGGAAATCCTCCAAGCCATGCATAAGCATTATGGCCTTGATAAGCCCCTATATATACAATACCTAGAATATATGAAGGGGTTGTTCTCTCTCGATCTTGGCCCTTCATTTAAATATCAAGGAAGAACCGTGAATGAGATCATCCGCGAGGGATTTCCCGTCTCTTTATGTTTAGGCCTTGAAGCTCTGTTTCTCTCCATCTTCTTTGGGATCCTATTCGGTTCTTTAGCTTCTTTAAAACATACGAAATGGCAGGACCATTGTTTGATGGCCTTAGCTGTCATTGGAATATCGATTCCAAGCTTTATCCTGGCAACGTTTTTGCAATATCTTCTTGCGATGAAACTAGATCTTCTTCCCGTAGCTCGGTGGGGCTCTTTTAGCCAGTCTATCCTGCCTGCGCTTTCTTTAGCAGCTCTTCCAACCGCGTTTATAGCTAGACTGATCCGCTCCAATATGATCGAAGTTCTACAGCAAGATTATATCCAAACCGCTAAAGCCAAAGGCCTCAACCCATGGCAGATCCTTTTCAAACATGCCATCCGCAATGCTCTTTTGCCTGTGATTACTTATCTAGGCCCTTTAACTGCTGCCGTTTTAACAGGGAGCTTTGCTGTCGAGAAAATTTTTGGCATCCCAGGACTTGGACAATGGTTTGTTTTAAGTATCACAAACCGAGACTATACAGTGATCATGGGCACAACAATTTTTTATAGCGCTCTTTTGATGTGTTGCATTTTCATTGTAGACATCTTATATTGTCTGATCGACCCAAGAATCAAGCTAGAACAAAAGCAACTATCTTCATGAATGAGCCCGACGCCTTACTTCTCGATGCCGATGAAGCTTCTCTTCAAGAGGCAACGCCGCCATCACCTTCTTATTGGCAAGAAGGATGGGAAAGATTTTGCCGCAATAAACTGGCCGTGACAGGAGGACTGATCCTCCTTATCCTCTTCGTTATGGCCATCATCGGACCTTGGCTCACTCCTCACACCTATTTTGAAACCCATCTCCAACTTAAGAATACACCTCCTTGCCGAGAGTTCTGGTTTGGCACCGATGAACTAGGCAGAGACCTGTTTACCCGCGTCTGGTGGGGCGCTCGGATCTCTCTTTTTGTCGGGATCATGGCATCGTTAATCGATCTTTGGATCGGCGTTTTCTATGGAGCTTTCTCCGGCTTGATCGGAGGGAAACTAGATGAACTGATGATGCGACTTGCCGACATCCTCTATTCTATTCCCTATCTGCTCGTCGTCATCCTGCTCATGGTCATCATCGGCTCTGGGATTACAACAATCATCATCGCGCTCACCATCACTGGCTGGATCAGCATGGCTCGGATCGTAAGAAGCCAGATACTACAACTTCGCCAGATGGATTTTGTCAAAGCAGCGATAGCATTAGGAGCTAGCAAATCCCGCATCCTTCTCTACCACCTAATCCCGAACTGCATGGGACCTATTATCGTTACCGTGACTTTGACAATCCCTTCTGCCATCTTTGCAGAAGCGTTTTTGAGCTTCTTAGGCCTTGGAGTACAGGCTCCCATTGCGAGCTGGGGAACGATGGCAAATGATGGGCTATCAGCCCTTCGTTATTACCCCTGGAGACTTTTTTTTCCAGCTGGATTTATCAGCGTTACGATGCTTTGTTTTAATCTTGTAGGCGACGGTCTTCGAGATGCTTTTGATCCGAGGCTTCGATCATGAATACTCTCCTAGAAGTGCGAAACCTTCATGTCGATTTTATCCACCTAAAAAAACCTCTCCACGCAGTATCTGGCGTTGACTTTTCTGTAAAAGAAGGAGAGACTCTTGGTATCGTAGGAGAATCTGGATGTGGAAAAAGCGCTACGGCTAAGGCGATTGTAGGGCTATTACCTCCTCGGATGGTACATCTGCAAGGAGAGGTACTTTATGGAGGCAATAATCTGCTTACCTTCTCGGAAAAACAGATGCAAGGAGTCCGAGGAAAAGAGATCGGCATGATTTTCCAAGATCCGATGACCTCTCTCAACCCGACTCTAAAAATCGGCACACAAATAATGGAAGGGTATCGCAAACACCATCCACAGGTCTCCCGCCAAGCCGCTCTCAATTATGCAATAGAAATGCTGGAACTTGTTGGAATCCCTCAGCCCGACTCCCGTATTGAAGAGTATCCCCATACTTTAAGCGGAGGTATGAGGCAGCGAGTGATGATTGCCGTTGCCCTGGCTTGCAAACCTAAGCTGTTGATTGCAGACGAACCCACTACGGCACTGGACGTCACCATCCAGGCACAAATCCTTTCTTTAATGCAAGAGATCCAGAAAAAAATGAAAACAAGTATTATCCTTATCACTCATGACCTCAGCGTCATCGCCGGTTTTTGTGATAGGGTCCTTGTAATGTATGCAGGTAAAATTGTAGAATCGGCGCCTGTTGAAGACCTCTTTTACAAGCCAAAACACCCCTATACGCAAAGACTGTTACAGGCAATTCCTAAGATCAACCTCTCTAAAGAAGAACCCTTAATTCCCATCGAAGGCAATCCTCCGAATTTAATGCAAATCCGTCCTGGCTGCGCTTTTTCTCCCCGCTGCCCCTATGCAGCTCCTTCTTGCCAAAAAGACCCTATCCCTCTGCTTGCAGTGCAACCGGAGCATTATAGCCGCTGCAAGTTATACCATCCGGGAGAATCTCATGACTAATACCCGTCCTCTCATCCAAGTAAGAAACCTAAAAAAATCCTTTCCAGTTAAAAATCTACAGCTCAAAGCCATCGATGATATTAGCTTTGATATCCATGAAGGAGAAACTTTAGGTCTTGTTGGAGAAAGCGGCTGTGGAAAATCCACGCTTGGGAAAATGCTTCTTCGGCTTGACACCCCAACCGAAGGAGAAATCCTATTCCGCCAAAGAAACCTTCTACACATCCCCTCCCGCGAGATCCAAGCGATCCGCAAGGAAATGCAAATTATCTTCCAAGACCCCTATGCATCTTTAAATCCAAGGATGACAATCCAAGAAATTTTAGCAGAGCCCTACGAGATCCACAAATGCGCAAGAGGCGCAGACAAAGAAGAGCAGATCGATGCCCTGCTTTGCCTTGTGGGATTGAACTCCTCTTTTAAAGGGAGGTTTCCTCATGAGCTCAGCGGAGGACAAAGACAGAGGATCGGGATTGCAAGAGCATTATCTTTACAGCCAAAATTTCTGGTGTGTGATGAACCGATATCAGCCCTCGACGTCTCAGTCCAAGCCCAAATCATCAACCTCTTAAAAAAACTGCAGTCAGACCTAAAACTCACCTATCTGTTTATCGCGCATGACCTAGGGGTTGTCAAATACATATCGACGCGAGTCGCTGTCATGTATCTAGGAAGGTTCATGGAGATGGCCCCTTCAGAGGAACTCTACCGAGAACCTCTCCACCCATACACGCAAGCTCTTTTGTCTGCAATCCCCATTCCCGATCCTAAGCTGGAACGCTCCCGAACAAAGGTTCTTCTAAAAGGAGAGATCCCAAGCCCCGTCAATCCTCCAAAAGGGTGCGTCTTCAATACGCGATGCCCGTTTGCAAAGCCGATCTGTCAAACCATTAAGCCTAAATGGAAAGAGGTAAGCCCTGAGCATTTTGTAGCCTGTCACCTCTTTGACCCTCCTGCTTCTAGCTCTCTTCCTATATATTCAGAATCCTAGGACTTCAGAGCGTTGGTGCAGACCCATACTCTACAGGGAGCTTCCTTCAGAAGTTTCTCAACAAGAGCTCCAAGACCTCCTTGGCTGAGTTCCTTTTGCGAACGCGCAGCTCCTAAGACAAGAAGATCGCATCCTTCTGCCTGCAAAAGATCTAAAACGCTGTCAACTACAGAACGAGACCGAACAAGCTTTAAATCCACGCTGACGTTGATCTCTCGAGCCACAGCTTCTGCTCTTTTTAGGATTGCTTCTGCTTGCGACATCCGATGCGACATCTTGGCATCAAAAGGAAGAGAAAATGGAACTTCGACAATATGGACGATTGTAACTCTAGCTCCTTTTAGCTTCGCGATCTCGCATGCAGTCTGAACCGTTTCAGTTTCAGCGCCTCCCCTTGTAGGCACCAAGACATGAGAGACTTCAATATTACGATAGTCAGGCACTTTGACTTTTTCTATGGAAAGCTGGGCTGTCGAAGAGAGGCGGCTTTTTCTTCTATAGATAAAATACATGATAAGCCCTAAGGCAATCCATATAAGCCCTAGATTCCTCCCCTCTTTTTTGGTGATCACCACTAAAAACCATACACTCATCGTCCCAAGGCATCCTAAGACTGCCGAAATCGGGATTTCTACGTTCTTCCATCGGATATTAAAAGGAACCTTGAAAGGACGAGGCAAATTCGGTTGTTTGATCCGCAAAACAATCAAAGAAAGATGCGCGGAAAAAAAAGCGATCATCGCTCCAAAGTTGTATAAGTCCGCAAGGAAGCTCAGCTTTCCCCGGCTCCAGACGATCACCAAAGCCGCTAAAGTCGCAAATACGGTCAGCGCTGCCACAGGCGTGCGGAACCTAGGATGGACCTGATAAAAAAAACGAGGTAGCTGGTAGTATTCCCCTAGGTTATAGGCTAGCCTCGAAGAGCCGACAAGGCCCGCATTCGAAGCGACAAACAGAATCAAAGCAGCTAATAGCCCAACCCAAGGAGCTAGAAGCTCTCCTCCAAAAGGCAACGCGGCAGCAATCCCCGCCAGCGGGTCATCGACATACACCGACCCCAATACCTTAGGAGACAAAGCAGATAAAGCAACCACAACAATTCCTAAATAGACCAAGACCAATACACCCATCGTCAGGAGGATAGCTCTCGGCAAGGATTTAGCCGGACGCTTCACCTCCGCTCCAAGCTGAGCTATCGACTCGATCCCTGTATATGCCACCATCGCCATCGCAGTTCCTTTCCAAAAGTCACCCCAGGAAGGAGACCAGTCCACATTAGGGACATTGATTCGCATATGCTCTACGATCGCATCCCACCGAAAAAGCCAGCCCATTCCGATGGCTATGATAACAAGCTGCGTCCCTAAAGCTAACACCATTAAACCTAAACTAAATCGGGTCGATCTTTTAATCCCTATGATGTTCATGACGAGCAAAAAGGCGATTAACATGACTGAAAAGATGATCTGGACCGGGACATTTTTTAAATCCGGAAAGAAAAAAGAAAGGTAAGGAGAGATAGCAAATACAGAAATCGCTATCGTCACGATATAGTCCAAAAGAAGTCCCCAGCCTGCTATAAAAGAAACCAAATCGTTAAAAGCATGACGAGCAAAACTTGCAGACCCTCCCGACTCGTGAAAAGAAGAGGTCATCTCCGCATACGTCAAGGCTGTGCAGACAAACACAAATCCCGCTAATGCCAAAGAAATAGGAGCTGCCCCCAAAGCAAAAAAGACGGTGATCCCCAGAGCATAATAGATCGAGGATCCAAGATCTCCATATCCTATGGCAAATAAGTCAAAAACCCCCAACACTCTTTTGATAATATTTCGATCTAATCGGACAATCTTTGTCGCTGAATGCTTGCCATCTTCCATAGATTCTTTTCCTGAGTGATTTCATTTTCAGAGTGTAAACTCTTTGATTTAAAATCAACAAGGAATCGATGGCGATATCTATTTTCTCCAAAGCCCATCGACACAAAAAAGAGCAACGCAAAATTAATTCCATGTAAAATTAAATTACAGTATATTTATAAACATAAAAACAGGATAGTTTATGAGAATTGTTGGAGATATAGCAAAAAGCATATTGGATTTTAGGAATCAGGCATCTAATCCATCTGAAATTGCCACACATATCCTCCAATTGCCTAATCTAAATCCTGCAATAGCAAGGTCTCTCCAAGACCGGATAAGCTCTTTAAGTTCGAACGATGCTCCAGAACTTCAAAATCTTTTCATTCGCTATCTCATGGAAAAGGGACCTCAAATCACCGATGAAATGCAAAAACAAGAACTTTGCCTTTCTGCCTTCCCGCTTTTGTCTGTTTTAACAGATGATAGGCAAGTCGATACTGCTTTAGACATTTTCTATCGTATCCCAGTAGAAAAACGCTCACTCTTTCTCGATCTTGTAAAAGCAATGCCACCAAGCCAAGACCCCGCCATCCAAGAAAGAAACCTCCGCCTTTGTGCTAGCGACCTTGCTCTTACTCTGGCGCAAAGCATGGAAACTCCATCCGAAAAAGAGTCTCTTCTACATCATCTTGATAGACTAGGGTCACTAGAAACAGCTCCAAGAGAAGCCGTGGAGAATATAAAAACGCCTCCTTACTCCCAGGAATCCCTAAAGGCTCTTCGTTACTTTCCACAAAGCCAGTGGGGACAGGTCCTCACTTACTGGAAATCTCTTCCCGACCATTTAGAAGCTAAAGAATTTGAACTCATCAAAAAGGTGTGCTCTCAAAACAGAGATCTTCTTCCCAGCCTGCATGAATTTCTCCACTCTAAGCTTACAGCGACTACAGATCGAACTCTTGCCCACGACTTAGCATCTGTACTACAAGAGCATATGGACGATTTTCTTATCCCATGGGGTAGTGATTTCGCCCATGACATACCTATCTCGCTTGAAGACTCTTCAGAGTCAGGAGCCGCCAACTTTAAAAATCCCTATACGCTTTACGAGAGACTCTTAGAGATGCGCCAAGAGCCGATGCCTGTTCTCAATCTTCAACCATCTTGCGGATACGATCGGTCTTATGTCATGCAGCCACAGGAGATGCTAAGACAAGCTCCTCCCTCTATTCGAAAGCAAGATCTACCGCCTCACGGAGATTTCGAAAGCTTTAAAACGCTCTGGGAAAATCTATCGCAGAGAATTGCAGCATCTCCTCAAAACCAGGAGATCCTCAATGAGATTAAAAACAGCACAGGTGAGAAATTTTCCGATCTACATAACGATGCCCTATCCAACAACACCTTAAAACACCTATTCGAATTACCTAATGCATCCGATGTTGTTCCTTTTGAAACAGCCTACCTCTTCGCTTTAGTCGGATATGCCCAAAGCCTGTCTAACGAAGTCATTCCCCCAAGTCTTCTTTCTTCTCAAGAAGAATTTCTCATCAAAGCCTTTGCCTCTATCCAAGGCTGTCCTGCAGGCCGAAAAGAAGGTGTCATCGCAGCATATCATAATACGATCCCAGCCTCACATAAGTATCCAGGTTCGACCATAGAGATTGCCGCCCATAGACCGGCCTTTGAGTTTATCCGCTCTGTAGTCTATGACACCGTCAACAATGAAATCCAAAGCAATAGCCTTTTCATGCAAAGCTGCTGCAATGACCCAGATGTCTCTCAGCTTTCTCATCAATCCCTCTATGTCAAAAATTGCATCGGAAGATTTTTAGGGCTCTCTTCCTCTATTGAATTCGATCGGCATACAGAAGTTTTATCAGACTCTCTAGTTCTCATGTCATTGCAACAGATGCTTAATGCTTTCTATCATTTTATCACACCTGAAAAGCTGATCTTAGCACTCCAAACTCATCTGAAACACAAAACTGTCGAAGAGCAAAAAGCCATCTGTGAATCTCTTTCAACATTTTGCGCAGCTGACGCCCCTGCTATCGAGGAAGAAGAAAGTGATGAGATGCTCTACCAGGCGCATTTTAAAGACGAGATGTGCACAGAGCTCGCAGGCTTTAGTCTTACTGACAAAGGATGCGCTGCTATGCTTTCAAGGTCTGGGTTTATCAAAAACGCTTACCCCGGCACCCCGATAGCAGGTATCTTACTATACCTTTTGAAATTCCCGACAAAAGAATCCTCTCTTATAAAAAAGCTTCCCCAAGAAGAAAGAGCTCTCTACAATACGGCAAAACAACAAGCCTTGGGATTTGGGTTTTCCTCTTCTCTTGCAACATCTTATGCAACACAAAAAATTTTGCTAGAGGTGTTAAACCGACTTGCAGAGTCAAACCCATCTCAGGCACACCTTCTTCAAGAACAACTTCCCAAAAACCTGCAAACCCTAATAAACATCTCCCAAGACATTCCAAAGGCAATCGACTGTCTGCACCTCATCCAACATCTATCTCTTGATTTATCCTCGGAAGAAATGAATGATTTTATTGAAATCGCACTAGTAACTCCGCTAAATACACTCCAAGAATTTGCGATCCGATTCCCTCTTTTAGCCAGATGCTCTTCTGAAATTTATGATTTGGCTCAGTCTATAGAAGAGACAATCCCCCTTGAAGAAAAGTCTTTATTTGTCGAAAGCCTTCTCAGCTTGCTGGCACCTCTAACAAACGAACAACAAAAAAGACTCTTAGCTGCTCTAAAAAACACGCCCAACCCCAGCAAACTAATACCGAAACTCCATCAAATACTTAAGGCTACTTCCGCCGAAGAAAAAAAGAAGCTTTTATCGCTGGTAGATACCATTCCCCTCGAAAAACGCCTGCTATTTATAGAATCGCTCTCCAAAATAAAAAACAACCTTCCGCCACTGTCTTTTCAAAGCATACTTTCGAGACTTCCCACGCTACAAGGCCTGGAAACAGAAGCTCTTGTTTTTCTAAACAACTATCCACCTGAAGAGCAAAGTAAGATTATAAAAGCATTATTTGTTTATAGTGAACAATTTAAGCAACTGCTAGTTGAGCCATTACCCGACGCAGCGGGGATAAGCGGAGATGGGATCCTATGCCTTCTTCGTTTAGGCAAGCTAGATCGCACTTTGGCCTTAGAGATAGCTGCCTGGTATGATAGGGAAGTCCCTAGAGATCAAAAACAAGAGGTTTTAAGCGCTTTAGACAGATTCAATATCCACTGCGAGCCTCTCGACTTAAGATATCTATGCCAACTGCTTTTGCTAATTCCTTCTACTCTCAGAAAAGACACCTTGCTGAGGTCCTTGACACTAAAGAGCAACCAGGACAACTATCGTATCAGAATAAACAACATATCGAAAGCACCCTTGGAACTAAGACCATATTTCATGCAGCTTACTTTATCGCATGAAGAATTTTCGATGAATTCTCAACGGCTCATTTCTTACCTACAAACAGTACCGAATCTTAAACGCCAAGAAGCTTGCGGGCTTCTATTGGCTAATCCAGATATATTCCCACGTTTTATAATGGACGTATTGGGAAAGGTTCCTTTTGAGCAGCATTCCCTTCTTTGCAAGGCCCGGAACTTTCAGTGGAACCACACGGACCTCTACCGACATTGTCTAAAATGCATACCGTTGGAAAGTCTTTATAGCAAAGCCCAAATAGCAGACTCCTTCTCTTCTGAGGTGCAAGCTCTCGTTATGATCCTCTTTGCAATACCACATCTTCCACTCGAAAAGCAAAGGCAAGCCCAACTGCAATGCTTAGAGAAAATACAAGAAAGATTCCCTAAAAACCAGCAAGAGACCCTGCAGGTTTTCTCTTTTCTTAGTCCTGAGATAAAAAACAGAGTGTATTACTTTATGTACGAACAAGCAAGGAGCCGGGGGGAAGATACCAGCGATCCTTTCTTTGGAGAGCATGCCTTTTTAAATCCTAGCCTCTCTATTGAAAACAAGATCGCAGCCCTGGAAAGAGTGAAAGAAGAGCTTACTGCTTAAGCTTGAGACCTCCATTTTTTACAATGATCACTGAAAATAACACTGCTGCAAGAAACAAGGGATAGATTTGTTTCAAATGATGCAAAGATACTTGCGACCAATATCGGATCTTGGCTTGCCAACCAGCTTTTTTTGCGATATCTGAAGGCAACATCCCATTTTTATCTCTCAGCTCACGAGCTCCCCACTCCTTCAAAGCGCACATCGCAAAAAAATTCCCTCGATGCGCTGCTACGTGAAGAGGAGTCCAGCCTCTTTTATCATCGACAATATTGGCATCTGCACCATGTCCCATAAGCTCATGGATCACTGCTACATAGCCATATTTAGCCGCTGCTCTTAATGCTGTTTTTCCATGATGGTCTTTTTTATTCACGTCATAGGCAGGATGATGGCGCTTTAGTATTTGCAAAGCCTTTACATTCCCACAATAAGCTGCCCAGTAGAAAGGATCTTGCCTTCTGCTATCTTCCGCAGTTACGCTCGCGCCATTTTCTATTAACACCCGCATTGTTTGCGCATGCCCTCTAATGGAAGCGCAGTGTAAAGGAGTGACTTTTTCACTGTCTATGGCGTGCACCGGGCAGCCCCGTTGAATCAGTATTTTTGCTATGGAATCTCTCCCTTCCCAGGCCGCGGTATGCAAAAGGGATTCCTGCCCTTTATAACGAACTTTAGGATCGACACCTCGGCTGAGGTAACGTTCGACGCGGGACAGATTCCCATCCCATACAGCCTCACGTAAACCTCGTTGTGGGTAAGATGGAGAATTTGAGAAATTGGCAATAAAAGACATAGCTTTTAGGACACCTGTTTTGGGAGCTGAAAGACGACATTCTCTTCTGTAAAAACAACATCTTCCACCTCTTTAACACCCAGCTGTTTTAACTTTTCGATGCAATTTTGGACAACCCACTCAGGAGTAGAAGCTCCCGCTGTCAGAGCCAAGACCTCGACATCTTGAAGCCAAGAGAGGTCTATCTCCTGTTCATTGTTGATGAGGTAAGAGGGAACACCTCGTACCGAGGCTACTTCTCTTAAGCGGTTAGAGTTTGAACTTTTCGGATCCCCCACCACCAAAACGAGGTCTGCAAGGTCTGTAATCTGCCTTAAAGCCATCTGTCGATTCGTCGTGGCATAGCAGATGGATGCGCTGGGAAGGGTCTCTATCTGAGGGAACTTAGCGATGAGCGCTTCGGTGATCTCTTTGACATCGTCTAAGCTGAGCGTCGTTTGCGTAGTATAAAAGAGCTTTTGCGAAGGAGGAAAGCTGAGCTGTTCCACATCGAATGTCGACTCGACAATGGTTGTAGATTCTGGAGCTTCGCCTGCTGTGCCAATCACTTCCACATGGTTTTTATGACCAATTAAAAGAATATGATAGCCTTTTTGGGCGTATCTTTTAACGGCAGAATGGACTTTGGTGACAAGACCGCAAGTGGCATCGATTTCAATGAGGTTTCTTGCCTTTGCCTCATCTCTTACAGCTGGAGAGACCCCATGAGCCGAATAGATCAGCCTCGATCCCAACGGAACTTCTGCAAGATCTTCAATAAAAATAGCCCCCTTATTTTTTAGCTCATCAACGACATATTTATTGTGTACAATTTCATGTTTAACATAGATAGGAGCGCCCCATAGTTCCAAAGCTCTTTTTACAGTGTCAATCGCCCTTTCTACTCCGGCGCAAAATCCCCTGGGCTTCGACAACAACAGCTTCATAAACTCTCCTTGAAAAACATCTATTTAGAGATGGCTATTGTAAAACTTGTTTGCATAAAAAATCTATGGCAATTTTTATTTAATCCTTTTGTTTTAATAGTTTCTATATGAGAATTCCTCTCTTTTTTCAAAATTAGGATTCCCATGGCTGCAATCGCTCACTCTTTCGATATCAAGGCTCTTACTCAAGAAACCAAAGAATACCACGCTATTTTACAGAAAAGATTTCGGATCTCTCCTTTGGATGTACAGCCGACACGGGACGAGATCACCCAAAACGCTCACCTCATCCAGAACAACCTTATGCAACTACTGAAGCGCGTTACTCAGGCAAGCCAAAAGGCTATTATTTCTCGAGATGTCTCTTTGCTTGGCTCTTGCAAAAAACTTTTAGAAATGATCGCAGCAGACTTAGAAATAGCTCAGCTTCACATCCAAGATGCTGATGCAGCCATAGCTGCTATCGACATTAAACAAAAGCTCAGTAGTCCAGATTTCCAGAGTCTAGGACCTAAAGAAAAACGAGATCAGCTTCTTTCAATGCAAAAAAGAATCGAAACAATAGAAACGCAGTTTTCTAAAGGACCGGGAATGCAAATGCAGACCCAAGACCTCTTCTTCCAAGAAAAGCGCCAAATCGAGCGTTTTCTTGAACGAGTTTAGTCTACAGCAACATCTGCAGCACAGCGGAAACCGTAAGTTCCATTCATCGTCCCAGGATTATTGCGATGGCGGTGAGCACATCGCAAATCCTCTTTTAAACTCTTCCAGCATCCGCCCCTTAGCACGCGATAGACCCCCTGCATGGGACCTTTAGGATTGTCAGGTTCCTGAACAGACAAGTCATAATAATGATAGTCATACCAGTCTTGGCACCACTCATAGACATTACCAGCCATATCGTAAAGACCAAAAGAGTTAGAAGGATAGCTACCGACCGGTGTTGTATCAGAGCTGAAGAAGTTCGCATGAGATCGTTCGATGTTGTCGCCTGTAGGATAGAGAGAGCCTTGGATCCCACCGCTTGCTGCCACCTCCCATTCTGCTTCACTAGGAAGGCGCTTACCTACCCATTTTGCATAGGCGCTTGCGCCATACCAGGTGACTCCAACGACAGGATGCCTTGCATAGCCCGACTCGATGTTGAGCTTTCCGCCACTGCGTTTGATGCGCGACTCCCTCAAACGGACCATGTCATTGTTATTCCCATCTTTTTCTCCTCCCATCGCTTCTAAAAAGCGGACAAACTGCTCATTAGTGACAGGATGGATGTCCAAGGCAAAAGGATCTAACCGTACCTGATGGCAAGGACCTTCATCTCGACTGCCTTGCTGGCTTCCGCGGTAGAATACGCCTCCGGGGATAATGACCATTTCCGTGAGCAGTGGTTCTATGTTTTTTTCTTCTCGAGCAGCCGGCTGGTAACGCATGACTACGCTCTCTGTCTGAAAGATAGCACCCGGATCTGGTTCAAACTGAGGCCTTTGGATCTCTCTTGGCTTCAGCTGGAGTTTAAAAGCACTCTCTCCCTGTTTTGCAAGTGCGGGCTCACTGCACAGAGCAACCATCGCTTCTTCTGCCGGGATTTGGAATTTAGCCGTACGGGAAAGGATCGACTCCATCAAAGGAAGCAATCTTTGAGGTCTTTTCTCTGCTTCGATATGAAGGCATTGCTTGCAGACAAAATCCCAGTCGTACTTAGAGGTATCTCGCACTATAGAAGGAGGAGAAAACCACCCTTCCGGCATCTTTTTTGTTAAGACTGAGTAGAGGATAACACCAAAAGCATAGACATCGACTGCCAGAGGATTGATCTTAGCTTCTATCCGCTTCTGTTCCGGCGCTAAAGTCGCAAAGCTCTGCCAAAAGGACTCCTCTCTACTTCCATCTTGCATGTTTAAAAAGATCTTCTGATAGAGGTGAGATAACCACGCTCCAGGAGAAAGCAGGCGGTTTAACCCTAGGTCGGAAAGAAAAACATGCGATTCTTCTTCTGTAAGAAGGATGTTATTCCACTTTAAACCCAAAGGCTCTTTTTGTGAGCCGCCTTCTTGGATCGCATCTAAGGCAGCAGCTATCTGTCGAAATGTTTCGTAGATCTTCTCATCGGAAAGGTCTTTTTCTAGCCAAGAAGAGAGAGATAAGGCAGGAACGTGCTCTTTTCCTACCCAATCATAGACGATATAGAATTCCCCTTCATAGATACCAGCATTTTGGATCCCCACCCAGTGAGGATGGCGAAAAGAGGAGAGCTCTACAATTTCTGACCGAAACCTCTCCAGGTCTTTTGCAAGAGATGGCAAGAGGAATTTAATCGCAGCTTTTCTTTTTAGCAAAACGTGCTCCGCAAGCCATGTCTTGCCAAGAGATCCCTGTCCTACTTCTTTGATCAGAATATATTCGCCTACATTTTTCATGTGCATCCTCTTTTAAAGATCTCGAATGGCCTGCAAAATCTCAGGCAAAGTGTAGATAGGCGGCAAGCAACGGTCTGCATAACAAAGATACAATGTTGTATGATCTTCTATGCAGGAGCAATCAGCAAGCCAGCCTGTATCCTCATTTCCTTCCTTCCAGATTACCTGCATATGTGGTTTATATACACTACGCAAAAGTAAGGCAATCTCTTCTTTTCCGTGGTTTTGAGAAGATAGAGCAATCACAACAGTTGCAGCTTTTGTATCAAAATACCTCAAAAGAGCCATCAACATATAGCATGACCCCAATGGATAGATCCCTATCTGTTTCCTCGCCGATCGAAAGATACCTTCTGCTTGGGTTAAGAATTTCTCATCTCTTGTAATTTGATAGAGTTTTATTAAATTCTCCGCATGGACTGCATTCCCTGAAGGCTCCGACCCGTCATATAGTTCAGATCGACGAGCCGGTAAAGAATCCTGTGCTTGAGAAAAATAAAAGCCACCTAGAGGACACATAAAATCCTTTTCAACGGCCAAACTAAGCTCGATAGCCCATTTGCACCACTCCGAACCCAGACCCTCTTCAAATAAACAAAGAGCGCCATAAATCACATAAGCATAATCGTCAAGACATGCAGAAAACTTAGCTTCTCCGTCTTTCCATCTGCGAAACAGCTTCCCTTCCTTCCAGAGTTCTTTTCGAAGAAATCGGGCCGCATCTTGAGCTATCTTCCCATACTTCTCTATTCCCCAAGCGCCGTACGCCTTGGCAAAAGACCCGATCATGAGTCCATTCCAAGCAGCAATCACCTTATCATCTTGAAAAGGACGAGGCCTTTCTTTTCTTTTCTGAAAGAGAATCCGCCTGGCTTCTTCTATTTTCAACATTAGATCTTCCCAAGGAAGCCCTCTTTCCTCTGCAAACTCTTCAAAAGAAGCTGTCATGTGAAGAAGGTTCTTTCCTTCCATATTTCCTACTGGAGTCACATCATATAGGTCACAAAAAAGAGGCGCGATCTCCGAAGGTAGAGCTTTCTGGATCTCTTCAAATGTCCAAAGATAATAAGCCCCCTCTTCTCCATCTAAATCCGCATCCTCTGCAGAGGCAAAGCCGCCATTTGATAGAGTGCATTCCCTCTGAATATAGCCAAGAATTTCTTCACTCACCCTTCGGTATAGCAGATTTTTTGTGAGCTGCCATCCCTCCAAATAGGCCCTGCTGAGCAAGGCATTATCATAGAGCATTTTTTCAAAGTGAGGCACTCTCCACTCCCCATCTACGGCATAGCGAGAAAATCCCCCTCCGATATGGTCGTAGATACCTCCTTGGAACATCCGGCTAAGAGTCAACTCTGCAAGAAAAAGAGTGCGGCTATCTGCTTTAAGTGCGCTATACCTCAAAAACAAACAAGATTGATATCCCAAAGGAAACTTCGGAGTTCCCTTCCACCCGCCATACAAAGGATCTGCCATCTCCAAAAGTCTATCCAAGCTCTCTTTGAGACTCTCTAAAGAGAGCTGCCCTTCTACGGGCTCGATCCCACTTTTTGCAAAAATCTGCGCTACCTTTTCTGCCTGCTCGATCAACTTTTCTCTTTCAGAACTGTGCCAAAGAGTATGAATTTGCTGAATAAATTGCTGAAGTCCCATCAGCCCCTTACCGGTCTTCGGAGGGAGATAGGTCACTGCAAAAAAAGGTTTTAAGTCTGAAGTTAAAAGCACGTTGAGCGGCCACCCACCAGCAGAAGACATCAAAGCCTGAGCATATTCCATATACAAGTTATCAATCGCAGGAAGCTCTTCTCTGTCGACTTTGATGTTGACAAAAGTTTCATTGAGAAGCTTAGCCGTTTCCTCATGACTAAATGACTCTTTCTCCATCACATGACACCAATGGCAAGTCGCATACCCAATTGACAAAAAGATAGGCTTATCTTCCCTTTTTGCTTTTTCAAAAGCCTCTGGCCCCCAAGGGAACCAATCTACTGGATTATGAGCATGCTGCTGTAAGTAGGGAGACTTTTCATGGATCAGCCGATTGGTAGGCGGAGGATGGGTCATTGCGCCATCCTTTAGATCACACCCAAGTACTTGGCAAGATACCAAGCAACCACGATGACAATAGCAGAAGCGACAGCCCAAAGAAGGTTTGGAAACCACTTTATACCGCCTCCTAAGCTACCGCGGACCTCCAAAGTTCCAATCCCATAGGCAAACTCATGTTTTTCTTGTGGGATTTTAAAGGCGTGAGGGTTTTCTCGAATCAAGGATTCAAAATCGATCCCCAAGAAATTCGCATATTGCTTCATAAATCCAAACGCGTAGACTCCGGAGATAAACTGATGAATGCTTCCCTCTTCGATCGCCTCTAGATATCCAGAACGGATCGATGTGGAATTTTCGACTTCTTTTAAACTGAGATTTAACTCTTTGCGTCTAGCTCGAAATAAGTCCCCAATTTGCCTTAGGTCTTCGCTCATAAATTCTTCTCCTGGAGATGCGATCTGTTTTCTATTTTTGACACAACAGAGGATAAAAAGCAATGCAAGCTAGCATCTTCCTAAGAATATTTAAGAATGCCTACAGAATCAAAATGTTCTGCTGGTGGCCTGGCGTAATTTTTAATTCTTGAGATATCATGCAATCTTTCTTAATAAGTTTTCTTATTTACCATATAATCTATAAAACTTTTCATAACCTATGCCCGCAGGCGGTTTTTGCTTCGCCCCTTTTGATAAAAAGAAATCAGCTAGGACTTTGTTTTCTTGCATGACTGCTATCTGAAAAGGTGTCAGACCACTTTTATCTATGGCATTAACATCCGCGCCAAAAGCTACTAAAAGTTTAATGATCTCTTCAAAACCAGATTTAACAGCTAAATGTAAAGGCTTATATCCACTCTGAGCTTGATCATTTGGATTAGCTCCAGTTCTCAGCAGAGCTTTCACCATAGCGACTCCTCTTTCTCCATTTACGTATTTCAAGTAAAATCTATTCTTCATCATTTCGCTAAGATTTGGATCACTCGCTCCTAAATTTTTCATAAAATCTACCAATGGCTCATAATCGCCTTTATCGGCACTTTTAAGGATTTGAATATAATCTTTGCGGACCACTGCAATCGGCTATGGGAGTGGCTCCTTCGGGAAATTCAAAACACTCAGGCATTTTCATTCCACAATTTGGCGTTTGGTCCCCGGAAAAATCGTTCTTCTTCTTGCTTAATTAACTCTTCAATAAACCTCTCATCAGGTTGCTGATCTTCTAAGTTCATTGTTCCTTTGAGATAACGGACTTGTTTTTCAGCCATTTTCCTTGCTTGATTTCTCCGAATGGCTTCTATTGAATCTTGCAACAGTGGAACAATCACAAGATCGCATGAAATTGCCGCAAGAACCTTATTTAATGTAGCTAGATTAGCATCTCTTTCTTCTTGCTCAATGCGAGAAATTGTAGATTGAGGAACTCCAGCTCGCCCAGCCAAAGCTTTTTGCGACATCCCGAGTTGTTTACGAACAGATTTAATAAGAGCTCCAATAGTAAGACCTCTTGTTGCTACTTTTGTTTTTTGAGCCGCTTGCATGATCTCCTCAAGAAGGAGCTTTTCTGAAGGAGAATAAGATTTCATAAGTATCACCCCATATGTTTATGACAGCATTATTTTCAATAAAAAATATGCCTACTTGGCATATGAAAACATATAAAATATGTCAAAAAAGCTATATCATCAAAAAATGACGATTGGAGACAGAACTATATTCATAATATATAAGAGAGAGGAAAATCAGAATCCATCTTGTTTTTTTTGGCTCATCATGAAAAACTAGGAAGAAAAAAGTGAAAAACCCAATGACTGCGCCACCTTCTTGTTTTGTCACGACGATCGACCTTGCACTTGCAAACAAACTTCGGCAAGATCTGGAAAATCAAGGATTTATTTTAGAAACTCCTCCTCACACACTTTTTTCTGCAAAAAAAAAGGGGATCTCTTGCACGCTGTACAATTCCGGAAAGCTAACAGTCCAAGGGAAAGACAAAACCGACTTCATCGCTTTTTACCTAGAACCAGAAATCCTGCATAACCTGTCTTATACCCACCCTGTTTCTCTTGTCGACCCAACACCTAGAGCCGGCCAAGACGAAGCCGGAAAGGGTGACTTCTTCGGCGCTCTTTGCGTGGCTGCAATCTATGTAGGGGAAGCAAAAATGGATGAGCTTCTCTCTTTAGGCGTTAAAGACAGTAAGCAACTCTCTGATGAAACAGTCTTAGCAATCAGCTATAAATTGAAAAAAGCCTTTCCTCACAAGGTAATTCGGTTATTTCCTGAGACATACAATAGGCTTTATGCAAAATTTCACAATCTCAACCGCTTGCTTGGCTGGGCTCATGCCTCTGCTTTAGAAGAACTCATCCAACAGACAGGATGCCAAAAAGCAATCCTAGACCAATTCGCACCCAAGGAGTTGATGGTCAGCTTTTTAAAACAAAAAAACCTGAATATAGATCTAGTACAAAGAGTGCGCGGCGAAGAGGATCCTGTCGTTGCTGCCGCCTCAATTTTGGCAAGAGCCGCTTTTTTAGAAAGCATACAACAGCTCAGCGATCAAATCGACATGCCCCTTCCCAAGGGAGCTTCGCTCCAAGTGATTGAAGCAGGAAAAAAGGCTGTCAGGAAATACGGTTCTGAGATATTGAATAAGATAGGAAAAACCCATTTCAAGACCATGGAATCGATCTTGTCATGATTCAAGAGCTGCACATTAAAAATCTAATCCTCGTAGATTCTTGCTCTATTCCCCTGTCCCCTCACCTGAATATCGTTACAGGAGAGTCGGGATCTGGAAAGACGGCCATTTTACAAGCTCTAAAACTTCTTGCCGGACAAAAACTCGATGTCTCCTTAATCCGCAAAGGAGAAAAAAAAGGGTCGATCCAAGCTCTCTTTGCGATCCCTCCTTCTGACCGCCTTCGAGAACTTTTGGAGCAAGCCTCCATTGATGTTGAAGAAGACACTCTGATTATCATGCGAGAAATCTCTTCAGAGGGAAAAAGCAAAAACCTGATCAACGACCAGATCGTTTCTGTCTCCTTTTTGCAAAAAGTATGCAAACACCTCTTCGAGATCGTAGATCAACATTCTTATCATAGCCTACGCTCGGAAGACACCATTCTCTCCCTTGTCGACCTCTATGGGGATCTAGGACCTCTTTTATCTGAATACCAACAAAGCTTTGAGCATCTTAAAGATTGCAGATCTCATCTCGCTTCTTTACAAGAGCTGGAAAAAACAAAAGAAAGAGAGCTCCCTTTCTATCTCAAAGAACAGGAAGAACTAGATAAGATAGATCTCAAAGAAGGAGAAGAAGACGCTCTTTTTGAAGAATATTCTCTTCTTGCTAGATCCCAAGAGATCTCCGCAAAGCGAGAGCAGATCCTTGACTTGCTGTCCGATCCTCCCGCAAAAATCCGACAGAGCAAGACTCTTTGCGATACTTTAGGCCTCCGCGATGTGTCTGCTTTATTACAAGAAGCAGAAATTGCCGTCCAAGAAAGCCTCCATCTCTTAAGTAGACTATCTTCTGCAGAAAACAATCCCAATCGATTCCTTTTTCTAGAGCAAAGGCTCTCATGGATCGATAAGCTGAAAAGAAAATATGGGCCCTCTTTGCAAGACTGGAAGGCACACCGAGAGATGCTTAAAATAAAGGTCGAACGGTTTGAACAGCTGGAATCAGAGATTGAAGACTCCCTTTCTTCTTTAAAGCTCGCAGAAGAAAAGACAGCAAAACTCTGCCAAGAGCTCTCTTTGCAAAGACGCGCTCAAGCGCAAGCCCTTTCTCTTAAACTCACTGAAGAAATCCGCTCCCTTAACATGGCTGGGGCTTCGGTAGAGATCGCTGTTGAGAATGCAACCAGATCCTCTACCGGTGAAGACCACCTTATCTGCTGGCTTGCTGCCAACGCAGGAGAAAGACCCGTGCGAGCCCAGGAAAGCTCTTCAGGAGGAGAACTTTCCCGTCTTCTCTTTGCTTTTCAAATCTGCCTTGCAGACAAAAATAGAATTCCCACAATTATTTTCGATGAAATCGACGCCAACGTAGGAGGAACCACTGCCACGTGTCTTGGAGAAAAACTCCAAGAACTTGCCTCTTCAAGACAAGTGCTTTGCATTACACATTTCCCACAAGTTGCCTGTTTTGCCCACCACCATCTCTGTGTGCACAAAAAAGAAATAGAAGGCAGAACGGTTACTTTGATAGAAGCTCTTACTCTCCAAGCAAAAGAACATGAACTCCGAAGAATGCTGGGTGGTGAAAAAACAGCGCTCTATCCTCGCTAAATGCTGTTTCGATTTTGCTTTTAGAAAAAATTACAAAAAGATACGCTGATCCCACAGTTGGAACGACAAAGGAGTTTTGAACGTGAAGACTCGTGTAGCCCTTTTAAGCAGCTGTCTATTGACTTCTGCGTATGCATCGAACTATTGCTTTGTAGATAAAGAACACCCAGTCCATGTAGAGGGATCCTTTGCAAAAGCTGCAGGAGCCAAAATCACAACACACCCTGTTAAAGGCTCTCGCTTGCATTATGCAGAGGGAGATGGCTCGGTCTATTATTCCCACTATTTAAACCCTGAAAATGCGCTTTCCTGGCAGCTTGGAGTTAACTACGTAGGCTTGGGATGGGATCAAAATCCCCGCTTTCGGGAAAATAACTATTACTATGGCATCGCCTCTTTAGCCTGGATATCGCATTCGATCGATAAATGGCGCTGGATTTTAAACGGTGGAGTCGCTGTTGATACCAGAACCTTTAACTTTGGACAGTCTGGTGTTTACTATGGAATGCTCTGGGGAAGATACCAACAAACAGAAAACATAGGCTTGCACCTTGGTTTTTTTGGATATTACGGTTCTAAAAATGGCTATGTACTGCCTATCCTAGGAATGGACTGGAAATGGAGCCCTCATTGGCACTTTAAGGCAGTGTTCCCTATGGACGTCTCTTTAGACTATCTTTTCGCAAAACACTGGCATACTTCTGCTATTTTTTCCTCTTTTGGAGGCCCCTACCGCTTTCCTCGTAGACTTCATGAGGGAGAAGGAAGATACAAAAATGGGATTTTCGAAGTCTATGCAACCACTGTGGAACTGGACTTAAAATTTGTCCAAAAAGAGATTTTCAAAGTAGGAGCCGGAATCGGTTGGACTTTTGGCGGATGGCTTCTCATCAAAGATGCTCAAAACCACCACGGCAAATATTACAACTATGATCCCGCTCTCTACGGTCGAGTTTTTGCTGCAGTTACCTTTTAGTGCTTAAGGCCGCTCACAAGCGGCCTTGACTCAGGAACCCAGCAAGAAAGACTCCACAAATTGATTATAGCTTGATTCATCGTAGTTTTGTATTTCGCATTCCATAGCCATGAGATACAGCTGGTTTTTCACCATCACAGCTCTGCCTTTAAAATAAACGCCGCCTGTACGGATAAAGAAATCTAACCCTTCATACCCCTGCACTAAAACAAGATCTGCAAAAAGCAGCTGATTGCTTGGGTTATGAGTTAGGATCCCATTTAAGAATGCCTCTAAGCTCATATGCGCAAATTGCTCATCCACAAAATCTGGATATTGTGCGATCAGGAGCATATAGACTGTTTTACTATCCATCGCTGAAATATAGGCATCATATTGTAAATCATACCCTTCTTCATCCATTTTCATCTTTTCTGAAATATGCTCAGGCTTGTTTGGGAATTTCATCTTGCATAATCCTGCACTCGCTTGAAATTCTTCCCATTCTCCGGAAAACTGCGCCGTTTTCTGAGTTTCTGCAGAAAGAGTAAACGGATTGAGCAACAATACGCTTCCTCCCATCACCGCCATCAGCATCCCTTTGAGTGCTTGATTCGTTTTCATAAAATTCCCCCTATACATTTTTTAAATTATACTTGTCTAAAAACCATACCGACGATCCAAACAACAGCCACTACTACTAAAAAAGCGATGACGACATTCAACAAAGCCTTCCAAGCTGAAAATCCCTGCACCTCTCCTACTGCATGTAGAAGCAAGAGAAAAGACCAGACAGATAAGATGAATTGAAGAAGAAAAAACCCGCTCAAAAACAACGATTCTGTCTGAGTAAATGGCGACTCTAAAAAACCCTCGTAAAAAATAAATTCCCGGAAATATCCCAAAAGCAACAACCACAACACAATCGTTGCAAGATTGGTGATATTAGCCCAAGAGACCGCACAGCGAACTTGTAAAAAAGAGGCCTTACCTCCGATCCACTTTCCAGTCCAGTACAACAAGGCACTAGAAATGGACATTCCTATAACTCCAACTACTGTCGACAAAACAAGAGAAGCTATTAAGATCGCAAAAAAAGAATAGTTAACCCCTAAACAAAAGTTCTGAGCCAATTGCAGGCATGTAGGGAATCCATAAATCCCCGATAAAACAAAAAACCGAAACTTCGGATTCACTGCTACAATTTCTCGAATCGTTTCCCTTGGCCGAATCCACATGGTACACCATGGATTGGTTTGCAGATCTAACATGGCCGCCTCCTTGCTCTCGCCTCCATTGACTTAATCTTATAAATATTAAATTAACTAATCAAGAAAATTCTTTAATTAATTGCAAAAGAGGGATTAAGAATAATAAAAAACGATCGTAAACATTTAAGTGCTATTGCATTTTTGTGAAATAATCCTATTTTCCACAAATCACCACATAAGGCTTCATTTGTAGGACAGAGAACTCCAAATGCTCAATAGACTTCTTTCGAAACTAAATTTTTGAGTATACTGCCTCCTTCAAAAGTG
>CAMFIG010000034.1 GCA_945952445.1 uncultured Chlamydiae bacterium
GATCCTGCGGGTTAAAATCTCGAAGATCTCTTCTTGCTCTAATTTCCTCAGCAATTCGACCAAATACATCTCTATCAAACATCCCCACTGTTGCAAAAGCCCATGCTGTGTTGCTAAAACTCTGAGAACCGAATTGCGATAACTGCTCTAGAAGAACTGTTTTTGTAGTTTCAAATCTAGGATCTTGAAATAACTCACTTGCATTACTTTGCTTAGCGCATTGATATATCCAAGTGGATATGTTTACCTCATTAAAACTTCTGCTTTCTCCTTCTAAAATCTCCCAAAGTCTTGCAACGTCTCGTCTTTTACCTGCCTCAACAATTTGTCCGTTGATTTCTTTGGATCTTTGAAAATCTGAAGATGCCTGGTTCCTTCCATTGCTTCTTGTAGACTGAAAGCCTCTTACGCCTTCCTGTCCAAATACTGCGCTCAAAACAACTTGCCTTGTTCGATCTATGCTAGATCCTTGCTGACTCTCTTCTCCCTCTAAAATCTCTCCTTCTTCAAGCTCTAGAGACATCTCCATTCCCTCTTTTCGGGTGACTTTTGGAGGGCGAGAAGATGGTTCTTGGGAATCCCTTTTGATACCCCGATCTTTTGTTTCACCCGGAAGATGCCGGAAAATAGCCTGTTGTATTCTACTACCTGCTTCAGAGCCACCTGCCGCAGATTGCTCTCCATCTCGACAAGCCCCCAGAAGAGTTGTCTCGCTTACAGATTGGGCTCTGGTTTGTGTTAGGCTACTTGCCATTTTGATACTCCATCATTTGTATTTTTGCGATTTCTCATAACCTACAACATTTTTTATGAGGCTTATTTTCTAATCTTTCAATAAAGCTTCGATGTAGGTCCTCTTGTCTTCTTCAGAATGCAATCGACCCCACTCCCTGTAGCAAATGCTTTTTACTTTGTATCCATTTCTTTCCAAGATTGCATTCCTCAATACTGTCTGAGGAAGAGGATCTCCATATCTAGAATCAGACTTCGGATAAAAATGCGAAGGCCCATCTACTTCTATAACCATGCGGTCAATTTCGCGATAAAAGTCTGCAATGTGATGAGCACATTCTCTTCCGAGATCTTTTTGAGGAATAAATTCTTGAGGGAGATATCGCTGTACTTCTCTTTCTAAATTACTCACTCTTGAACTGCTTGAGGCCTGTACATCCAAACAGTCTGTTTCTATCTTAAAAAAAGCAGCAGCGAGTCCGACTTGAGACCTATCTTCTAAAGTGAGTGAAATATGAGATGCTCTTGGCAATAAGTTTTTAACAATTTCTTTTAAACATGCCTCTGTAGACTTATCTGCAAGATAAACGCAATAGATTGCAAAGGCCCATACTGTATTGCTAAGATTCTGCGGGTTAAAATCTCGAAGGTTTCTTCTAGCTCTCATCTCCTCAGCAATCTTTCCAAAAACATCTCTATCAATAACTCCAACTGTTGCATAAGCCCATGCCATATTGCTAAGCTCCTGCGGGTTAAAATCTCGAAGGTCTCTTCTGGCTCTCATCTCCTCAGCAATCTTCTCAAAAACATCTCTATCAACAACACCGGTTTTTGCATAAGCCCATGCCGTATTGCTAAGATTCTGCGGATTAAAATCTCGAAGGTTTCTTCTAGCTCTCATCTCTTCAGCAATCTTCCCAAAAACCTCTCTATCAACAACTCTGGTTTTTGCATAAGCCCATGCCGTATTGCTAAGATTCTGCGGATTAAAACCTCGCAGGTCGCTTTTTTCTCTTATTTCCAAAGCTATCTTCTCAAAAACATCTCTATCAAATATCCTAGCTGTCGCAAAAGCCCATAGCATATTGCTAAAATCTTGCGGGTTAAACTTTCTAAGGTCTCTTCTGGCTCTAATTTCTCCAGCAATCTTCCCGAAAACCTCTTCATCAAACATCCCTGCTGTTGCAAAAGCCCATGCCGTATTGCTAAGCTCCCAAGAACCAAATTGCGATAACTTCTCTAGAAGAATCGTTTTTGCAGTTTCAAATCTAAGATCTTGAAATAACTCACTTGCATTACTTTGCTTAGCGCATTGGTATATCCAAGTGGATATGTTTACTGCATCAAAACTTCTTTCTTCTCTTCTTAAAATCGCCCAAAGCTTTGCACTATCTTGTCTTTTACTTACATCAACAATTTGCTTGTTGATTTCTTTGGATTTTTCAAGATCTAAAGATTCTCGAGCGCCGCCCGAGCCTCTTACGCCTTCCTGTCCAAATACTGCGCTCAAAGCAACGTGCCTTGTTCGATCTATGCTAGATCCTTGTTCAACCTCTTCTCTCTCTGAAAGCTCTTGAAGCCTCCCCGTTCCTTCGCTTCGGGCGACTTTTGAATGGAAAGACGATTGTTCTTCAGACTCCCTTTTAATACCTGGCACTTTTTTTCATCTGAAAAATGCCGGAAAATAGCCTGTTGTATTCTACTACCAACTTCAGAGTCACCTGCCACTGGTTGTTCTCTATCTCCATAAGTTTTTAGATGATGTGGCCCACTGATAGATGGAATGCTGGTATGCGGTGTCAGACTATTCATAATTCAAACCTCGTTATTAAGCTTAATATTTTCAGCGGAAAATATTAAAAATCAACAAATTAACAAAAAAACATACGACAATTAACATCGCGATTAAAAAAATAATTTTATTAAAAGATAAAAAATCAGATAAAAATATTTTTTTGCTGAAAAAAATAAAATGCTCTGCATAAAATGGGGCTGATACTGGTGGAGTTCCTTTATATAGTCATAGAGTCGACCTCTTTTGCAGTAAGATGCCGAAGGCCTCAAGAGTTGGAAAAGAAACCAAATCTTATAAAATAAAAGCCTGTACATGCCCAAGGCATTAGATTTTAAGCTTCTTCTCAACTTCTAACCGTATTGTTTTCTATGACAAATGAATTGCCCAAAGCTTTCGAACCTAAACTAGTAGAAGATAAATGGACTCAATTTTGGAATACCCATCGCTACTATGTTGCCAATAGTGCCTCACCAAAACCTCCCTATTCGATTGTGATGCCGCCTCCCAATGTGACGGGAGTGCTACATATGGGCCACGCTCTTGTCAATACACTCCAAGACGTCCTTGTGCGTTGGAAACGGATGCTAGGATATGAAGTTCTCTGGGTTCCCGGCACTGATCATGCGGGCATTGCCACACAGACTGTCGTCGAAAGAAACCTCATAGCATCTACAGGCAAAAGAAGAAAAGACTTTGCAAGAGAAGAATTCCTCTCTCATGTTTGGGCATGGAAAGAACAAAGCCAACATACAATTTTAGAACAGCTTCAAAAACTCGGGTGCTCTTGCGATTGGTCTCGCCTTGCCTTTACAATGGATGCTCCGCGCAATGCTGCTGTAAAAACCATGTTCAAGAAACTCTTTGATAATGGGCTCATTTACCGAGGAGATTATCTTGTTAACTGGGATCCTGTCACACAAACAGCCCTGGCAGATGATGAGGTGGAATATGAGGAAAAGGCCTCTTTTCTTTGGCATCTTCGCTATCCTATCGAAGGAGAAAATCGCTGGATTGTCATAGCTACCACCCGACCTGAAACCATGCTAGGCGACACTGCTGTTGCTGTTGCTCCGGGAGATCCTCGCTATCAAGATCTTATCGGCAAAAACATACTCCTTCCGCTTTCCAATAGAAAAGTTCCGATCATAGAAGACAGGCATGTAGACCCAAGTTTTGGAACAGGCGCCTTGAAAGTCACTCCGGCTCACGATCCAAATGACTATGAGATGGGCCTTTCCCATGAGCTTCCCTTTTTGAACATCATGACTCCGGATGGAAAAATCAATGCAGAGGGAGGCGAATTTGCCGGCATGACTATGCAAGAGGCTAGATCTGCTGTCATCGCAAAAATGCAGTCTCTTGGTCTTGTAGAAAAAATCGAACCGCATACGCATAGAGTCGGTATCTCTTACCGCTCTAAAGCTGTCATAGAGCCTTACCTATCCAAACAGTGGTTTGTAAAGATGAGTGCGTTACAACCGATCCTTCGCCAGGCAGTTGAAGATAAAAAAGTAAAGTTAATCCCAGAAAATTGGGAAAACACCTATTTTCACTGGATCGACAATTTGCGAGACTGGTGCATCTCAAGACAGCTATGGTGGGGACATCGCATCCCTATCTGGTATCATGTTGACAACCCTGAAAAGATGATCTGCTATGCCGGCGAAGACCTGCCGCCTGAGGTTGCTCAAAATCCCGACTCCTGGAAGCAGGATGAAGATGTTCTAGACACCTGGTTTTCTTCTGCCCTGTGGCCTTTTAGCGTCCTTGGCTGGCCAAATGCCACCCAAGATCTATCTAAATTCTACCCTACCTCTACACTCATTACCGGCCACGACATTCTCTTTTTTTGGGTAGCTCGCATGATCCTCATGGGAACATATGCTTTAGACAAGCCTCCTTTTCCTGAAACCTACCTCCATGGTCTTATCTATGGCAAGTCCTATTGGAGTGTCCAAAAAGAAGGGAATTTAAAATACATCACAGGCAAGGAAAGAGACGCCTATGATCTTGGAGAACCTTTACCTGCCGGGGTCCAGTCAAAATGGGAGAAGATGTCAAAGTCAAAAGGCAATATCATCGACCCCTTGGAAATCATCGATTCTTACGGTACAGATGCCATGAGAATGGCCCTTTGCGCAAGTGCCACACAAACGCGGCAAATCGATCTAGACCGTAGAAAGTTTGAAGAATTTAAAAACTTTGCCAACAAAATATGGAATGGCGCTCGATTTGTCTTTATGCATCTTGAAAGCCTTCCTGCCGACGGTTTTGCACAAGGGCTTGATATGGGTCTTCTCAACCTAGAAGACCGCTGGATCCTCTCCTTAATGAACCGCACCATAGACTCTGTCAATCGCTCACTTGCCGAATACCATTTTGACAAAGCGGCGATTACTGCCTATGACTTTTTTTGGAAAGACTTCTGTGCATACTACGTAGAACTTGCCAAGCCCTATCTTTTTGGAAAGGCTGGAACCCCATCTCATAAAGAAAACAAACAGAAAATTCTCGCTATAATCCTTGGCGCTACCATACGCCTTCTGCATCCTATGGCTCCTTTCATCACAGAAGAACTGTTTGCAAAACTAAAAAACCAATTCGATGGCGCCCCCATCGTAGAGTCTACAGACGTATACACAAAGGCTACCCTTTCATCTTTGCAAGCCCCCTGCTGCATGGTTTCTTCCTATCCTACCATCTTTTGCAAAGAAGACATGCAAGAGAGTATCGAAGAGACCTTTTCTTACCTTAGCGAAGTTGTGACTGTCATCCGCAACATCCGAGCTGAGATGCAGCTGCCCCCCTCTCTTGCCACCGACCTTTGGATCATAGGAGATATTGAAAGTCCATCTTTCAAGAAAATTGAAGAAAACCAGGTGGTTTTACAGGCTCTTGTGCGTTTGAATGCCCTGCACCTTGTCTCTAAAGAACCTTCTCTTGAGTTCTCTGCAAGCGCAGCCCTTGGAGACCTATGCATCATGATCCCTCTGCCGGAAGAGCTCCGAGAAAAAGAAAAGATGCGCCTTATGAAAGAAAAGGAAAAGCTCTCTTCCCAAATAGAAGCCCTAGACAAAAAACTCTCTCAGCAAGAGTTTGTATCGAGAGCTCCACAAGAGGTCGTTCACAAGCTGCAAAACCAAAAACAGGCAGCACTGGAAGAATTGCAGTTGATCGAAAAGAAGCTAAAATAGCGCACCTATTGCAGTGCGCTCTTTAGCTTTTCGACATCTCTAAGAAGCCACCTTACTACATCGCAAGGATCTTCTAAATCGAGGGCTCTTTTTGTCTCCACTTCCCCTTCACTGACTTTTTGCAACAAAGAGGCAATCCAATCCGGCAAGTGCAAGGTTGCATATTCTATTTTAGAAAAGAGGATGCTAGCCTGATCTTCAGAAGAAATCTCTAGATTGTTCAGCACCTCCAATATACTTGCAGCAATTTCTTTTGGAGATACAGCTGCCTCATCCGCTTCTAGAGAAACCCAGGTCTCTGTATCACCTTCAAGCTGCCGGTGCAAGCTAAGATACATTTCAGCATCTGCAGCTCCTTCTGCGAGCCATTCGGTAAAATTGACCATCTGCCCTCTTAGCTCCGGTAAATACCACTCTTTCCACTCTCCCATCATCTCCGCAAATGCTGCATATATAAAATCTTTCTTCTCTTCGCATAGCTTGAGGCCAGCTTCAGAACTTTGCAAACGGGCCACCTCTTGCAGATCGGATAAAATGGATTGAGAACGAACAAAAAGACCTCTTTTTAAAGACTCTTCTGCCCCTCCTGACGCTCCTCCTGTTTGGCTTTCTTCTTTCTGTTTTATAGGAGCGCAAGAAAAGGAAATATCTAAAACATCACTTAGGACCTGCAAATTCTCTGCGCACTGTTGAAACAAGGCTTTATTCGAATCCGTTACATCTTCCCAAGAGATCTGATACTCTGCCGTAATGTCTTGCGGCAGCGAGGCAAGTTCTACATGCAATGAGCTGCATAGGTCTTTTGCATTTGTCACTCTCTTGAATGCTAATTCGATTCTCTCTAGAAGACTATGAAGACGCCTTGCAAGATCTGCATCAAACTGGTGCATGCGTAGCGCAGCGCCGATATCCCACAAAGTCCCAGGATCTTCCTCTTTACCACTTAGATCTTGGAATATCTTTTGAGCCTGAGCAAGCTTAGTCACGCGCGCATTTCCGTCCCCTGCTGCTTGCATTGCATTCCATCTTTCTAATCTAGTAATCGAAAAAAGCTCTTCAAGCTGTAAGCTCCGAGCGATTTTCAAATCATCTGATAAGCTCATTGTATCTTTTCTCCTCTATCTTCTAATGCACAAAAAATTACCATCTGTAATGCATCGGGGTAATTCCAGAGATCTTCCTCACCGCAAGTCTCCAGCTCGGCAAAGAGCGCTACCTGCTGACAGATGCTATTGAGCATCGCCTGACCATCGGAGCATGAACGGATTCTTTTTATCATCCTCTGGCAGACTCTCCAAGAGTCTTCTGTTCCATCTTTAAGCGCATTGAACCATTCTTTTAAAACTGAAGACAGATCGTTTCGAGATAAGTCCGCCGCCTTCAGGCTGAAAGATTCGGCAAGAACATGGCATTCATCTGCACATTGAATAAGCGTGCGGCTACATGCATCCCAAAACACATTCCCTTTCGACAACTCTGCTAGAGCATTTTGCAAAACCTCATGTCGCTCATATAAAACGATGACATCACGTTGTGTTTCTTTAGAAAAATCCAAGCGGGTTATTTTTTCTCTGAGCTCTTTTAATGCACTTTTAAAATCAACCACCAAAGAAACAACCTTGCGGAACCCCTGTATGCCCTTCAAATGCGATGTAAACGTCTGATTCTGCTCCATCAAGACATCTCGAAACTCTATCGTTGCTAACCTTTCGATCTCTATTTGGCACTCCTGCAATTCCTGCAAGACCGCATCATGCAAACGGTGGAGTTCAGCAAGTCCCTCTATATCCCCTCCGCTATCCAGCTGCTGGAGCAGTAGCGCCCCGCACTGTCCTACGCCATACCCGGTTTGCATATGACGCTTTAAAAGATCCAAAGGAAGCCCGCTCGTCTCTTCAAAGAAAGGTTCTATAAACTCCTCATAAGTTTTAAAGAGAGATTTCCCTGTGGCTTTATCAAATGATTGAGGATCCTGTATATATAATTCCATCTTAGATAGCTCTTTTGCAACATCTGGTGGAGCCTGTTTTTTAAGCTCTTGGAATTCTCTCCATAATGCCCCCATTTTTTCTGAGACAAGCTTTGCAGACACCTCCCCATCTTCAGATTCAGGAAGAGCTACAATCTCGCCTAACAACTCTCGCACATTAAGGAAAAGTCTCTTTCTTTCAAAAGAAAGGTCTTCTTCATCATCTTTGGGCACTGCTAAAACATCCAAAGAGACAGATTGAGATTTCAGGTATCGTACAGCTTCTTGATGAAAGACAGTTTTCAATCCAACCCAATCAACAGAAAACCACTTTTCCGCATTTTCTTGCGTCATACTGCTAGGCTCTCGAAACCCTAGCCGCCGGCAAAGAGAATAGTAGATCCCATTTTTTAATAAATCCGGAAGAGAAGCTATCTTTTCTTTTAGCAAGAAATGCTGTCCTTGTATTTTAGCGTCTAAAAGAGTTCTTTCCCTCTCTTTGGGCTCCAGAGCAAACTCTACCGTTCTCGATACAACCTCTTTCCAAAGACTTTCTAAATTTCTAAAAACACCTTCGATGGAACGGATCTTTTCTTTTACAACTTTCAGCTCGTTTGCCGTATCGGGGAATTTTCTCAAAAAAAGCTGCCTACAGCGCAATACGCAAGACTGAGTTTCCGGATCCAAAGATCTTCCGTGCACCAGGTGAAAAAGCTCTTGGATCTCTCTTGATGCTGCATCCTGATCCATGTATTGAGAAGTTTCTGAAAGAGCTTGCTCTAACTGATAGGCTCGCATCTGCACAGAGCGATTCCTTATTTTCCCTTCTGTAGATAAGACCCTATCGCTTACCTGATTGATCTGATGCGATAAAAGTCTGTGACTGATTGTGCGCACTTTTCCTTCTAACGTATTTTTTACCTGGCTGCATCTTTGGATTAAGTCCTGAACAAGCTCTACACTCTCTGGTCTTAGGTTTTGTTCGAAAAAACCTGTTTCGATGCAAAGCTGCGGTATCATCCTCCAGTTCCATTCCAACATAAATCCTCCCCTTAAAAATTTTGCGAGGATAGTATTATAAAATCTAAATTAACAACAAGAGAAACATTTTTAATAACAAGCGTAATTAACTGTTAATTTATCGTTTATAATGATATAATTTGATTTAAAGTTTTAATGATATGGTTTTATGGCCTTAGCACCTTGCAGAGAAATTCCATCAACGAGCTCTTTATCAAAGATTTATGTAGGATCGAGCGAAATTCAAGAGAAGATAACTACAATTTTCAATTCTACAATCGAAGCACGCAAAGACCCCTCAACAGAACGCCTACTCGAACAACCGCTGTTCGTCCGAGACTGGAGGGTCGTAAGGCTTGATGGCTCCCATCTTATTCCCAGCAGCCTCGATTCCACAAAAGCCACCTTGCAGCTAAAAGCCATGATGCCGTTGTCTTCTATTTTGCTTATCCAATCCTGTGCAGGGCACTTAGGCCAGGGACTGCGTGCTATTTCCAGAAAAGAAGCTATCCAAACCTGCGAAGATCTAGGCATCCGCTATGAGACAGGGAAAACAGCTATTGAAGGAGGCAACTGTCTTCTGTTTATGCATGAAGACAACACTCCTAGAGCTCTCATCGGCATCCACAGTCTTTTTTTAAGTTATATGACAATAGAAGAAAGCGGGTATTTTTTAGAAAAAGAAGAAGAACTAGCAAAGCTCACCGATGCGATTACCCCTTCAGAAGAATCGATCCGAATTGCACGCAATATAGCACTTAGCAAAGAGAGGATAGACCTTCATGCAGAATTGGCTCAAGTACGAGAAAATAGAGACACAGATCTTCATATCTACCAAGCTAAGCTCTCAGAAATCCAAAAAAAGCTCTTTAAGCTTCCTACAGAAACAGCGTGGAAAGCATCTCTTCTTACCCCACCATCGGATGCAGATAAAGAAACTTACCGACTGGCTGCCGCCAAGCTCGAAGCCTGTCTGGAACTCACAAAGTCCAAGATCGCAGAAGAGATTGGCGTGCCTCAAGACAAGATTGCTTTTCTTTTACAAAATGACTTTCACATTGATTTGGAAACCTCCCCGATACCTGGAAGCAGGCAAGTCCTTGTCCACGACGAACAAAGCGTCATTGGTAGTTTGTCTCTGATACGAGTTAACAGAATAGCACAAAAAATCCTTGATAAATACCTGACAAGTTCAAAAGCATGTCTAGCTTCTAACCAGGAAATTTTAAGAATCAATGGAGAGCGTCTCAAAGCTATCGGATGCGAAATGCTCCCGATTGCAGGCAACTACGACAGCCCATCAGCTGCTAGAGCCAACTTCATCAATGGCATTTGGGTCCAAAATAAGGGGAAACTTTGTTTTCTAACCAATGACGCTGACATGCCTCAGCTCAACAAACATTTTTCTGACACTATGCATGAACTCTTTCCTCATATTGACATCAGATTCATCGACCATAGGTATATAGGGACATCCAGTGGAGGAATCCACTGTCTTACCTGGATGTAACCGCATAGGTCCTTGCGTATTTTCTCTCTGTGTGATAGCTTCCTTTTTTTCATGAGAAAACCAGGAATTTAAGGCGTGTCTCTTCCCTCTCCTCGTATAGTGAAAACGCTGTATGGACCCTGTCCTACAATGCGCGATCATATTGCCAAGGCACGTAGGTCTTTGCACGCATTGCTTTCTGGACAAGATCCTCGCATAGCCATCGTATCAGGCCCCTGTTCTATCCATCATATCGATTCTGCTATTGAGTATGCACACAGGTTGAAATGCCTTTCAAAAAAGGTAGAAAAGACCTGTTGGCTTGCTATGCGCGTCTATATCGAAAAACCTCGTTCTATCTCCGGCTGGAAAGGATTTCTATATGATCCTCATTTAGATGGAAGCTATGATCTGCAAGAGGGAATTGTACAAAGTCGAAAACTCTTTCTAGAGCTTGCCAAGATGGAAGTCCCGATCGCTATGGAATTTCTCGACCCTCTAGCCTCCGGGTACGTCGATGATCTCGTTTCTTGGGGATTTATAGGGGCTCGCACAAGCGCATCGCAAATCCACCGCCAGCTAGCCTCAAGTTTAGAGATGCCTGTAGGATTTAAAAATTCGGTCGATGGAAATATAGAACATGCTATCTTCGGCGCCCTCTCAGCTCAATCCCCTCATACTTTTTTCTCAGTCGATACGGATGGAATGCTATGCGAGACACAAAGCCAAGGCAATCCTGACACTCATATTGTCTTAAGAGGATCAGATCTCAGATCAAACTATGATTCTTCATCTATCAGGACTACATCGACACTCCAAAGAAAACTTCATCTTAATTCGAGAATCCTCGTTGACTGCTCCCATGGCAACAGCCGGAAAAATCATTTAAAACAGCCTGAAATCTTTCAGTCCGTTTTAGAACAAATCCTAGAAAAAGATCCCTCCCTTTTAGGGATGATGCTGGAAAGCCATCTCGAAGCAGGCCATCAGAGACTCTCTGAAGATGTCTCTTCAGTCCGAGGCTCCGTTTCGATTACCGACCCTTGCATTGGCTGGGAATCAACAGAAGAACTTGTGCTTTCTGCTGATGAACTTCTCTCTTCTCTGCTTTCTGGCTCTTCTTTTGGGGGCTCAGCAGGCGGCTCTTCTGAAGAATCTAGCTGAATTAACTGCACCCAAAGCTGATGAACCCACTCTTTATACACAGTCTGTCCGTCGGTGATGATCTCTGCTTTATACGTCAAAATCCCCTTTTTCTCTTCAAAATCCCGGTTGAGTAAAGAATAGGTCTTATATCCCATCTGCTGTTCGATAGGATAAGTGAACGTTGACTCGGAATAATCCCAGTAAATCACCTTGAGAAGAATAGAAGGTTTTTCCTCTAATACCTTCCTCGGCACCTTCCAATCGATGATAAGCATCTGCCCTATTGGAGGGTTTTTTTGGCGCGGGTCCGGAGTCCCTACGTGGGAGCTTGCCAAATAGGTAGAGTCTACCTTCTGCTGGCAAACAGATAAATAATATTTATCGCATCCAGACAAAAGGCTAAGCAATAAGAGAATATAGGCTTTTTTCCCCATGACACTTTTTCTTCTAATGAGTAGACTTTCTATTCAGAACGATGTCTCTCTTTTACGCAAGGAAAAAATATGAAACAAGCCGTATATGGCATGGTCTTCGATGAACACAAAAAACAGATCTTACTGGTTATGAGAAGAGACGTGCCGGTGTGGGTTCTCCCAGGAGGGGGACTGGAACCGGGGGAGTCTCCCGAAGAGGGCGCGATCCGAGAGGTCTTCGAAGAGACAGGGTACCGGGTAGAAATTCAAAAAAAAATCGCCGAATATGAGCCTGTCAACCGCCTTACACAGTTCACCCATGTCTTTGCTTGCAGCATCGTCGGAGGAAAACCTAAACTCAACTCTGAAGCACAGAAAATTGAGTTCTTTCCCCTTTCAGCCCTTCCTCTTCTTCCCCCTCCCTTTCCGGGATGGATCCAAGATGCACTCACCTCTTCTTCTTTGATAAGAAAAAAAATCGAAGGCGTATCTTATTGGATCCTACTAAAACTACTCTGCCGGTATCCTGTTTTAGTTTTTCGCTTCCTTCTTACGAAGGTTGGGATCCATTGGAACGGCAAGGACCAATCATCTTCTTAGGATCGACGATTTTATCGAATTCCTCTGCAGAAAGAACGCCCATCTCTATTGCAGCCTGCTTTAATGTCTTATCTTCTCGATAGGCTTTATTGACAACCTTAGCAGCCTTGTCATATCCGATGACGGGATTGAGAGCTGTTGCTAACATGAGAGATTGATCGACATGCTCCTGGATCTTTTTACGATGAGGGAGAATACCAATTAAGCATTTTTCATAGAAATTTTTCGCAACATCTCCAAGCAAACGAATCGACTGGAGCAAATTATAGATCATGAGTGGCTTAAAGACGTTCAATTCAAAATTCCCCATCGAAGCTGCAATGCCGATTGCCGTATCATTTCCCATGACCTGAACAGCTACCATCGTCATCGCTTCGCTTTGGGTGGGGTTTACCTTCCCTGGCATAATCGAAGATCCTGGCTCATTGCTGGGAAGAATGAGCTCGCCAAGGCCACAGCGAGGCCCAGATGCCAGCCATCGGATATCATTAGCTATCTTTAAAAAAGAACAGGAAAGCCTCTTTAAAGCACCGCTCACTTCGACTAGTGCATCATTAGCCGCCAGCGCTTCGAATTTATTTTCCGCGGACACGAAATGGAAGCCGGTGAGCTCGCTGATCACCTTAGCCACTTTTGTACTATATTCCGGATGCGTGTTAAGTCCAGTCCCTACAGCAGTCCCGCCTAAGGCAAGCTCAGATAAAGATGGCAGCGATTTTTCTATCGCTAAAATCCCATGTTCGATTTGCGATGCATAGCCAGAAAACTCCTGACCTAACGTCATGGGAGCTGCATCCATCAAATGCGTCCTTCCGATTTTAATAATGGAAGCGAATTCTTCCGCTTTTGCCTTGCATCCTTGCCATAATAAATGCAGGTTAGGAAGCAGATGACGCTGTATTTCAAGAGTTGCTGCAATATGCATCGCCGTCGGGAATACATCATTGGAAGACTGCGATTGGTTGACATCATCGTTAGGATGGATCGGCTGCTTGGATCCCATCACTCCTCCGAGTTTTTCAATCGCCCGATTGCTGATCACCTCGTTGACGTTCATATTCGTTTGCGTGCCAGAACCTGTCTGCCAAACAACAAGGTCGAAATGGTCATCGAGCTTTCCAGATAAGATCTCATCGCAAACCTCGACAATCGCTGTTTTTTTCTCTATTGGAAGAAATCCCATTTCACTATTTACAATCGCAGCGGCTTTTTTTACCAAAGCCAGTGCATAGATCATTTCAATCGGCATCTTCTCTTTGCCAATTAAAAAATTCTCTAAAGAACGCTGGGTCTGAGCTCCATAATATTTATCTTCAGGAACCCATACATCTCCTAAACTATCTGTCTCCTTTCTCATTATAGACTCCTTCGTAACCAATTATGGACATTAGCAAATCACAATAAGTTCTTACAGAAAAAACAACTTTTAAGAATCTTCCTTTAATGCGGCTAGAGCAGCCTTGGCCTTGAAGCTTGCGGTATGTTTCACTTTTTTACTTATTGTCTTCTCCTTGGTTAAAATGGAAATTTACCTTTTAACTTATACCTGTATCTAGTTTTTGTTGGGGGGCAGCGCACTTTTTAGAAGCGGTTTCATTCACCGCTTTTCGAAAACGAAACCCTAATAGATAACATAAAAAACTTGATTTCATCCGCCGCCTTTCGTAAGATTAAAACCAGCGGATCAAACACAAAACCACGTTTCATCCGCCAACTTTTGAACAGATAAAGCCAGCGGGTGCGAAAAATATATCGCAACGTTCTGGTTCATAATTTGATAGGAAATAGACGCTAAGGGATTAAAAAAATTTACAGAATGGAAGGTATGGCAAAAACAAGCTCTAAACCCAAGGATTCCACAGAAAAAATCATTGGTCGGGTAAGAGAACAAGATCTATTGAAGAATCTTATCGGCTCGAAAAAATCTGAATTCATAGCAGTGTACGGTCGTCGTAGAGTTGGGAAAACCTATCTGATTAAAAATTTCGTGAATTCTTTACCGTGCTTTTTTTTCCATGTAACAGGATTGCAAAATGGAACTTCTAAAGAGCAGCAAGAAGAATTTTCAAAACAGATTGGAGCGACTTTTTACAATAACGCGTCCATTACCCAAAGAGAGCGTTGGAGAGATGCTTTTGAGGATTTAACTAAAGCCATTGAAACTGTTCCAAAAGACAAAACCGTGGTTCTTTTCTTCGACGAGTTCCCTTGGATGGCAACACCGCGCTCCAAGCTCCTCACAGCTCTGGAATTATATTGGAATCGCTACTGGGTTTTTGACAAACGGATCAAGTTGATCATCTGTGGCTCTGCGGCTTCTTGGATCATTGAAAAAATTATCAATAATAAAGGCGGTCTTCATAATCGAGTGACCCGTACCATTCACTTAAAACCATTTTCACTTTATGAAACAGAAAGTTTTTTAAAAGAACACCAAATTCGACTTGAAAAGAGGCAGATTCTTGATCTCTACACTGTTCTAGGTGGTGTTCCTCTCTATTGGTCTTATGTAAGAAAAGGTCTTTCTGCTCACCAATGCATCGACGAGCTCTGCTTTCAGAGCAACGGCCCTTTGGTAAAAGAATTTGATCGATTATTTCAATCTCTCTTCGAAGACCCAAAACCATACATGGATCTAATTCGGATTCTAGCCAAGCATCACTATGGGGTTGGGCAATCCAAATTGATTGCAAAAGCTAAGATTCCAGATGGAGGAACTGCTGTCCGGAGGTTGCACCAATTAGAAGAGGCCGGATTCATTACCAGTTTGGTACCTTATGGCCATAAAGACAAAGGGGTGTATTACCTCATCGAAGACGAATACAGCTTATTCTATTTACGATGGATTGAGCCAAATATAAAAACTGTCGCTAAAAAACAGATAAATGAGGGGTTTTGGCTATCTCAATCCAGTCAACCAAGTTGGAAATCTTGGGCAGGCTATGTGTTCGAGTCTATTTGCTACAAACACATTGATCAAATTCGTCGTGCTTTAAAGATTGATCCTGGAGCTCATGTGGGCACTTGGAGATTTTCTCCAAGAAAAAAAGATGGAGAAGATGGGGCGCAAATCGATTTGCTTTTTGATCGGATGGATGGGGTCATCACTATTTGTGAAATTAAAAGCTCTGACAGCCCATTTGCGATCGATAAATCGTATTCTCAGGAGCTCACGCGGAAAGTAGAAATATTTAAAAAACAAACAAGAACCAAAAAGCAGATCTTTATTGCCATGATTACTGCGCATGGCTTAAAGCAAACTATCTACTCTGAAGAACTTATTGCAGACCACGTGACTCTTGAAGATCTATTTAAAGAAGTGTAATCCCGACGGAATTTGATGGCGATCAGTTAGTTGTTAGACGGTTAAGTAGATCGATTTTTCATAGAGGATTCTGATGTTTGTTTGATGGCTCTTCGGCGGCTGAAAGCTAAAAAAAAATTGATGGATTTTCTCCTTTTACACATAATCGCTCCTGTTTTTGAAACTCAGAACGGAGGGCTTGCTATGAAATTTTCTATAGGGATTACGATAGGTTTTTTTTGTTTAAGCTCCGTTTTTTCGCAAGAACCCAACTACGGCAGCATGCAATCTGTCTTTGATGATTATGTCAAGCAAGGCAACCTAGTCGTTAACGCTGTCACTACTCCGAGTCTTTCTCCTAACACCGCCTTTTCTCAACAAGCCTTCGTCCTTTGGGATTATGCGGAGGATATTTCAGGAGCAGATCCGATGACTACTGGCAGAATCCACTGGCAAAATCTCATTAATTTTGTCAAAGCCAACAACATTACACGCCTCATCACCAACATTAAAAACCCAAAAAAATTCGGTTTCTTTGCAGATAGCAATCCCGCAGCGCAAAGCTTTGCATATTACGCCTCTCAACTGCCTTCTACTTGTCAGCTTGCTGTGCTCTTTGACTGCGATACTTTTGAACTTGTGGGGCCTGACACTCCCTCTCCCGATAATTCATATCCGGGCTATCTCGCTTTGCCAGCCTACTTTGCCAACCTACCGGAAAAACTCCTTTGGGTACAAAGAATGCTCGAATCACAGCATGTCAATATCACCGAGGTCGTCTTAGACCCCCAAAATGCATGTTCCTCTTCAGGAGGAGGAAATGGCGACTACCAACTCCTCATCGACTTTATGGACTACTACTTTACAGAAAACAGCCTTTCCGTAGGTAAAGGGCTTACAGTCGGCGTCGATGCGCACTCATTTACCTTTTGCAATCTGAGCCTCTTTCCTTTGGACTCCACCCTCGCAGCTCTCGTTCCGGCAAACTTCCCGCCCACTTCCACTGGCCCTCAATGGCGCAGCGGATCGACAGCTCCCATGCTCTCTAGCGTCTATGTCCAAGCCTATGACCCTCAAATCCCTTATGTATTTACCTTAAAAAACAACCCGACCCAAGCTGCAACAGATTTTCTTCATAACTTCCGAGATGAACCCTACCTGTTAGGAAACGGGACGATCTCATTTGTGAATGGATCGACGCAGATCACCGGCAGTGGAACTTCGTTTCTTGGGACAATCACGAATAATATCGTCTTAGATCAGGTTGTAGACGGCATGCCAATAGGTGTATCTGTAGGAGGATCTATTTCTCGTGTGGGCCTCTCCAACGGCAATGCGCCTTCGAATACGCTCATCAATGTGTATTCAGCAATCCCCTTGGACTCCCAAACAAATGTCCCCTTCTATCAAACAGAGATCGTCAACAAATGGACCTATCCCTACATTACGACCTCTATGGCAAATAACATCTATTTGATGTTCAGCTTTGAAAACTCCAATGTGGGCAACGCTCTTTTCTTTGGAAGCTGGACGGTAGATCAATTCATGTCTTTTTTACAGTCCTTTTACTCGCAAGGACAATCTTCCCTTCCTATTTACATGTCTGACCCAAGCACAAACATCCCATTACCCAATAATTTTGCTATCTATGACTTTGACATTTTCACGGACACATACATCAATACGCAATAGCTAGAATTGACAGCCAAAAGAGAAAAGACCGCCCCAGTAAGTCCATGTCTGTGTTGTGATGCCAAGCGAGGTGCCTGAACTCGATGTGGCGGACGACGCTCCTAACTGGTACCATTGATAAAAAGGATTCAGACGAAGAACTCCTCGCACCCTATCTCCAAAAGAAAATTGCAAGGGAAGGTCGACTCTGACTCCTTGCTTATGATCCAATGTCCACAAAGCTCCGCTGAGCTGAGAAATAGCAACGGCAGGGTCTATGTTGTATGCCCACTGCGCTTTAATCCCAAGCTCCCAATGAGGGTTCCATGCATAACTCGTCCAAAACCCTACAGGCAGGTTATAGGTTTGGTATTTGAATTTCGCTGGGGTATATTCAGCTGTTGCTTCCCTGCTTTCAATAAGATAATGAAATGCATAGCCTATATAAGGGATAACGCGCCATTTTTTCATCTGCCATGCATACCCAAAAACTCCCTCAACATTCTCATCGTGAAGATAACGGCTCGGATTGCCATGACTACGCATTCTTCCAGCAGCCCAATCTGCTTCCAGTCTAAAATACAGCCCTTGCGGCTTCATATATTGGTATCCAATAACAGCACCCCAGAGACTACCATGAAAGTGAGGGGAAATCCCTCCTATGTGAGCCTTCGCATAGTATCCTTGCGGGCCTACGTAGATTTCCGAACGAGGGCTATGAGCTATAGCACTTGCTGCAATAAAACTAAGCATTCCTATCGATGTCCAAACTTTCATATCGTCTCCCGAGAGTATTTGCATCCTCTTTGGCATTTTCTTAAAATCCCCCTCTAAAGTAAAGAGTAATTTTTAATTTGTGCATTCTATGTTCATTGCAAACTGTTCTGCAATCTGCTATACTGTCCGCATAGAAAAAAATTTTAGGTTATTATCGTGTGGAAAGGTTTTATTTTTGCTCTCAGCGCCTGTCTATTATGGGGACTCATTTTTGTAATCCCTCCATTTCTAGAAGGTTTTACTACGCTGGAAGTACTACTAGGTCGTTATCTGATATATGGCACCCTTTCCTTAGCGATTTTCTTCCAAGCTCGAAAAAGAGGCTTATTCCGATTTTCTAAGGAAATTTGGATTAAGTCATTCTATTTTTCCATGGCAGGGACCATTGGCTATTACGCTTTGGTCGTCCTTTCAACCCGGCTGGCAACACCTGACATCTGCGCTCTCATTCTAGGAATTTGTCCTATTACAATAGCCTTTTATGGGAACTGGAAACAAAAAGAGATCTCCTATCGCAAGCTGCTTTTCCCTTCCCTATGCATGCTAGTAGGCCTTGGATTCATTAACATCCCTCATATCTTAGCAACCTCCTCACCCGGAACGTTTCTTTTAGGGATTCTTTGCAGTCTTGTCTCTTTGGCCTCTTGGAGCTGGTATGTCGTTGCCAACTCCCGTTTTTTGAAAGAACGTCAAGACATAGACCCCGTAGGTTGGTCCACTTTAATTGGCGTCGCTTCTTTTATCTGGGCCGTTTTATTTGGACTCATTTTTTTTACCTGCTTCGAAAACCAGATCGACTTTACAAAATACACCTCTTGGAACGCTGACCTACTTCGATTCCTGATCGGCAGTGCGATTTTAGGCCTTTTCTGTTCTTGGATAGGTTCCTACCTATGGAATAAGGCTAGCTGCTACCTACCGGTATCTTTTGTAGGCCAGCTGATGATCTTTGAGACAATCTTCGGAGTCTTGTTTGTATACTTATATCAAGGGCAATTTCCCCCTGTTAGCGAATGGCTGGGAATTGGACTTCTTCTTTTTGCCATCGTCTTTGCTTTGAGATCTTTCTCCCGGCAAGAAGCGCCTAGCACTCTTGCATAATTCCTAATGCCAAGAATTTGGGCTCTCTGATACAACACAAAATATATAAAAGTTATTTTAGAGAGATTCTGATGAGCACTTCCTATATTCGCTGGTTCCAAGAGATCTCCTCTCAAGATCTTTCCCTCGTCGGCGGGAAAAACGCCTCGCTGGGAGAGATGTACCAGAAGCTCCACTCTCAGGGCATTCTCGTTCCTAACGGATTTGCAACAACCTCTTCTGCCTATTATGATTTTCTAGAATATAACCACTTAACGGAAAAGATACGTCTTTTACTACAAAAAGCACACAAAGACCTTTCCCATCTTGAAAAAGCAAGCAAAGAGATTAGAGAGCTTATCCTCCACTCTTCTTTTCCTAAAATACTAGAAAAAGAAATCTCTTCTTGCTATCGCATGCTCTCTAAAGGAAGCCAAGCAGACGTCGCCGTCCGCAGCAGCGCTACAGCAGAAGACCTCCCCGATTCTAGTTTTGCTGGGCAGCAAGAGACTTTTTTACATGTTCAAGGCATCTCCTCTCTTCTTCTCTCCTGTAAAAAATGCTTTGCTTCTCTTTTCACAGCAAGAGCCATTTCCTACCGGGAAACGAAAGGATTTGATCATCTACAGATTGCCCTTTCTATCGGGATTCAAAAGATGGTCCGCTCAGACCTCGGCAGTTCCGGCGTTCTATTCACCGTGGATACCGATAGTGGATTTCCCGATGTTGTACTCATCAACGCATCCTGGGGTCTTGGAGAAAATATCGTGCAAGGCGCTGTGGTTCCCGATGAGTACATTGTGCATAAGCCTCTTCTTTCCCATAAAAAATACACACCCATTCTCGAAAAAAAGCTAGGCACAAAAACCTTAAAAATGGTGTACCGAGGCGGTTCTACCCACAACATCAAGACGACAGATAAAGAGCGAAGAGCTTTTGTTCTCAACGACCAGGAAATCCTTACCTTAGCACGATGGGGCGCTCTCATTGAAAAGCACTACGGCACTGCAATGGATGTCGAATGGGCAAAAGATGGGAAAACAGACCAAATCTTCATCGTCCAAGCAAGGCCTGAAACAGTCCAGAGTCGAAAAGCGAAATCTCACATAGAGACCTATACCCTGCAGAAGTCAGGGAAAAAAATATCACAAGGGCTTGCTATCGGCAATGCGATTGTCTCAGGCAAAGCACAAATTATCCAAAATGCCTCTCAAATACACACATTCGAAGAAGGCTCTATCCTCGTTACACGGATGACATCGCCAGACTGGGTTCCTATCATGCAGAAAGCTGCTGCGATCATAACAGAAGAAGGGGGTAGAACTTCTCATGCAGCGATCGTCAGCCGCGAACTGGGAGTCCCTGCCATCGTCGGCGCCCACAATGCCATGAAGGCAATTTCCTCAAAAGAGCTGATCACCGTCTGCTGCGCTGAAGGAGAAATCGGATCCATTTACCAAGGAATGCTCCCTTTCAAAACAACTAAGATCTCCTTAGACAGGCTCCCTAAGCCACCGGTAGAGATCATGATGAACATGGCAAATCCTATCGACGCGTTTAGCTGGTGGAAGATCCCCTGCCAAGGCGTGGGCCTTGCCCGCATGGAATTCATCATTAGCAACATCATTAAAATCCATCCTATGGCTCTTGTGCATTATGATAAATTGCAAGACAAAGCCGTAAAAAACCAGATTAAAAAACTCACACAAGGATATTCTGATCTGCAAGAATATTTTATCGATCATCTCTCTCAAGGGATCGCCAAGATTGCAGCCTCCCGCTACCCATACCCTGTTATTGTCAGAATGAGCGACTTTAAAACCAACGAATATGCGCAGCTGATCGGCGGAGAGGCTTTTGAGCCGAAAGAAGAAAACCCGATGCTCGGATTCCGAGGAGCTTCCAGATACTATGATCCTCGATATAAAGAGGGGTTTGCTCTCGAATGCGCAGCAATCCGAAGAGCCAGAGAAAAGATAGGGATGAAAAACATCATTGTAATGATCCCTTTTTGCAGAACTCTCGAAGAAGCTAAAAAAGTTCTTGCCGTGATGGCCAAATCAGGCCTTGAGCGAGGCAGAAAAGATCTGCAAGTCTATATGATGGCAGAAATCCCTTCCAATGTGATCCTAGCAGAAGAATTTGCAGAGTTCTTTGACGGTTTCTCTATTGGATCTAACGACCTCACACAGCTTACGCTAGGTGTCGATCGCGACTCTCAGGACCTCGCTTTTCTCTTTGATGAAAGAAACGAAGCTGTCAAAAAAATGATCCTCTCTCTTTTAAAAGCCGCTAAGAAAAAACGGCGAAAAGTAGGCATCTGCGGACAGGCACCAAGCGATTATCCGGAGTTTGCCTCCTTTCTTGTAGACGCCGGGATCGACTCCCTTTCTCTTAACCCAGACAGCATTGTGAATACCATCTTGCAGATTACAAAAAAAAGACGATCCCCCAAAGGACGTTAAGCCTTGTGAGCTGTCAACGCCATCAAGACCGACGGCTTGGAGTGCACTTCATCTCCTATAGGGCGAAACACAATCCCACCCGCATGGATGTCGATCATCCGATCGATTTGTACGGCATTCAACCCATATATCTTGCAAGTCAATCCTTTCGACTCTAATAGCTGGCTGCTTTTACAAAAGAGCTTATCTTGTTGCAACTCCCGCACTTTTCCGTCGGAATTGTCCTGACAAAATTGGTAATAGTCAAGCATTGCATCGGAAGAAAAGCCGCTTAGCAATAAATCTTGGTGAGGCTTTAATACCATCGCCTGTCCTACTGGAAGCATATTCAAGAAACTGACTATCTCTGCAAGCGTTCTCTTGAGTGGCATGGGTTTTGCCCGGATCGTTAAATTCCCTGTCGTCCCTGGCAAAAGAGTCCAAGAGTAGGTATCCAAATGAAACTCTCCGATGGCCACCGACCCTTCTAACGAGATCTCCAAAGAAAACCGTCCCATGATCTTTTGCAGCACCTGTAAGCGCCCTAGATGGTCTGCTGCTGTCGCTGCTGTTAAAAAATCGCTAGGATCCATATCCCGAAGAACGAGTTTATTTTCTGATGTGAGAATCAGTTGAGAATGCTCGGAGAGGTACTCTGCGAGCTTCATAGGGGTCATCGCCTCTAAGGCTACTGCACTGGCTTCTTTGCTTGTCATTGGACTTTTCCTTGTCAGATTCTAAACTGAAGATCTTTGTATCAGCAGACAAGATTGTTGCAAAGAGTTTTTTTATAGGTAAGCATTCCACGCGGGACAAATCCATTTCAAACTAGGAGCATAGTGGTCTTTCATACATACACTCCCAGCCAAAACTCCGCCCTTAATTGCCAGCCAAAAAGTGAGCCGTAAAGCCGTTGGAGCGAACTCATTGGGGAGTGTTCTAATCGCATTCGAGACTGCGCGATTGATTTCTCCAATAGTCGCAACAGGGATATCTGTAAGTCTAGAGATCTGAGAAGAGAAATCGCCTTTTAAAAATGTCAGAAATGGGACATCCAAAGGTTTCTTATCTTCCTCTGTAAGAATCTCTTGGAAAATTTGATTAAGAGACTGTGATTTCATTAGGTCGGAAGCCACTTCTCCAAGATCTACTGCAGATATAGCTTGTCCACGAAGCTGCGCATATAAAAGCGCATAGGCTCCATCTCCTGTGGCTACGAGTGCTGAAGCGGCTAAACAGCGGATGAGTTTATCGGAAAATCCCAAACGCGTTTTTAGAAGTTCGCGAACCTGAAAAGCTTTTTCTTTTTCTATCTGCAATCGATTCGTTCCCATAACTCTTTGCTCTAAATCAGAAAGAGCCTCTAAGTCTTGCAAACAGAAAATCAAAGGCTCTTTTGGCATCGCCTGATCCCCTGTGAATACAAAATTTAAGAAAGGATGAGACTGGAACACAACACGCAAATCGACAAGATGACCATAACGAGTGACATAGATATAAGGTTTATCCTCTTCTTCTAGCTCTGCAACAGACAGTAGAACGCCTCCTTCGACATATACGTGGCCAAAACATGGCATGCCTTCCTCATACTTTCTTAAAAGAGGAGGGAAGTTAGCCCAATGTGTATCCGCTTCTAAAACACCCCCCTGACTTATGGCATTCTGGGCCAGTTTCAAAGCAAAATCACGAGGAAGATTGCCATTCTGCAGTGGTATTTCTTCAAAAAGAGGAGCGACTCCCCCCGCTGCACCGCAGGAAGGTGTTAGATCCTCGGATAATCGAGGAAGATAAGCATCCAAGGCAGTTTGCACCAAAGACCTATCTGGATTTGCGGTCATATGTGTCCACTTCCTTGAATAGCCACTCTCTATCAATGCATCACTCTCTCCATGAAGCATTTGCACAAGAACATTGAAATTGAGAGCGTCTTTCTCTGGCAATCTCGCAATAGAAACTGCCTGCATCAAAATTTCTAAATTATCCCATAAGTGATGCATTCCCCAATCATGGTCTCCATGAGTGTCTGGCCTTCCTGCTAAATGGTATACATAACCTGCCAAAGTATTGGCATTTCTTATAATAAAGTCGTGAGAAAGGCTCAAGCTTAAGGCTATTTTTGCTTTTTCCAGGGGAAAATCTACACTTTTCAGTTCTCGGTAATGCCTTTCTCCTCCCGGATTCTCTTGCCCATGCAATTGGAAAAAATAGGCATTGAATCGCTTTTGCTCTTCTAAAGAAAGTGTTGCGATCAGATGCGCTAAAGATAATGCATCCATACGGTCAAAGGCATGGTGTTCTCCCAATGCTGTCAACTTAAGGTTTTACTGCACGCCAAGCCGTGATACCA
>CAMFIG010000035.1 GCA_945952445.1 uncultured Chlamydiae bacterium
AAGCGATTCTTTCCTATGCCTCGGGTGTGTTAATGCTTAAGTTGACAGCATTGGGTGTTCTCCATACCGAGCATCTCCTTGCGGTCTTGCGTGTAAATGCCATATCGCCTCGCAAGTAGGACCTAAAAAAGTTTTCTCTAAAGGAGTTTCTTTGGAATGCCCAAAAATCCAACTAACTGCCGAGATCTTTGCATCGGGGCTGATCTCCTGCCAATGTGCATTTAAATAACTCTTCTGTTCTATGGGAACATCCCCATCTACAGAATACGCTATCCATTCAGCAGCAATCTCTTGCACCTTTAAGACCGTCTCCCGCAGGATACTGTTTTTCAAAGATGCGATCTCTTCCCCAGGGATATGATTAACCCTTTTTAGAACTTCGACTAAAGGGAACCCTTGAGGATCTTGAGAGAAGCTCCTGCCTATAGCTGCCATAAAAACACCCAATCTTTATTTTATGTTAATATTAACTCTGTAAAAAATCAATATTAAAAAACAAAAGAATAAATTAAAATAAGATGTTATATGATTTGTATAAGTCGTACTTCCAGTCTAATGTTCCATAGGCATTAAGTTATAGTTGAGATGAATCATAATCCAGAGCGACCCCCCGATTACAATCGCTATCACGAGTGCTGTAAAAAGAAAAGAGATCAAATTCCATTTAGGAGAAGATTCTAATCCTAAATGGAAGAAAAAGAAGAGCTGCACTAAGGACTGAGCAAATGCCATCCCAGATAAAGCCCACATCAAAGCGCCATCTGACAGATGGCCATACACAGCAATCCGGTAAGAAGCTATAATAAGAATCAAAGAAAACACATAGCCAAGCCACTGGGGTTTTGTGCTGGTATTCCATCCATGATGAGAATCGATCATATTACTTTACCCCCATTAAGTAGACAAAAGAGAAAATAAAAATCCACACTACGTTGAGAAATTGCCAAAACATCTTTAAACACGTAAGCCGTCGGACACTGACAAAAGACACCCCTTCCCGATAGACTGGCCAGGCCAAAACAAGGGTCCATAAAAGGGCAAAAAGAAGATGAAGGCTATGGGTTCCTATCAGTGTAAAATAGGCAGATAAAAAGCCGCTTTTCTGCCATCCGAATCCAGCATGAATCAACCGCTCCATCTCCGTTAAACTCAGCCATAAAAAAAGAGCTCCTAAAAGGAACGTAAAAAAGAATGCCCACAACACAGATTTTCTATCTTTTCTATGCGCATACGCTCCTCCCATCCCAGCAGTAAAGCTGCTGGAAAGAAGAAGGAACGTCTGGAGCAAAACACAGGGAGGATGAAAAAGATCTTGGATTGCGGGTCCTCCAAACGTGTTGTTTCTCAGAACAGCGTAGGTTGCAAAGATGGTTCCAAACAAGATAAAGTCGGTGAGCAAATATACCCAAAACCCAAAGATCGTCTTAGAGTAAATATCATGATGAGCATCTGGGTAGTTTTCGTGGTGTGCATTTTTCATAAAGCCGACTTCCTATTTTCTATATTTTCCACTTCTTGCGCAGTCACTACATATTCAGGATGTTTTTCTGCCAAGTGCAAGATACAGCAGACAACGATCCCTATCACTCCAAGGGCTGCTAGCCAAAACATATACCAAATGAGTCCAAAGGCACATAAAAAGCTAAATACTCCAATATAAAACCCTTGAGGGGTATTTTTAGGCATATGAATATCGTGGCAAAGTGACTTCTGTTTACCTTCTTGGCTGTGTTTCATCACCCAAAAAGCATCTCTGGAATGCACTTGAGGGATCGATGCGAAATTATAAAAAGGAGGAGGAGATCCCGTAGACCACTCTAAATTTCTTCCATTCCAAGGATCTCCGGTCACATCTCTGTTTTTCTTTCGATCCCGGATGCTTACCCATACTTGAAGAGCCTGAAATCCGACTCCGCAGAGAATGATAAAAGCTCCGATTGCGGCTACGATGAAAAGCGGCTGCCACTCTGGTACATTGTAATAGTTCAATCTTCTTGTAGCCCCCATAAAACCTAAGAAATAAAGAGGAGAAAAAGCCATTAAAAACCCAACAAGCCAACACCAAAAGGCCCACTTTCCCCATTTTTCATTGAGAAGAAATCCTGTAAATTTAGGAAACCAGTAAGTGAGGCCTGCAAACAATCCAAAAACAACGCCTCCAATGATCACAAAATGGAAGTGTGCGATCAAAAATAAGCTGTTATGCACTTGAAAATCCGCAGCGGGAATCGCCATAAGTACGCCAGCGGCTCCACCTATTGTAAACGTAATGATAAACCCTAAAAACCAATACATTGGAGTTGCAAACTGAATCTTTCCTCGGAACATAGTAAACAGCCAATTGAAGATCTTCACTCCTGTCGGCACTGCAATCACCATTGTCATAATGCCGAAGAAAGCATTCACATTAGCTCCAGCACCCATAGTAAAGAAATGGTGGAGCCAAACGATAAAAGAGAGGACTGCAATCGCAACAATTGCCCATACCATCGAGGTATAGCCAAACAGTTTTTTTCTCGAAAATACGGGGACGATTTCAGAATAGATGCCAAAAGCAGGCAGAACTAAGATGTATACCTCGGGATGCCCCCAAGCCCAAAACAGGTTGATATACATCATGGGATTTCCACCAAAGCTTGCTGTAAAAATCTTTGTATCCAAAAGGCGGTCCGTAGAAAGCATCGCGGCAGCTGCTGTCAGGATAGGGAAAGCAAAGATTACAAGAACCATTGTCACAAGGGTTGCCCATACAAATATAGGCATTCGCATCAAGGTCATCCCAGGACATCTCATCTTTAAAATCGTCACTAAAAAGTTAATCCCAGAGAGCAGGCTTCCTGCACCAGAAATCTGCACACTCCAAAGCCAATAATCGACGCCAACGCCTGGGTTGTATTCCAGACCAGATAAGGGAGGATAAGCAGACCATCCAGTCCCTGCATAGACTCCGATCATCAAGGAGACCATAATGAACATTCCACCAAAGGTAAACAGCCAAAAACTCAGATTGTTAAGGAAAGGAAATGCAACGTCTCTTGCTCCTATCTGTAAAGGAAGCACTAAATTAATAATCCCAAATACAATCCCCATAGCAACAAAAAAAATCATCGTCACACCATGTGCTGTGACTATCTGTTGGAAATGGCTTGCTGTCAGATAGCCCATTGAGTCTCCCACGGAGAATGCCTGCTGACCTCGCATCATAATCCCATCGACTAACCCCTTAGCGAGCATCACGAAAGAAACGATGAGATACATAGCTCCGATCTTCTTATGGTCTACAGAGGTGATCCACTCCTTCCAAAGCCACCCCCACCTTCGATAATAGGTAAGCAGCGCGACAATCGCGATCGCCCCAAAAACCATGGAGGCTCCAGCAAGGTACTCGATCCAGTCATGTTTAAATGCTTCTAGCGTGAGCCTTCCGAACATACCCCAACTCCATGTAAAGATCGTTTTTGCTCCGCTTGCATCGCAGAAGGAGCCATATATTTCATAAGGACCTGTTGAAACAGGTTGCGTTGTTGCAATACATAATAAGAAACCGGCGCATAGGAGCTTGGTAAAGCGAGCTGTTCATATCCATGCCAATCCAAAACCTTATCTGATTGTTTCACCTGAGCCACCCAAGCCGCAAACTCTTCTTCAGAAGTAACCTTAGCAGTGAAGACCATCCCCGCAAAACCATCGCCGCTGATATTGGAAGACGAGCCCCGGTACTCTCCTATTTCATTTGCCATTAGGTGCAGTTTCGACTGCATCCCCGGCATAGCATAAATCTGACCACCTAATTGAGGGATCCAAAAAGAATTCATAGGAGCATCAGCCGTGATCTCAAATTCCACAGGAGTATTTTCCGGAAACTGAACAAAATTGACGGCAGCAATCCCTTGTTCTGGATAAAGAAAAAGCCACTTCCATTGCAAAGCAACCACCTGAATTGTGATTGGCTCTTTTTCTGATTCGATAGGAGTGAAGGGATTGAGCTCATGGCTCGATTTCCATGTTAAGACAGCTAAGATAGCAATGATTACAACAGGCACACCCCACCAGCAACATTCTGCAAGAGAATTATGCTCCCAATCAGGAGTATGCTTTGCTTTCTCATTTGTTTCTCGGTATTTCCAAGCAAACACCCAAGTCAAAATAAATACAGGAACCACAACAATTAGCATTAATAAAGAAGCCGTGACCATGAGATCTTTTTCTTTCATCCCAATGATCCCTTTCGGCTCCAAGACTGCGATATTTTGCTGGCCAAGATAAACCCCGCAGGCAGCCAGCAATCCTAAAGCAACAAGCACTAGCATTGCAATTTTAAAGGACTTTCTCATGTTTTGAAGGGCTCCCCCTAATCTTCTAGGCTTTTTTCTTTAGATGTATAACCTCTTCCTAAAAAATGCAAATTAAAATTTTAAACACAAAAAAACGGATCCTTCCTTGTTTTAGATAAAATTTTAAGTTTACATCTTAAGAAAACTCATGATAAAGGAAAAAGAACAGCGCATTTTTTTAAGGAGCATAAGATGGGGAAACGAATCTGGGCATACTGCAAGCTCGCAAAACCAGGCATTATCATGGGTAACGCCATGACAGCCACTGCAGGCTATTTTCTTGGAAGCTCTACGTTTACTTTTACTCCTTGGGCCATCATGCTATTGGGGTTATCTTTCGTCATTGGATCTGCGTGTATCCTCAATAACTACATCGATCGAAAAGCAGACCAGCAGATGAAAAGAACGCAATCCAGGCCTCTTGCTGCTGGCAGTATTTCTGCAACCCATGCGATTTGTCTTGCAATCATCTTAGCCATTTTCGGATTTGGTATTTTGGCAGTCCAAGTACACATCCTATCTGCGGTCTTGGCTTTTATTGGATTTTTCGTATACCTAATACTCTATACGTTTTCTAAATATCACACCTCAGCAAGCACCTGGATCGGCAGTATTGCAGGAGGAATTCCTCCTCTCGTAGGATATACAGCAATCCACCCTCACCTCGATATGGAAGCATGGCTTCTTTTCTTGATTGTAGCCCTATGGCAGATGCCTCACTTCTTCGCTATTGCCATCTATCGCTTAGAAGAATATAAAGCAGCAGCAATCCCTGTGTATCCACTCCAAAAGGGGATGCTTTCAACAAAAATCCAGATGCTGATCTATGTAATCTTCTTTGCCTCAGCAGTTTTTTTACTTTCTTTTCTCGGGTATGCCGGAACTTTTTACATGCTCATCATGTCCATCATATCCATTGCTTGGATTGTGCTTTGCATCAGAGGATTTCAGCCCGTCCAAGACAAAAAATGGGCAAGAAAAATGTTCTTCTTTTCCTTACAAGCAATGACCGTCCTTTGTTTTATGATCGCGATCGACCGTTCATAAAATATTTAGCAAAAAAATCTTATTTTTGATTTCCTTAAAGACACTGAATTCACAATTCAATTGATGAGGATCTCATGAAAATACGCTTGTGGTTATGTTCTCTTCTTTCGGGCTTATCTGCCTTTTCTTATGCTGACGCTCCCGTGCAAACACAAAAAGCGAAAAATCCCTACTATGCATTTGTCGGATCCGGCTATGCATGGAGCTTAAAAGCTGGGATTCACAACCCAGACCCCGGATATTGGGATGCTGCACAAGAAGGATACAACTCTGACCTCGGAGACAGCCCCTTTTTTACAATAGGTCTAGGGAAACAACTTTGGAGAATCTTACATCTCGACCTCTCCTATACATATTACCAAACTTTTCATTACCAAAAACAACAGACAGGCACTAGCAGCACTCCCGGATTTACAGGAGCTCGCCGCACCCGCTATTTTGACCTAGACAACCAAAATGTGCTATTTAGCGCATCCTTGTATCCTTGGCAAATTAAGACTGGATGTGGGGCTTTCACTCCTTACGCTGGAGGCGGTGTAGGAGTTGGCATTAACCGGGTAAGCAACTTCCACACTGTTGCATACGACTCAAGTGCCGACGTCGGATCCACTACATCGATCGGCGGTCCTGTTACAAAAGGGGTTTTTGCTTGGAGAGTCCTCGCCGGAATCCGATTTGCACCTAAAATCGAGCACTTCAGCTTTGATTTAGGATATCGTTACTACAATGGCGGAAAATTTACAGGCCCTTCTAAAATCCAGAACTATACGGGAGGGGGCGCAACCACATATGGTAAGCCTTGGAAAGGCTATATTAAGTCAAATGAGATCTACTTCACGGTCAATTTTGACTATTAATTTTCTTAGATAAAACAGTGGGATGGAATTTCTTAAAGAGAATCCATCCCCTTTTTTCTAGAGTGGTAATTTTCGACTCCAATGAAAAACTCTTATCCCACACTCCGATCGGCAGCTTCCCTAGCATGCAGTAAAGCTGTATCATAGATCGGAACATCCACTTCATCTTGACAAACCAGCATACCAAGTTCTGTGCATCCTAAGAGGACAGCTTGAGCTCCTTCTTTATTTAAATCAGAAACCATCCCAATCAAAGCCTCTTTCGATTCGAGTACAGTCTTGCCTTGGCACAGCTCTTCATAAATGATTCTATCAAGCCTCTTACGAGAGTCTTCATTAGGAACAACCACTTCCAATCCAAATTTACTTTCAAGTCTTGAAGAATAGAAACCATCTTCCATGGTAAACCGGGTTCCCAAAAGTCCAACTTTTCGAATATTTTTACTTTCAAGAACCTTCCCTGCAGCATCTGCTATGTGCAGAAAAGGAACTGAAATGGTTTCTTCAATAGAAGAAGCCATCTTATGCAATGTATTACAACAAAGAATAACGAAGTCCGCTCCACCATCTTCTAGAGTTGTAGCCACACGAGAAAGCTCATGGCCAACTGCGTCCCATCTTCCTTGCCGTTCCAACTCTACAATTGGATCGTAGTTAAGGCTATAGAGCAAGATTTTTGCTGAATTCAAACCTCCAAGGCGTTCACGCACAACTTGGTTTATCAGCTTATAATACAAAACTGTCGACTCCCAACTGACTCCTCCTATCACACCGATGGTCTTTTGTGTTAAATTCATCTTAATTCCTCATATTTTTGACAGCCATAATTTAGATCGCTTATAACAAGAAATCTATCTCACTTAGAGGGAAAATCTTACAACAACTCTCAAAACAAAGCGATTGATTTCGCACCTTCTAAGCATCCAAAATTCCTATTTTTAATGGGAATTCTGGATATTTTTTTTTATTTTCACATCTAAAAATCCCATTTAAAATAGGAATACTGGTAAAATAAAGGAAAGAGAGCTTAATCTGGTATGTGCCATGAAAAATATTTTCAATCTTATTGAAACCCCGTATATTGACGCGCAGACACTTCTTAATCTTTTATCTGATTATAAAAAACCTCGAGAAGCTATTTTACGAATGGTAAAAAATGAAGAGCTGATTCGAGTAAAGAATGGCTTTTACCTAATCAGAGAAAAGATTACACATGGATCTACAAAAGTTATTCCTTTTGAGCAAATAGCAAATTTACTCTATGGGCCTTCTTACGTAAGCATGGAATGGGCTCTATCTTTTTACGGTATGATTCCAGAAAGAGTATGCACTATCACTAGTATGACATTAGGAAGGAATAAAGACTACCATACTCCTATAGGCGATTTTTCATATTTCTCTCTATCTTCTGAAAGTTATCCTTTAGGAGTTGTACAAAAAAAATCTCCAGATTTTATAGGGAGCTTTTTAATGGCTAGCCCAGAAAAAGCATTAGCCGATACAGTCTTTAAAACATGCAAAAATTTAGATAAGAACCAACTTAAAACTGAATTATTGGAATCAAAACGAATTGATCGAGAATGCCTTCAAAAATTAAACAAAACCTTATTAGAAGAGATAACAAAATCCTACCGAGCGAAACATGTTCATTATCTAGCAGATTTAATAGGAGTTCTATGAATTTCGACTCAAATATCAAGCAAATGCTTAATAGCTATCCAGATACTATGCCTCAAATCGATAAACTAAGAGAAGTTTTACAACAAACAGCTCTTTTAGGACTAGCTCGCCACCATTTTTTTCAACATGCGGTTTTTTATGGAGGGACGGCATTGCGGATTTTGTATGGTTTAGATCGATACAGCGAGGACCTTGATTTCTCTCTTTTAAAACCCGATTCGGATTTTGATTTCTCTCCATTTCTTCATGGAATGAACCAAGAATTAAAAGCGATGGGCTTTGAGGTAGATATCGACTTACGCAAAAAGAATGCTGAGACCGGAATCTGGTCTGCATTTCTGAAAGGAACCACTCTTTTGATGTTGTTATCGATCCATGAAAAAACAAAAATACAGGGAATTCATCCAGAACAAAAAATCCAAATTAAACTCGAGATCGACACCGATCCCCCTCTTATACACTTACCTCCAGAAAGCAGACTTGTTAAAAATCCTATTCCTTTTTACATCTCCTCTTATACAGTTGTCGACTTATTTGGAGGTAAAATGCACGCGGCTCTTTGCCGAAATTGGGGAAGACGGATCAAAGGACGCGATTGGTATGATGTAATCTGGTATATACAAAACGGCATTTCGCTAAATTTAGCCCATCTCAGAGCGCGAATGTATCAAACTAAGCACCTACATCCAGACGAAAAATTTGGAGAAAGTGAATTGCTAGCAAGAATACATGCAAAAATAGAAGAGGTTGATTGGGAATTAGCAAAGTCTGATGTTGCAATGTTTATCCCAGATAAACGAAAAATAGCCATTTGGTCAACATCTTTTTTTCATGATCTTGTGGAACATTTACAGGTTGTAGATCGCATAAAATAACCTCTATCTATTTCGAAATTTAAAATCGAAAACCCGAGCACCGTGAACAAAATACATTCAAATAGAACTTTACAACCTACTCCCCTATCTGCTTGATGTAATTATAAATGCTAGCTCTGGACGAGCGTATCTTTTTCGCTATAAATGGCGCTGCGTTTTTGAAATTAAAAACACCTTTCCGATAAAGCCTTTGAACAAGCTCCTTTTTTTGATCTCGGCTCAAACGATCTAAGGACAAATGCTTTTCCTCTAAGAATTGCTGAATGATATTTTCTGATTGAGACTCACATTCGCTACCGAATATCTCAATAGGATTATCTGCTTTGCCCTTGATTTGTAAAAAAGATTCTAAAAACCGACAACTATCTTGAAAAACACTAACGTCTGCATTTATGCAAATTAACCCAATGGGAATCCCTTTTTTGTTTCTCATTGTGATTGAAGTGCATTTAAGAGGCCTTCCATCCCAGTTTTGTTTGTAATATGGAGAGAAAAAATCCGGGAAATTTTCAATTTCCACTTTTAGTTCTTTAAGCGGCGAGGGTTCTCCAACTTTTCTTTGAGAAATGTTATGGTAAATAGCAACAACCTTCCCCTGCTTAAGATCATGGACTGCCGCTTCTACAAAAGGATGAAAAAGCTCAACAATGGCTTGGATCAATGGTTCATATTGTTTCCACACCATGGAAAATTCACTTTTCCTCATAAAACCTCTCCTCTTTTAAATCTTAAATTATACACAAAAATAGACATATTGTCAAATTTATACAAATTGACAAAAAGAAGAAAACACCTTAACATTATCAGTAATTTCAACTTTACAGGAGCCTTCCATGCCTAGACTTTCGAGAGTATCCAGATTGAACAAAGTCCCCGGAATTGGAGTCGATCGGATGGGCAATGCTGCTGATGCAGCCCATGATCCAGAAATACTGCGTCTAGAAAACTTAGACACAGACATCCCACCTCCTGCGATTGCTATCGAAGTCACAAAAAATAGCATTGGAGCAGATGCCAACAACAGCTACTTACCATTTTTGGGCCAAGACGTTTTAAGAAAAGCTGCCACAGATCGAGTTTCAAGAAGCTCGGGCAATACCTACGATTGGCAGTCTGAGTGCATCATTACAGCTGGCGGCATGTCAGGTATTTTGAATTGTCTTCTAGCATTGATTGAACCAGGAGATGAAGTCATAGTCACAGATCCTACATATGCAGGGATTATCAATCGCATACGGATAGCCGGAGGCATTCCCATATTTGTCCCTCTTATTCCGTCTGCAGACGGTTGGCGTTTAAATATCCAGGCTCTTGAAAAAGCTGCATCCTCTCATACTAGGATTATATTGATCAGTCCCGGCATGCCGACAGGCCATATATTGACAAAAGAAGAGTGGGAAGTAGTTGCACGAGTCTCTATACAAACCGATGCCTGGCTCCTTTATGACGCCGCCATGGAGCGCATCCTATATGACAATCGCCCCTTAGTTCATCCTGCATCCTTACCTAATATGAAAGAGCGCACCATTACCGCAGGAGCCGCTTCTAAAGAATTAAGAATGATAGGTTGGCGCGTGGGTTGGATAGTAGGCCCAAAAGCTATTATGAACGATATTGGCTTAGTGAGCATCTCAAATGTCGTATGCCAAACAGGTATTAGCATGGCAGGAGTAGCTGCAGGCTTAAACGCTTCAGATGATGGATTACAGGCAGCTTTGTCTACATGGGAAGAGAGACGAGATATTTTACTTCATGAGCTGAGAGGTCTTTCAGCGATCCCTCCCCACGGAGGTTGGTCTTTGCTTCTAGATGCAACACCTTATGGAATGACTTCTACAGAGCTAACAGAAAAGCTGTTTAAAGAAGCCAAAATAGCAACGACTCCAATGGTTGGCTGGGGAGAAATGGCAGCAAATTATGTTCGTTTTGTCTTCTCTAATGAACCAAAAGAGCGTCTTTTCGGTCTTGGTAAAAAAGTGAGAAACGCATTAAAAATCTAAACCAAGGCACTTCACTCAATAAATCGTACGAACTGAAATTGTTTTAGGTCCTATGAATGTAGATTCTTCAACCATGAGTTCAAATTGATCTACACGAACGATCTCCCCTTCTACAGGAGTATGCCCTAAAGCAACCTGCATCGCCTCAAGCAATGTCTTAGCCTCTTTAAACTCCAAACGAACTTGATACGTCTGATTAAAATCGCTCAAAAGCATATCTGCAGGAAATGCACGGTCTAAGACAACTTGGTGTGTTTTGGGAGCAATTTCTCCAAAAGACATCCAGGCATCTATCTTGCCAAAGATCGTATCAATCAGCTCATCGAGTGTCAAAATCCCAACAGCGGAGCCATTTTCGCTAAGAACCACAGCAACGCTCTGGTTGTTTTTTCGAAACTGCTTTAAAATCTGCAACGCAGACATGGTTTCTGTAATAAACCATGCAGAACGAGCATGCTCTCGAATCTTTTTTGCATCCGAAAGACGCAAAAGATCTCTGGGATAGATAATCGCAATGATATGGCGCAGGTCTTTGTGGTAAAGAGGGGCATAAGGAACATATTGATCCAGCAGTGCTTTTCTCAATTCGCCAACAGTCGCCGAAGAAGCTAAGGAAAAGACCTCTTCAATAGGCCTCATCAATTCTTTGGCTGTTTTTGACTTTAAAGAAAAGATATTCGAAACGACCGTATTGAGATCTGTTTTTTCTTGAGCAGTTACCGTCTCTTCTCTTTCTTCAATGACATTTTGCAATTCTTCCCGGCTTAAGTACAAATCATTTACTAAGCGAAGGCCTAAGATGTGGTTGATAAATCGACATAACATATCAATAGTCCAAATCAAAGGACGAAGCAGATGTGCAAAAAAATATAAAATAGGAACCCCCAATCTTGCAGCGAACTCCGCATAACGACGCCCTATAAACAGCGGGACAATCTCAGCAAAGACGAGAACCAAAAACGCCTGTGTAATCGGAGCCCACCCCGGGCTGATTCCTAAAGATTCATACAAGCGCCGTGACGACTCCGATCCGATCAATAGAGAGGCATTCACCATGATTAGCGTGGTTCCAAAAAGCCAAGAAGGCCGATTTAACAAGGTGTTAAGCCAAATTGCGCTTTTGTATTTCTCGCTAATATAATACTGGAGCCTCACCTTATTGAAAGAAACGCAGGCCATCTCCAACATTCCAAAGAAAGATTGGGTTGCAATGCAGGAAAGAGTAAGAAAAAAAAACCACTTCCAAGATTCCATCTATTCCTCTTTCATCCTTCTCTTCGGTATGCTAGATGCCAACTTCCGCACATAAATCCTCCGCACTCGATTAGGATCTGCGGCAAGCACGTGAAATAAAAAACCGTGTGCTTCATATTTGGTGCCGGCTTTAGGGATATCTCCGAGCTGCTCTGTAAGCCACCCCCCTAAAGTCACCATATTATTCTCGCTTTCCAAATAGACATCAAAGATACTGGCAAACTCAGAAAGCTCCAGCTTACCACTCGCAATGATAATATCCTTTCCTGAACGAGAATAAGACAGTTTCTCATCTCGCCTGTCTGCAATCTCTCCAATTACGACTTCTACAAGATCCTCCAGGGCAATAATTCCTGAAATAGACCCATACTCATCGACTACAACAGCGAGCGACTCCTTCATCTCATATAACTGTCTAAGGAGAAGATCTGCTTGCATTGTCTCCGGAACAAAAAATGGTTTTTTAAGAATGGCGAGCAAATCTTTCGTCTCTGCAATCTGAGGGCGATGCAGAAAAAAAAGACGACTTGAAACGATACCTAATATCTTATCTAAGCTTCCATCACAGAGGGGGATGCGAGTGCATTCTTGGTCTACAAGTAAATGAAGCAATTTAGAAATCGGCTCGTCAAGGTCTAGGTAGATCACCTCTTCTCGAGGCCTCATCCATTCTTTCACAGTAGAATCTTGCAAATAAAGATACCCCCGGATGAGCTCTGCTTCATCCGGATTTAAAACCCCCATCTCTTTCGATGTCTTTAATGCATGCTGCAGTTCGTCTGTTGAAATCTCTCTCTCTTTCTGCAAGAAAAAAAACAAAAAGTTTACAACCCAGTTCGTCACTGTAATGAGTACGATTCTTACAGGCAATAGAAGCTTTCTTAATCGAGAAAGCATGTGAGCTGTTTTGCAAGAAATCCATACATTATTCGGTAGAGCAAGCGACTTTGGAATCATCTCTCCTAGAATAAGATTCAAACAAAGAGGAATCCCTACGTTGAGAAACCAGCTTGCATTTTCCTGAAACATCGTCGATACGATGTTTTGAATCACCAGGCTAATAATCACAATTAAGATAATCAATGTCACAAGAAGATCTTTGGGATTCGAAAGCAAAAAAGCAACAAGCCTCTTTCTTGGATCCGTATCTTTTCGGAAAGTTTTAACCTGCATGGATGAAAGGGAAAACATAGCTGTTTCGGCTGCCGAAGCGGCTGCTAAACAAAATAAAAAGAAGAGTAAGAAAAAACAAAGAATTAGAGTTGTCACGACTCCCTAGTCGCTGTCTTGTTGAAAATACACCTTTTGCTGGCCAGCAGGGACTAATCCGAGCTTTTTTTTGAGTACCATTTCTGTCCAGGCTTCATCATTTTGGCTATGGATCTGAAGCAATAGATCTTCTTTTTCCGCAAGCAGTAGCTGCTTTGCCGATTCAAGTTCTGTAATCTTCTGCTTTAATTCCGAATAAGCGACCTTTTTTTTGTGAACAGCGTGAGAATATAATCCAAAGCAGATCCCCCAAAATAACAACATCCACCAAGAGCGAACAATCCAATCCCATTTCCCTCTATCTCTAGAGATGAAAACGGATTTTGCCGAATACGCTCTTTTACTATTGACCTGCCACATATCTACCCTTTCAAGAAACCCACACCCTCAAACCCGATTCTAACGAATCTTTCTTTTTTTTCCACCTCAGATAAAAATCCAACAAAAAAAGAAAGCGTAAACAACTAAAGAACAAACCCTTAAGCAACTGGCAGCGTAATGTTAAGCTGCTTCATATACTTCCCTTGACGATCGGCATAGGAAGTTTCACATACTTCAGATCCTTTATAAAACAACACCTGAGCCAACCCCTCATAAGCGTAAATTTTTGCAGGCAGCGGCGTTGTATTGGAGATCTCCAAAGTTACATGCCCCTCCCACTCCGGCTCAAAAGGAGTCACATTCACAATAATGCCGCATCGAGCATAGGTGGATTTCCCTAAACATACCGTTAAAACATCTCTCGGAATACGGAAATATTCGACACTTCTAGCAAGAGCAAAAGAATTAGGAGGAATAATGCACTCTCCCGTCTCTAGATATACAAAAGAATTCTCATTGAAATCCTTAGGATCTACAATAGTATTATATACATTTGTAAACACCATAAACTCATTGGAAACTCGCAAGTCATATCCATAACTGGAAAGCCCAAAACTAATGACCTTTTTACCTTCAGCATTATAACGAACTTGCTGTTCAACAAAAGGGTCGATCATTCCATGCTCGATTGCCATTTCCCGAATCCAACGATCTGATTGGAGACTCATCTTTTGATACCTCATTATTTTTCAGCGGAATGCATTAGATATAGCGCTTGAATTAGATTTCTTGCTAGACTTTTTAAAGACAACCTAACTTTCAAGTCTCCTTATGGGCCAAGAACAAAAAGAACCATATATCGAATCTTCGTGGACTCAAGCCGATGAAATCTTCGAAAAGCCTTTGAGACCTCAACATCTCGAGGACTTCTGCGGGCAAGAAAGCGTACGAGAACGCCTCGAAGTAATCATCGGAGCTGCCAAACAAAGAAACGAACCTCTTTCCCACTGTTTGTTTTACGGTCCTCCCGGCCTTGGGAAAACAACGCTTGCGCACATCATCTCTAAAGCCATGGGGACGAATCTGACTTTAACATCAGGCCCTGTCATTGAAAAAGCAGGCGACCTAGCAGGTCTTTTAACAAACCTCAAAGAAGGCGATATTTTATTTATCGACGAGATCCACCGAATGAGCCGAGTCGTTGAAGAATATTTATACCCTGCAATGGAAGATTACGTTTTGGATCTCATGATCGATAGCGGCCCGAGTGCTCGCAGCGTCCAAGTCAAACTCAATCGTTTCACGTTGATCGGGGCTACAACACGAGTCGGTTTACTGACCGCACCTATGCGCTCTCGCTTCCCATTTACCTACCGACTGGATTACTATCCTCCAAGTACGCTGCTAAACATCATCCTCCGCTCGTCTCAAATTTTGAAGATGCAACTTCAAGAAGAAGGAGCCCAAGAGATTGCCCTTCGGTCGAGAGGAACTCCGCGGATTGCCAATAACCTCCTACGCTGGGTAAGAGACTTTGCCCAAATTAAGAAAAAACATTCCGTAGACCAACAAACTGTTCAGTCAGCTTTAGCTATGCTTTCTATCGACCATATGGGACTCGATGAGATGGATAAAAAGATTTTGCAAGTATTGATTGAGCATTACGGCGGGGGCCCAGTCGGCATCAGCACTTTAGCTGTTGCAGTCGGAGAAGAAGCTGACACCCTCGCTGAAGTCTATGAACCCTATCTAATTATGCAAGGATTTATGAAAAGAACACCCCGAGGCAGGGAGGCCACTCGGAGTGCTTACGCCCACTTAGGCCGTCCTATACCATCCAAATTTAATGAGGGAGAAATTCCACAATGATTAAATACATTCCCATTGTTTTAAGCGCCTGTTTAGCCAGTTTAGCTCCTACAACCCCCGTTTTTTCGCAAGTAGGACACCTGCCTGTCGATCCCATCCAATCGACAAAGCCAGAAACTTTAAAAGTTTTACTGTGCCAAAATACAGAAAAAGTCCTCTTAGAAGTAAAGGGAAGCTATGCTTTATACCACCCCACTACGAATGTCCTCCTTTCTAATGGGGTCTTTCCTAAAAGGGGCAGGCTTGCACATACAGAAAATGGCATGGTATGGGGAGATTTACTTCCTGGCGTTTTCCAAATGAGGATTGTTCCATCCGGATCTGAGGCTGCCATTTTTATCAACGGCAAGCAATACAAAGGTTGCATAGAAATCTATGATATCGAAGGCAAACTCAGAATCATCAATGAAGTCGATATAGAAAGCTATCTTAAGTCGACACTGACTGCAGAATCTTTTCAAAATTTCGACATGGAAGCACTTTGCTCTATTGCGATCGTAGCCCGAACTCAAGCCTACCATTTGGCGGATCAGGCCCGATCTGCCCCCTGGCATATCACGGCAGAAGAAGCTCATTACGATGGATATGGCATCACATTGCAAAATATAGACCTAGAAGAAGCGATCAACCGCACACGCCATGCTATTCTCACATATAAACAACAATCCTTCCCAACAACATGGACAGAAAACTGTGCTGGGAAAACAGCTTCCTTCTCCTCTGTCTTCCGCAAAAACACCCCTACGCCAAAAGGGATCTCTCTTTCTAGCCTAGAGTCGCAAAAAGAGCGCTTTGCATGGTCTTTTCAGATCCGTAAAGAAGAACTAGCAGAACTAGCTCACCTTCCTTCCGTGAGCACATTTTCTCTTTACTCAGAAAAAAACTCCGGAAAAATCTACGCCATCCGTCTTGGCAATGGAACTTCCACTCAAACGATCTCGTTTTTCGATTTGCAAAAAGCCCTGGGAGCCCACCGTCTAAAGAGCAATGATTTTTCGGTCCACGTCCATGGAGATCTGGTCCAATTTAAAGGATATGGCGCTGGAAGTGGCGTCGGTCTTTGCTTGCATTCTGCACAAATCATGGCAAAACAGGGGCTAGATGCTCCTAAGATCCTCTCCCAATTCTATCCAGAAACCCAGATAGAAAAAATTAGAAACCAGAAAGAGGAATCTCGATAATAGACAAAAAAAACCTTATATAATTGATAGAAAAGAGAAAAAATCCTATAATAAGCACCATTGTGCCGGGGACCTCTTGGAATGCAGCGATCCGAACCAGGTCAGGATCGGAAGGTAGCAGCCTTAAGGATGCAGCTTCATGCCAAGGGATAATCTCCGGCCTTTTTCTTTAAAAATTAAACCTCACGCCGGCAAAGAGACCGTGTACGACAATGTACCCCTTCGTAGCCAGGTGGGTCCTTCCATCTGAAGTGCTATGGCTGAGCTGCGCTGGAGCTAACGCAAGCCCGGAAAAATACAAAGCTTCATATCCGATATGAAGATTAGCCCAAGGCAATACCTGATACCCAAAACTCGTTGTCGCATCGACAAATATGACGCTTTGCCACGTTTCTTTACGAAATTTCCGCACGGTTACAGAGTCATTCTGATCTTGTAAAGAAACATGATTCTGCGCTTGGTTAAGACCAATTCCCACGAGAGCTCCTAAATTCCAGCTAAATCGCGAGGTCGGATTAATCTGAAAATTCCCCCCTCCTTGGATTCCAATGAGGTTATTTTGTGTAGACGCCCAATAATCGCCGTAGCTTTGGTCCACAAAATGGAGTGAACAATATTCATTGACGTGCGCAAACCGGATTCCAAAAATACCAGAGATCGCAAAATAGTCTTGTTCACGCCGGCTGAAATCTCTCCAATAATTCAAATCAAATGTGTAGAATAAGGAAGTATACTTAGCTCTTGCCTCATCAGCCCCAAAAAAATCCTCTGTAAAATCAGACTCATGAAATGGAAAAGACAATGTCCCTCCCGCACTCTTTGTCTTGGAGGCTTCCCACTCTGATACGTAAAGAAAGTTAGCTACATACATCGACTTGACATCGGGCACATACGCTAAGCCCACCCGAAATCCCGGTTCAAAACCAAAATCATTGACCAGGTCTCCCGAGTCAACCTCTTTTTCCCCGGAATCCAGGATCAATGCATTATCCTTTCCATCCGCTCTTCGCATATATACGAACTCAGTGAACAGGTCCCATTCCCCTTTCTGTTCCTCTGCCATGAGAGGAAGCCATCCCGCGGAAAGAATCAATGAGGTACAAATCCATTTCTTCTGCATACAGCCTGTAAGTTGCAAGTGATGAAAAAAACCAGATTAGAGCACCCTCTAAAAATAGTACACAAAAAATGTTTGCAAGATTTAAGAAGATTCCCACTCTGAAAAAGCTTTCTTTTCCAAGCTTAAAGTCCGCCTCAAAGCACTTTCCGCATCCACTCCAGAAGATTCCGCTTGCAGCAGCACATCCCATAAACGACGTCCCACTTCCTCTTCCGAAAGATCTTCTATGGAAGGCTGTTCCATAAATTTTTTTCGGAAAAACACCTTGATCATTTTTTGGGCTTTTGCAATAGATGGCAAGCTATCTGGAACCCCATCCAAAGCGCTTTTTCTATACTGTTTCCCAACCTCTTCCTGCTTGATCTTATGCCACGCAGAGATCACCTCTTCTTCTGTCTTTGCAGATCCTGACCCAAATACATGAGGATGGCGACGGATGAGTTTTTCTTTGACAGCATTGATGATTTCTTCCATCCGAAATCTGCCTTCCTTTTCTGCAATTTTTGCGTAGAAAATCACCGTATAGAGCAAATCGCCTAACTCTTCAACAATCTCCTCGTCCTTCTGTCCATCTACAGCCTCTATCAACTCGTGCGCCTCTTCAAGGACATAGGGCTGCAAGGAAAAGAACGTCTGCTTGAGATCCCAAGGACATCCATCAGGAGAGTTCAATCGTGTCGCTACCTCTAATAATTCATCAAAAGCTTTCATAGATCCTCACTCAATTTATGCCTTAGATTATAGAAAAAAAGAAAAATAAAAGAATTGAAAAAAAACCATTTCCAGATTACAAGGAAATTCAACTGAGAAAAGAGGAGCTTCATGGAATCTTATGCAGGAGAAGATCAAAGCAAGTATCATTTCCTATTCATGATATCCGCCGAAGATTGCTTGTGTGAATCGGACAAGCTCATATTAAGCGGCATAGACAAAAAAACCCTCTTTATGACAGCACGGCCCGGAAGATGCCGCGCGTTTATTCCAACTAATCGTTTTTTCGAAACCTGGAAAAATCACGATAAATCTTTTACTGAAAATCCTCCAAATGTAGCTATAATCCATTCAAACATGAAAAAAAACGCTCAAGGGAAAGCAAAAGCAATTCCGTTCCAGGTGACCCATCCCGAGCAAGAAGGATTGAAATGGACATTTCACTCGAACAATCTATCTCCAGGCTATTATCAAAACATCGTTCTATTCATTGATTGGCCTGCTGCTATTATTTGCCCTGAGCCTATCCGACTCGTTGTACCGGGGCTATTTAAAGGAGATTCGGCATGACTAAAAGAGAAGGATTTCATCCCCTCTGTATGATATGGGCAAAAGAGGCTATATTCACTAAAAGCACTGTCTTATTTAACAAGATAGATCCCAAAGTGTTATATAGCGCTACCAGGCCCAAAAGAGTTCAGGAATTCATTGACATTGAAAAGTTCCTGTTCATCTGGTCTCAAAATGAACCAATTTTCGAACAGGAACCTCCAGAAATAGCGATAGTCCATTCTGCAATCCCGATCGGAAAAGACGGCATAGCTCATGCTCTACCTTTGCAATTATCGCATCCTATTAAAAAAGGGCCCTCATCATGGGAATTTCATACAACGTTTTCTCATCCAGAAACCTTGCATGATATAGCCATTTTTATCGATTGGCTCCCTTCTGCCGTCTGTCCAAAACCCGTTCAATTATTATTTCCAGAGTCTGAGGATTTATGAAAACATTCAAGTTATACGCAGAAGCACTCAGTAAATGCACCATGGATTTTAGTCTATTTGCTCCAAATGCCATAGAAATGTGCCCAGGCGAAGGCCTTATGGATTTGCAGGGATATCAAAAAAGTTTAGCGCACTGGTTTCCTTTACTGAACAAGATTATAATCAAAAAAATCATCGAAAAATCACTAGAAGTAAATGGTGCTAAGGAATATTGGGCATGCATTTTTTTTGAAGTTTACTACAAGGTAGATCACGGAGAAGCCAAAGTGGACGTTACGCATATTCTCAAGGCTGGGAAAGACCAGAAAATTATTTCGGTTAACTCCTTCTGGGAGAGAGCTCAATTCGATGCTCACATCCCCGAACATCCAGAACTCAAGGATATTTTCAAATAGTACTTACAACAAAGCTATTTTACGCAAAGCAAGGGTCTAACTGCTTTGCTGAATTCGTCCGATTTCTCCCTGTTTCCCAGAGAGAGTCGTTGATAAGGTATTTAAATTCGAGCTTTGAAATATCTGCGCTTTGAAAATCATGCTCCCACGTATTGGCATCTACGTTTTTCATTAAGACCCCTTTGCTCCAATGCAAGTGTTCAGCCCCCTGGCCTCGAATATATAGAGCATTACCAAAACCTACATCACAATGCACTCTAACCTTCCCGCAAGAGACATTAAAAGCGTTTAAAACAGGCTCTACTCCATCTTGTTTTGCAAAGCCGGTTAAAGGATCCATATGAGCCACTCCATTTCCACCTCCAAATTCTAGAATCCGCACTGGAGCTTGTGCATCTTTAAGTCCATTTTGAATAATGGATTGGGCTAATGAGCAGCTTTTTGGGATTGAGCAATCGCTTGCATGAGAAAACACAACAACAGGATCTTTAATCTGATTGACAGCTCTATAATTATCAAATTCCCAACCACAATATTTCACTAACCTGCGCGCTAAATCTCTTATCCAAGGACGTGCATTCATAAACACCATGCTCACCATCATATCTAAGCTCGCAAAGGTCCTGTCCAAAAACACACGACCTCCCGTACTGGGATGAAGGGCTTTTAAATTGGCTGCCTGACCGCCTCCTAATGAATGGCCATAGAGATCCAAACGGCTTTCTGGGATTTTCAAGCCTTCTACAGCAAATTGATACATGCTTTCCGCATCGATTTTCAAAGTGTCTTCATCAGAACCTGCTCTTTGGCTACTTGCGACACCTCTTGGATTGAACAGCAAAAAACTATAAGGGACATCTTTATTAGATGCTAGTAGCTCTCGTAGCCAGTTTGATGTAGAGCTTTGATAAAAATCGCCATTGCCATGAAAACACAACAGAACTCTTGCGTTAGGATTCCCATCATGCTGTGGATGTTTTAAAAAATGCCCTCGCAGTTTTACCTGATCGGGCGTTGTCGCTTCTATCGCCTGTGCACTGTATCCATGTTGTTGGATAACCGACTGCTTCTCCATATCGAAATAAAATAAATTTTTCGAATACACACATCTATATATTGAAACTGCTGCATAAAAAAGAAAGGAAGAGCTTGGATATACAAAAAATCTTATAATTGGTTTTACTAAAGAATTAGGAATAAACAAAATAATTTTTTTAAAAAAGGAGTCTATCTTTTGAGATAGTGATTTTAATGCAGGATTTAAGTTCTCTATAGAAGGACTCCAAGAAGCTGAAAAATAGATCTTGTCAACTGGCACCACAAATCCTCCTCGGTCCGTCTCATTTTACTAAAAAAAAATAAACCCATCAATAAAAATAAAAAATTGAGTTACGTTGATCTTAATCACACAAGCATAAAACAAATATATTTATTGTTTCAAATTTTCAATCTTTATTGATATAATTACAACCGAAATTCCGGAGGAATTATGACCGTAAGACAGATAGAGCCCAACTCATTTCAAGCTGTTTGGACCGAAGAGAATAAAAAATTGGTTGATACCAGCACTATTTCTAAAATTTGCCAAGCGGTCAGCTACCCCTTAAGAAGAATTGGAATGATGCTCCTCCTTCCATCAACTTTTATTTTTAATAAAAGAACAGTCAACGCCTCCATACGAGAATTAAACGCAAGCTGGAGAGGAAGTGAATACAAAATAAATCCGGTAACAATCACTTCACCAGACCAAAAAACATTGCGGGGCCATTTTGCCCAACGAGCAGATTTACCTGCCAATGCGCCTCTTATCATCTGTTTTGAGCCCAATGCTAGCCTAAGCTCCAGCGCTTCCGGAGCATGGCTTTTAGAGTATGCTAACTTAGAGTCTCTACCTTACAATTTTTTGTTTGTCGACTATCGGGGAGTAGGTCAATCCGAAGGGAATCCCACCTCAACCCAACAAATTCTGTTAGATGCAGACAGTGTTTTACAATTTGCTCAAACACATCTTAAAGTAAGCCCTGAGAAGATCGGTTTTTATGGACATTCTTTTGGAGGAGCCGTAGTTGCTTGTCTAAAACAGATGCATCCGGAGTGCACTGGGCCTGCTGTATTGGATCGAACATTTTCTTCTCTTCCCGCTATTCTGGATAGTTTCCAAGGACTTCTTGGCTGGATTGGTAAAAAACTACTTCCCCACATAGGTTGGAATATGTTGGAAGCTGGAAAAGCGATTCCTCAATTGAAAGGAAGGACTCTCATTACGTGTCATCCCCAAGATAGAGTGATTCCACAAAAAGCAAGTCCGGCAATCATTGATTATTCTCACCTCTCAGAGGTGGAGAAGATGCAAATCGGAAACGAAGGATGGGATTTTTGGGATGAACGCAAGAAAAGAGATCACAGTGTCAATGTTCCCAATGCCCACGGTAAACCACTGTATCGATTTGAGACTGACCAAGGCGCATTAGCTCTGCATAAAACAGCCCAATTTCTTTTCTCTCCTTCTAAAGGGCCAGATGAACTTTGGATCAAAAGGTTCTCAGAATCATCCTATAAGGGTGGATTTATTCACCCGGAAAAAAGCCAAGTATATCAAGCTGTAGCAAAACTTTTCCAAAATGGGGGATTGTATTTTGGATCAGGAGAAGATGCATTTCATAACCGCCGAGGGCTTTCTTTAACAAATGCTCAAAAAGCCCAGGCAATCCGAGAAGCTTGGTATGAGCAAGAGTTATTGTCTCAAAGAATAAAACCAATACGCCAAGGATTTTCTGCGGAAGAAATAGGAATGGATGATCGATGCACAACCAGAGCTGCTGTAAGTGCTCTTCGGCTCATAGAAAAAGTAGAGACCGGTATAAGATGGGTAATCAAAGGCTGGCATAGCATTACAAATGCAGGAACGGCCCCCTCTAAGAAGGCCTCCCGTTCTTAATTGAGACTTAACGCTTTTCTTAAAAGCGCTACCACCTCTAGAAGTTCTTCTTTCGGAGAAATAGCTCTTGTTCCTGGTCTATACAAAAAGGACCTAGGTTCATACTGATAAATGCCTTGGTCTCCATTTTTTCTAGGCAAAATATGTAGATGGAAATGGGGAACTGTCTGTCCTGCGGATTCCTCCTCATTCCATGCAAAGTTAAAACCTTCCGCTCCTAGAGCTTGGAACATTGATTTGCATACAATCTTCTTCAAATCAAGAATAGCCATCCATTCTTCTGCTGTAAGTTCTTCGCAAGTTTTGGCTACACGGATAGGACAAATAAGCGTGTGGCCAGGCACTATAGGCATTTGGTTTACAAAAGCAAACGCCAGCGCATTTTTAGCTACTATTCTTTCAGCAATCTCGGGATCTCTTAAGTTGAAAAATGGCTTCATATTTTCCTTTGCATATTAATTTAGCGCCGCAATATCTCGAATATACACTAAATATCCAATAGAATCCATATCCCGAATCACAATCGTCGCCTTCTTGTTTTTCTGTTCCAATAATCCATGGAGCATCTCAACGAGATAAGAAACTTTGAATGCAGAGCTATGCAAACCATCCACGGAATCAAACAAATCCCCAACAGGAGTAGTCGTATAGCGGATCTGTTGACAGCCACATTTAGAGTAATACTCCAGTCGCGATTTTTTCACATCGTCGTTAATCTTATAGACCGAAAAGCAAAAGTCTTGGCCGATATCCATAATGTTGGATAAAACGATGTGAAAATCGGAAAGGTTGCCTAAAAGATTGAAGGGAAATACAATTAAACTTTTTTTCGCTTTAACAGGAAAATTCTCAACAGTCAGGTCATTCACAGAAAACTGGCTAGCTTGCGCTTTTTTTTGTATTTTTTTCTCTAAAAACATCTTCTGAGATAACTCAACATACCGTTTGTTGATATCGATGCCGTAAAAGTTCTTCCCTTTTTTGACAATACGCTCAGCCCTTTCTGAAGGTCCACACCCTACTTCAAAAAGTATAGTGGTTGGGGGTGTAAATAAAAGTTTTAGGCCGCTCTTTCAAACACTGGGCTGACACGGCGC
>CAMFIG010000036.1 GCA_945952445.1 uncultured Chlamydiae bacterium
GGCGCCGTGTCAGCCCAGTGTTTGAAAGAGCGGCCTAAAACTTTTATTTACACCCATTTAATAATAAAAATTTGATTTTTTAATCACTTTTGCATAAAATTAAGTTGAAGAGTTGTTTTTAGGAGAAATCACATGGAGATTCATAATGAGAAGATTATCCCCCCTCCCACTATTGATACGGGGAAGAATATACCGGTAGAGGGAACTCCATCTATCTCGCCTTTAGAGCTAGAGCGCCTGGCACCCTATTTAACCCAAGCAGGAGTGCCTCCAGATCAGCAAATGCAGTTTTTAGAAGGCATATGCAACGGCAGCTCCGCCACCCCGAAAGACGACTATCAAACTCTACTGTCAATGCTCACTAGTATGCTGAGCGATGAGCAAGCCGCAGTAAATAATAATAATTACGAAGGATTTGTTCAGGCTTATACTGCAATGGGATATTTAGTAAATTCCTATCCTATAAACGCGGTTCCTCCCTGTTGTTCTCCTTCGCAAAACCTGTATTTTTCCCCCTATGGGTACGACCTTTTAGGGCAAGCTGATCTCAACTATAACTTTCATAAGGGACAACTAAATCCAACTGCTAGTGCAAATTTAGACACTTCCTCCAAGGCTTGCGGGAAAGTTTTAAACGAACTCTATGTGATCTTCGGTCTTCAACCTGAGTATGTGTTTAATACCAGCACCAATTGCTACCGCCAGGCTGCAAGCTATGAACAAATCAATAAAGAAGTCTCCTGGACCAACTTGGGGCCAAGCGACTTCCCATTAAGCCAGAAAGAGCTACAAACTATTACTAGCAATATTGGTTATTTGAATCAGCAAATCACCAAAGCTACACTGAATGCATAAAGAACCAAAAACTGAGGTGGTTTTTTTTAAGTAGATCTCCTAGACAAAAAACTGCAAAGAGCGGCTGTTAAAAATATCGCAGCGATCACTCCTAAAGACACTCCGACGGAGATCGGATATATGGAAGAAAGGAGCATCTTCCCTCCTACAAAGAATAAGACAGCTGCAAGAGCCCATTTTAAATATTGGAACTGTTCATGGAAATGGCTCACGACAAAATATAGAGATCGAAGCCCTAAGATGGCACATATGTTGGATGTATACACTAAAAATGGCTCTGTCGTAATGGCGAGGATTGCAGGGATTGAGTCGATTGCAAATATGAGATCGGCGCTTTCTACCATAATGAGAGCGAGCAAGAGTCGGGTACAATAGATTTTACCTTTTTGTCTGATGAAAAAATAACGAGAATTTTCTTCCGAGGCTATTCTAAAATGGCGAGTAAAAAAGCATAGAATCCAGCTCTTTTTAATATCCCATGCAGTCTCTTTTTGTACGGCAAACCGCAGGGCAGTTATACATAAAAAAGCCCCTAAAACATAGTACATCCATGCAAAGCGGTGCAAAAGAGAAACTCCGCTTAAAATAAACCCCAAACGAAGCACTAAAGCTCCCAAGATCCCAAGGTACAAAATGCGGTGCTGCTCTTTTTTGTCTATTTGAAAAAAAGAAAAAATGATTAAAAAAACAAAAATATTATCGATGCTTAAAGACTTTTCTATAAGATAGCCCGTCAAAAAAGATAGAGCGGCTTCCTTGCCTGCATAGAGATAGATCCCAAAATTAAATACAAGAGATAAGACAATCCATCCTATGCTCCATCCTATTGCACTCGAAAGAGTAATCCCCCCTTTCTTCCTCTGCATATAATGAAGATCTATATAAAGAAGGAAAAATAGGATTAGGTGAAACAAGACCCAAAAAGTCCAGTCATATTGCATATAAATCCTTTTATTCCAAGATAGGGATTTAAAAAAAAATTTCCAAACAATATCAACCAAAAACCATTCTTGCTGCATTTTTTGGTGATTTTCGATATGCTTCCATAAAAAAAAGGGACCCATGTACGTACTTGGTATAGAAACTACTTGTGATGAAACAGCGGCTTCCGTCGTCCAAGACGGAAAAGTCATCCTTTCCAATGTGATTGCATCCCAAGCACATCTTCATGAGAAATTTGGCGGCGTCTTTCCAGAGCTTGCCAGCAGACAGCACGTCCTAGCTTTGCAAGGCACCCTGCAGGCAGCTCTTATCGAAGCCGGCATCCAAAGCCAGGAGATCGACCTCATCAGCGTTGCTAAAGGCCCTGGCCTCATAGGCCCTCTTCTCATCGGACTCCATGCTGCAAAGGCCCTCTCTTTTGCTTGGGAAAAACCCTTTGTTGGAGTCAATCACGTAGAAGCGCATCTCTACGCAGCCATGATGCCTAGCTCTTCACTGCTTTTTCCTGGTCTTGGCATTGTCCTTTCAGGAGGTCATACATTTCTTGCTCTCATTCATGATATCGGGTCCTATGAAATGATCGGAACAACCGTAGACGATGCTCTTGGAGAAGCTCTCGACAAGATCGCACAGCTTCTCGACTTGTCTTATCCTGGAGGTCCTGCGATCGAGCTCCTAGCCCAACAAGGCAACCCCTCTTCTTTTTCCTTAAAAGCCGGAAAGGTAAAAAACAATCCTTTTGACTTTTCCTTTAGCGGTCTTAAGACAAATGTCTTTTATACGATCTACGGACAGAATGGAGGCAAAAACGGCCCTTGTCCTTTAAACAACGCCGTAAAAGCTGACCTTGCCGCTAGCGTCCAAGACGTTGCCTTTAAAGATATCATTTCTAAAGCAGAACGCGCAGCTAAGGCGTTTGGATGCAAAGCTATCTACGTTGGAGGAGGCGTCAGCCAAAACCAAAGACTACGAGAACTATTTTCTCGGATCGATCTGCCGATATTTTGGCCCCCCAAGGGACTGAGTCTCGATAACGCAGCGATGATTGCAGGGCTTGGCTACCACGTCTTTCAGAAGTTAGGGCCTTCCCCTCTTTCCTTGGAACCTATGACAAGAATTTCCTTAAACTCTTCTATGGAGCTTTCTGCAGACAATCTGAGCCCAAAGAAGCCGATGCCTTCTCTTGGCTTGCTCGGATAGACTCTTCCTCCAATCCGGGATATAAGTCGCTGAGTGACACTTCCAATTCTTTTAAGTTCTTAATTTTTTCTAAAGAAGAGGAAGGAAGCACTTCATCAAGGCCAAACTGATGGGCGAGTTCTTGTTCTAAAGAGGAATCCGACGGCTGCTCGCCAAAGACAAAGCAAGCCAGACAACACGATATAGAGCATAGCCATTTCACATAGCACCTAATTTTTTCCATACTACCGATAAATAAAGATTTGATATTTTTTTTGCAATATATAGAAATATCCTTGTGAGATATTAGCCTCTCTCCTACAATTTGATGGCATCTTTATCTTTAATCTTTTGAGGTACAACATGGCAAAGGGCGCGCGCGAAAATATTAAGCTCAAAAGCACTGAAAGTTCTGAGTGCTACTGGACAAATAAAAACAAGAGAAACACAACAGAGCGTCTTGAGCTAAAAAAATATGACAAGAAGCTTAAAAAGCACGTTGTCTTTAAAGAAGCTAAATAAGCTATCCCCCTCGGGATCCTATGTTTGAGCTTTCGATCGCTTTAAAATATTTGGTCCCAAGAAAAAAACAACTGTCGGTCACGCTCATCGCTATGATGTCCGTGGCCGTTATTTCTTTAGTTGTATGGCTTCTTGTTGTCTTTCTATCCGTTACTGAAGGAATGGAGGTCTCTTGGCTTAAAAAGCTCACAGATCTTAACGCTCCCATTCGAATAACCCCTACTTCAGAATACTACCGCTCCTATTACTATAAGATCGACTCTGTAAGTTCTTCTTCTTATTATGGAAGCAAGACCATTGGGGAAAAACAAGCCTCTAGTACAAGCAACCCTTATAATCCAGAAGAAGACCCTGAGATTTCTCCTTTATGGCCATCTCCCCATCTAGACGCCCAAGGGGAGTTTGTAGATCCTGTAAAAAAACTGTTTTCCGTTTTGGAACACCAGAAAAAAAACCATACGAACTGGCGATACCAAGATTATGAGATGAGCGGCGCTCTACTCAAACTCCAGCTTCTTCGATCTCGAGGCGATTCTCCTGATAAAAATGGAGAAGAAACTCTCAACTTTTTAACCCAAGTCTCCTATCTATCGACTTTCCCTTCCGATACAAGAACAATGAGCGCTCTTCTTTTAGATCCGACCCTTAAAGACATCAACCATCTTTTCTTCCTTGCAAATTATCGCTTAGAAGGATTTGCGTCAGATGGAGCGCCAGATCTTGTAAGATCAGAAGAGACCTTTAGAGAGCTGCTATCACCTCTTCTCTCCTCCATCGAGATTCAAGAAATGGAAACCTCGGTTCCTTACTTCGAAATCCCTAAGCATATGCTCCCTAAAGAAGGCTCTTTTATAGTTTATGGAGTCTTTCAAGAAAATGCGCTGCAATATCTCTTACTAACTCAAAAAAATACGCCTTCTCTCCCTTTTCCTCATGCAAAACTCGAAAAAGGAACCCTGCGCATCCAAGAAGGCCTATGGCAAATACCTTGGAACCATCCCAACCCCTCCTCTCTTCCGCTGATTATAGAGGGGACCCTTACTTTTGCCGTGCATCTAGATAACAACTCCCTTTCTAATGCAAACCAGCTAAAAGACCTTCAGTTCTTCACCCAAGGCACTCTTCAAGGGATTGGCGTTCAGGGGATTCTTCCCTGGAAAGATCTGCGCATCAGCAAATATAAAAAGATTCCCTCTCTCACCTCCCCTTGGCCTTATGAGCAAAAGGCCCATCTCCACCTGCCTGTAAACCTCTCTCAAGAGCCTGGAATCCTGCTTCCTAAAAGCTTTCGAGACAACGGAGTGCTCTTAGGAGATCGTGGGTTTCTCTCCTATAATTCTTCGACAGCAAGCGCTCTGCAAGAGCAGAGGCTCGCCGTCTTTGTGGCCGGATTCTATGATCCTGGCGTTTTATCAGTGGGCAATAAGTGTCTCTTAGTCCCCTCCTCTATCCCTCGGATGATCAACTCTTCGAATAGCTCTTTTACTTTTGATAGGATCGCTCTCAATGGCGTCCAGGTTTGGTTTGATGATCTGCAATCTGCGGAAAACATTAAAGCGGACATTGAAGCCGCTCTTTGCGAACAAGAGATCAGCTCCTACTGGAATGTCTCCACATATCGCGATTACGACTTTGCCAAAGATCTGCTCCAGCAGTTCCAAAGTGATAAATATCTTTTCTCGCTTGTCGGCATCATCATCTTAATTGTCGCTTGCTGCAATATTATTTCCTTCCTCATCCTTCTTGTGAACGACAAGAAAAAAGAGATCGGCATCCTCCAAGCTATGGGAGCTTGCAAAAAAAGCATAGCCCTTCTTTTTGGCAGCTGCGGCATTGTCGTTGGGTTGATCGGCAGTGTGATAGGACTTTTCTCTGCGCTTCTCACCTTGCATCATATCGATACGATCGTACAAATACTCAGCATGCTCCAAGGTCATGATGCTTTCCAAACAACCTTCTACGGAGCTTCTTTGCCAAACACTCTCAGCTCTAGAGCGGTATGGTTCATCCTAATCACCACGCCTCTGCTCTCTTTAATAGCAGGATTGATCCCGGCGTATAAAGCGTGCCGCCTTCAACCCTCCAGCATCCTGAGGTCTGAAACATGATCGCCCTCCAAGCTTCCCATCTTAGAAAAACCTACCCAGGATCAGAACCTATTTGTATCCTAAAAGATGTCTCTTTGACCGCTTCTTTTGGCAAATCTATTGCGATCTGCGGTAAATCTGGCTGCGGCAAGAGCACACTCCTACATATCTTCGGAACCTTGGACAGCCCCGATGAGGGAGAGATTATCCTCTGTGGTGAGTCTACCCGCAAAGCATTTCTCCCCGCTTTGCGCAACCGGCATATCGGATTTATCTTCCAGTCTTTCCATCTGCTTGAAGAATACTCCGTGCTCGACAATGTCCTTATGCCCGCAAAGATCGGGAGACAACCCACCCATCAAGGCAGTCCTTCACATCAAAACGCCCTTTCTCTTCTTGAAGAGATCGGCCTTATAGGGAAGAAAGATCTCCCTGCAAAGCTCCTTTCCGGCGGAGAAAAACAAAGAGCGTCCCTTGCCCGCGCTTTTTGTAATAACCCCTCTCTTATCCTCGCCGACGAGCCAACAGGCAACCTGGATGCTGCACATGCCCGTCAGATCCAAGAGCTTCTTCTCGGCTGCGCCAAGAAACAGGATAAAGCCCTCATCGTCGTCACTCATGACCCGGAGTTTGCTTCTTTGTGCGATGAGATTTATGAACTCAAAGAAGGAGTGCTTTTAAACCGAACATTGCCGGGAAACGCTCCTTTCTGCTAGATTTTTTAGGAAATTACCAAGGGATTTTCATGCACATTCTCGTCGTTGGAACCGGATATGTAGGCCTTGTGACAGGAGCTTGTTTTGCAGAAATGGGCCATACGGTAACCTGTCTTGATATCGATGCAAGCAAGATAGACCTGCTGCAACAAGGTGTCATCCCCTTCTATGAACCCGGTCTTCAGGAGATGGTATTAAGAAATGCAGCTTCAAAGCGACTTCTCTTTACAAGCTCCTATTCAGAGGCTGTCCTCTCTGCATCGGTCTGCTTTCTTGCCGTCCCCACTCCTTCCGATTCTTTGGGAGCTTGCGACTTGTCTTATTTTTTATCTGCAGCAAAAAGGATCGCAGAAGAAATGGATGGATACCGTCTGATTGTCAACAAGTCGACGGTGCCGCCAGGAACTGCCAAGCAGATCGCCGAACTCATGGGTACTATTCTTGATTTAAGAGGCGTAGATTTTTCTTTTGATGTCGTCTCCAACCCGGAGTTTTTGAAAGAAGGCTCTGCCGTCAACGACTGCTTAAAACCGGATCGGATCGTCCTAGGAATCGACAACCCCTCTATCACTGACACTATGAAAGAGATCTATTCCCCTTTTACGATCAACCATGACAGGATCTTAATCATGGATACAAGCTCTGCTGAGATGACGAAATATGCAGCCAATGCGATGCTCGCCTCACGGATCTCTTTTATGAATGAACTGTCGGGCCTTTGCGAAAAAGTAGGCGCAGATATCCACCAAGTTCGGATAGGGATTGGCTCTGATGCACGGATTGGATACCATTTTCTCTATGCTGGCATGGGATATGGAGGATCATGCTTTCCTAAAGATCTAAAAGCTCTTCAGTCGATCGCCCGTAGCCATCATTATGAGATGCCGCTGCTCAACGCCATCGAAGAAGTCAACGAACGGCAAAAAAAGGTGTTGCATCACAAGATCCTCGACTATTTCTCTTCGCGAGGAGGGATCTTAAAGAAAACGATCGCAATCTGGGGCCTTGCCTTCAAGCCCGACACCGATGACATCCGGCAAGCTCCGTCCTTAGAGCTGATCCAAAGCCTGTTAGATCATGGCGCCACTTTACGCCTCTACGACCCTGCTGCTATGGACAACGCAAAAAAAATTCTAGCCCCCCTGCCTCAGATATCTTGGTGCTCAGACGAAATCGAAGCTGCAACAGGCGCCGATGCAATCGCCTTAGTGACAGAGTGGAAGCAATTTCGATTTGTCGACTTTTCAAAGATCCTTCCCAAGATGAACTCGGCAGTTTTCTTTGATGGTAGAAACCAATATAGACCCGCTGAGATGCAAGCAAAAGGAATCCACTATGTAGGGATTGGCACACCATCCCCTCTTTTCCAAGAGGCATTATGACCCTACCAGACTACCTCTTAAGCCGCACAAAACTCATCAACGACACCCTGTCCACCCTTGTAGAAAGCCCTCTTGCAGCCCCTCACCTGCCTCTTTATGAAGCGGCCCGCTACAGCCTGCTAGCCCCGGGGAAAAGACTACGCCCCCTCCTTACTCTAGCCACCGTCGAGTCCTTATCTGGTCCCTTGGAGCATGCCTTAAACCCAGCTTGCGCCATCGAGATGATCCACACCTATTCTCTCATCCACGACGATCTTCCTTGCATGGATAATGACGACCTGCGCAGAGGGAAGCCCACCCTTCATAAAGTCTACACAGAAGGCCATGCAGTCCTCACCGGAGACTACCTTTTGACCTATGCTTTCGAAGTGATCGCAAATAGCCCTCATCTTCTGCCAGAACAAAAACTGCAGCTTGTCCGGATTTTAGCGCAAAGAGCCGGCTGCAATGGGATGATTGGAGGACAGGCTGTCGATATCGCCTCTGAAGGTAAAAAGATAGACTGGGAATTACTCCACTTCATCCATCTTAATAAGACAGGAGCTCTTATTGCAGCGAGTTTTGAATTTGGAGGCGTGATTGCCCAAGCCTCTTCCCAAGAGATGGGTCTTTTACAAACCATCGGAGAGCAGATAGGTCTTGCTTTTCAAATCATCGACGACATCTTAGATGTGACAGCAGACGAGTCTTCCCTTGGCAAGCCTCTATTTTCAGATCTTGCCAACGAAAAAACCACATCTGTTTCTCTTCTAGGCCTTGAGAAGGCAAAAAGCCACGCTGATGGGCTTTTAGAAAACGCAAGTTCTCTTTGCAGAGAACTTGCACTTTCCTCTTCGATCTTGGAAGAGCTTCTCAAGAAGATGATTTTTCGAAGCTATTAAGAAGCGCATGCAGCCTTTGATGCATAGATTCTAAAGCCTCCACTTTTTCCTTCTCCATTTGCTCGATTGCTTTTGCCCTCTTTCGGATCGCTTGCAATAGATCCCGATTGGTAAGATCAGGCCTTGCTTTCTTCCAGTAGAGCCTACCGCACACCTGAGCGCGCAGATCGCCAGTCAACCTTTCCAAGTTAGGCAAGCTTTCCAATAGCATCGTCGCTTCCAAATTGGGCCCTTCTCGTAGGATCCCCTCGACGATAGACCGGACCTCTTCTGGATAGGCTTGTGCATATTCATAGCCAAAATCGCGAGTTTCGTCATACGGTTTATACGCTTCTTGAAGAGCCCATTTTTTAAGATCGTTGCGGATCGCTTTTTGGTCTTCTTGAGAGAGCTTTTCAAACAACTCCCAGTTCTTTTCGCTCACAGTCCATTGTTCCGCCTCTTCAGAAAGCCTCTGTTGCAACAAGGAAAGCGTTGGGTGGTTTTCTTCATATCTCTGCTGTTTTTGTCCTAACATCACGTAAGAAACAGCGCAAGAAGTAAGCCAGCAAACTCCAATCAATGCAGCAATCACTACAGGCGCAACCCCTCCTGTAGACAGAGACAATGCAGCCAAAACAATCACTGTTACTGTAGACAGAAGAGCGACTCCAGCACTCAACAATACATATTGTTTATCCCATTTTCCGATAGGACTATCTGCTGTAAGGCCTCCTTTTAAAAACCTAGCATCCACATAAGTCATCATCAAGGTGATCACAAGAAAAACAACAGCGATGACGATCGCGCTGATACCGCCCGTAAATACAAATGACAAGGCTGTTGCAACCATCCCGATGATCCCTGCCCACAGCAAAGACTGATTCCAAAGAGCTGTCGAATGAGCGCTTTTCTGCGCGCTTTCTAAGATCTTGACAGCCTCGTCTTCTGCCATCTTCTTCTCTATAGGATCTTTAGACCCCAATCTCTCGACAAGCTGATTTTGTTGCGCCTGTTTTAACCATGCCACAGTTTCTCCACTCGTCGCCCGAGCAAGCTTTGCTTCTTTTTTAGCTTGCCTTTTTGCTTGGACAGCCTGCAGGCCACACAGCTCGCAGAAACTCAAATCTCGAATCCGTTCTTTAGAAAGACCCATAGACCGGCCTAACTCTTCCTTCGCATTTGGGACCTCTTCAAAAGCCTTATAAAGAGCCTCTACAAGCTCTTTGCACTCTTGTTTACTCAGCGTTTTTTTGCTTCCTTTTTCCGTTTTGACTTCCGCAAACATCTCTTTAATCCATTGCTGCGTCAAACTAAGAGCTTCGTTTTTCAAGTGCTCTTTTGCCTTCCCCAGAGAACCGCACGATTTTTCGATTTTTGCAAAGGTAGATTCTGCTGTCGTCTCAAGTCTTTTTTGAGTCAGATATTGCACATACCCTGTGAGATCGTCCTTATTATTTAGATCTCTTCCTTTATGCAATTTTCTAAAAAACCGATCCGATCGATATTGCATATAGGCTGCCCAAGCTCCGATGATCCCGTAAAATAGACCAAATACGGAGTTACCAGCAAAGCCCACGCCAAAAGTTACCCTTCCCAATAAAGAACTCGCTTGCGGCCCCATAGGGATATTCTGCACATTGCAAGCAATGGACAAAGGACGAAGTCCCATAAATAAAAGGCCGCCCCCGGTTTGGATTACCCCTCTTGCAATGTCTAATTTTGCCTCGCCTTCTCCCCAACGGTCTTGCAGATGTTTTGCATTTGTAAGCCTATCATACGCCTTTGCAGTAGCTACAACCCCTTGAAAGCTGTTAAAAGCTGTGGTCATCCCCATTGCAGAAAGACATGGCGAGTCCATCCAGATATTAATAAATGTTCTAAGGAACATGGAAACATCGGCGTTTAAGTCTGGACAAGACCCACTCCCGGATGTAAGCATCGCTGCTTGCATAGAAGGGAGCGCCCGAGCAAGCACCTGGTCTTGCGCGATTTTAACTTCATGATGCTGCCACTTCCTCATTTCTACCCCTTGAGGGGCTGACTGAGACAGCAAAGGCTCTCTTTCTATTCTCTGCGTCGTCATAGACGCCTCCTTACACATTTGTTTTAACCATACTCAATATGAATACGCATTAATTATATTACTAAATAATTAAACTAACAACACATAAACTATTAATTTATTGTTAATTCAAACAGAAGAAATAAAAATTGCCACAGCTAGGACATAGCTGTGGCAATAAAACCGATAACAAACTGAATATTAAGTAATTATAAACTTAACAAAGAAGAAAGTTGCACTAACACGTCTCGAAGCACTTCCAAAGGCTTTTGGTCTGCTAAGATCTTCGTAATGCTTGAAGAAGGATAATGACTAAGAAGCTGAGAGGTCTCTTTTTCATATACCTCCATGCGCGTTCTTAGTACATTTTCATCTGCATCATCAGGGCGTTTTTCTATCAAAGCCCTTTTTTTCATCCGTTTTACAAGCCCCTCAATGTTAGGCATATCAAGAACTATTACGCTTACGACTTCTACATGTGCATCGAGGATTTTCGCTTGAGAAAGGGTTCTTGGGATCCCATCGAGCAGCAAAAGCTGTTTTTTCGGGAAATAACGATTCGTGGCAATAAGACCTTCTACATACCGATGCCAAATAGTAATTGTCACATCATCAGGGACCAAATGGCCTTGGCTTGCATAAGAGTGGTACAACTTACCAGAAAAGGACTCAGGATCCAACCCTCGAAAAATATCTCCAGAAGACAAATGGACATGATTTCCCGCTGCTGCGAGAATCTTTCCTAAGGTTCCTTTTCCGGCTCCCGGAGGACCAAAAACCAACATCGCACGAAACTTCTCATTTGCCATAAATTTTCTCCAAAGGGAGCCAAGATAAAAAATTACTCATTAATCTTCAATAGCAGTCATTCATTTTTCGAAAATTCTCCATTTACTTATTGCAAAACCACAAAACAAGGATTCGACATCAAAAAAAATTTACACAAAAAAGAAAATTAAAATTTAAAAAACACGGTTTAAACGAATGATTATATCGTCAAAATTAATTATATTACTTACTAACTATTTTAATCTTACGAATAACTAAATTAACTTGAAATAATCAAAGTTAATTACATATAATTTAGCTGTAAATTAGAAAACACAATAATAAACAAATAAAACAACTGCAATTAATTTGGAGGAAAACAAATGACAAACGCAGTAACAAACACAACTGTAGGAACACGAGAAGCCGTGTTCATGTTAACCGGCAAAGATCGAGGATCAGAACTCGATAAGCTCTATGAAGCTCATGTAAAAACATCAAGTCGAGTTTCTTACTTTTTCACAATGTTTCTTCCATCTCTATTTAAAGAGAATGCAAGAACAAAAGCAATGAAAGAAGACGAATCTTTCATTGGTAAAGTCTATACTATGAAACCTGATCCTAAGGTTCAAGTAGCTTTCCAAAATGCAATGAAAGAGATGTTAAAAGCTCTTCCTGATGCTGCTATCGCAACAGATACTCCAGAAAATGGAACTGAAATGCATCTGATGGCGTCTTCTGCGCAAGCACAAGATAAAGCATTCCGTGCAGTGGAAACTTTTAACCGATCTGTTACAGATCTGACAAGAGTTGCGCTCAAAGCGGCTGGTACAGACACAACTGTATATACACAAGCTGTAGTCGAGATCGTAAGCCAAGGACTCGATGGCGTAGAAGCATCTAATGTGAAAAAAGCAGCTGCTAAAGACCTCGCTGTAAAAGGCATGATAAAAGCTTCTGCAGAAGAATTTGCTTCTAGAGACGTAGATTCTTTTACGATGACAGGAATGAAAGAATTCCTCGAAGGACAAGAAAAAGTCTTTAAAGGACTTGTCCCTGCTGGTGTAGTTTCAGGAATGATCGTAGATGGATTCTGCAAAGCCAAAGGATCAGAGTTTGCAACTCTTGCAACTCGATATGGTTCTTCAGACACTCTTGCAGAGCGCGCCAAAGCTCGCCAAGAAAAAGTCCAGGCTGAGATCGAAAAAGGCATGGGAAGAGTTAAAGACCTCTGCGGACCAAACAACAATGACGGTTTAATCAACCAAGCTTGGGTAAACTACTTTGCAGCTCTCAAGCAATACGTCATGGTATTGGGCACTGTGTCAGAAAAGCTTTCAGGAGTTTCTTTTGCTGAAAAAGCAGAAGTAGAAGGCATCGATCCAAGATCTGAGAGAGGACAAGAGCGCTTACTCGAAATTGAGAATCACTTAGACGATAGAAATGGCAAAGTTCGTGATACTCTTCGCAAGCTAAAAAACCTTCCTGAGCAAGCAGCAGAATTCGAAGCTGCCCTAGACGCTGCTACAAAAGCTCTTGCAGAGAAAAACGAACTCAATGATGAGAGAGTAGGTCTTGTAGGAGAACGTTTTGACACAGTCCAAGGAACTAACCTGGATCCAATGTCCGTAATCGGCATGCTGAACACAAAGCTCGGCACTATTGAAGGATCAGTGGCTGCTGAATGCGCAGAGCGCTCTGAATTCTGGGGAGCCATGGATGCATTCAACCAAACTATGCAAGCAAGCAACATGAGTCCACAAGAAGAGCGATTTGTGGAGATCGGCCAGGCTTTCTTAAATCCTGTAGCATAACCCTACTGCTCTCTTTTTAAGAGAGCAGACGATCCCCTTGGAAGAGGAAACTCTCTCAAGGGGATTTTTCTTTAGTAGCTTTGAGATTTCCCGCAACCGCAAGAACCTCTTGCATTCGGGTTCGTGATTTTGAATCCAGCTCCATGAAGACCATCTACATAGTCGATCTCACTGCCGAGGAGGCGCTCTACTCGGTTTTGGTGGACATGGATTTCTATCCCTTCTGAAACAAAAACCTGATCTTCTTTTTCTGGAGATTGCGAATAGTCAAGCACATATTCAAAGCCACTACATCCACCCGCTTTATCGCTAAAGCGAAGCCCCCACCCGTCTTTTCCTTCCTCATGGAGGATCTCTCGATACTTGTCTGCAGCCCGAGGGGTTAAGGCGATGGTGCTAAGATCTGTTTTCTGTGCTAAAATGGCATTGAGCTTTCCTAAAAGGTCCATTAAATCCCCTTCAGAAAATCCATGGCCTAATACGCCGGCTTCTAAAGTTTCCCAAGTCGAAGCTTGGCAACCGACGCAATGCAGCCCCGCGCGGCTCATCTCTTGAGCTAGCTTCTGGCTTTTTTGAGGGAACTTCCCCAAAATCTCTTCTATTGTCATATCTTTTGTGATTGTTTCCTGATCCATGACCCTATCTCTCCTATTTAGAATGTCAATCTTACACAATTTCCCAGCATTTTACACTGGCAAGCAAGCCTTTCCCGATCCTGTTCTCCCAAGAAATCTTTTTCTTCTTGCGTCATAGGAGATAGGTTTTCCATACCCTCTAAAACTTCAATCACACAGGTCCCACAGACCCCTTCGGTACAAGCAAAAGGAACTCCCTGCTCTTCACAGAGCTCAGCAATCGGCTCCCCTTCTGCCAGCTCTTTTTCTTCCCCGGAATTTTCAAAAATAATTTTACCCATACACAAGAGTCCCTAGTAAAAATGTTCCATTAAAATTGGCTTAAAATGTAACAGGAAATAAGACAAAAAGCAAAAAAAAAAGCTGAGAGGAACCTCTCAGCTTTTTTTCATGAGAACTAACTGTATTTTAGAGGCTATCTGAAAAAGGATTGCCTTGCAGAGTTTGGTCAAGACCTTCTTTTAACAACTCTTCTACCGTGCTTTTAAGCGTAGATACACCCTCTGGAAAACCACATCGGACAAGAAGATCATTCAAATAGGCTAGTTCCGATTCTAGCATATCCACCTTTGTTTCTAAAACGGCCACTGTGGCTCTCAATGAATAATCCGCATCCATGGGCTATCCTCCTATTATATAATATATTAATTAGCGCCATATCTTATTATTATATATTTTTTTAAATAAATATTCCATCGCAATCGACGATGTTTAAATTGTATCACAATAAAATAATTACGCAAACACAAGTTGCTAAATCAATTTATTATTAATAAAAATATTAATATAAGATATTGCAACATAGAGCGATAAGTTATTATTTTCATTGAACAAATACTAATAATATAATAAACTGAATAGGTCAAATATATAAAACAATTAATAAGAGGATTATCATGACTACAGACCCCGTAAGATCCCCACCTCCAATACCACCTCTTCCACCCACTCTTCCTGCAGGATTAAGAGGAGCTTCCCAGGCTCTTCCTCCAGAGATTCCTTCTAACATCCAACAAGCAGCCCATAGAGCACTCCACCAAGAGCTGATGGCAATGTCTGCGCCGTCTCTTCCTGTGACTCCTCCTGTAATTCCTTTGATTCCCATCGCTCCAGCAAAAGAGCCATCTCCTCGCCGTCTTCTAAAACAATACTTAGGTCGCAAATTCCCTGTAGAGCACCGCCCAAATCCTTTTCTTTACACAAGCTATCTAAAAGACCGCTCTACCGATGTCGCAAATATATTTTCTAAAAAACAAACTACATGGGATAAAGCAGCCGGTTTTTTTAAACGCCCTTTACTCCCTCAAGAGCTGATAAGCCAGCTTGGATCCCAAGCCACTCTCTCATTTCACCCATGGGATATCTCTCCGACAATCACTGACCTTATGCGTACATTGATGCAGATTTCCAACGCTACACAAGATTACCGTCAACATATGAGCCTTGACAAACAGATCCAAGGCTTTGAAGAGGTTATTTCTTCTTTATACACATCACTAGACCTTGCTCCTGCCACACATCTTCTGATCGAAACATCTTTAAGAGCTTTGCTCTCACAAGCTTTAATGGAATCATACTCTCCCAATGCTGAGACCCCACTTGCTTTGCTGCTGGAACAATCGGAGCTCATAGAGAATTTTTCTACAAAAAATGGGATTTTAAAAGCAGAAAAATCTCCTCTGGAAGAACTGCCTAAGGAATATTTTCGCAAACAAGTAGAGAAATTTGTAAAAACGAACGAGCTTTCCTATTTCGCATTAAAGACCTTTTGCCAAGATTCATTGCGCAGCCTTGCAGTACCTCATGGATACAATCTCGATGTCTATCAAAATCTTTTTCTGGATGCTATCATCGAAGTTCTTGCCAAGGAAAACGGCAAAGCTCTTGCAGATGCGCCTTCTTTCTTTGCCGATAGATTAGGGATTCTTGCCTTGCTACGAGAATTGTGTAGAGAGCGTCATCGCACCGACCCAATCTCTTGCTGTATACAAGCTTTTGTTCAAGAAAAATGCAAAAATGTAGACAGCTCTTCTAAAGAAACAGCCAAATCGATGATCCGCTCTTGCGTGGCTTCTCCAGAACAACAACATGAACTCCATGCTGCTATCATGGACTGTTTTATAAAACGACAAACAAGATATATTCAGCAAGAAATGCAACTTCTTGGAAAAATCAGCCCAGACAGATTTTCTGAAGCCTATTATCTTTTACAAGAGCTTAGTGGTTTTTTACAAGAAGCCCCGGACTATACACAAAAACTTGCTCACATGCTCACACCAGCTCTTGAACCTTTCATCGATGAAGAACTCGCTCGCTTTTCGGTTGTTTTATTCGACCAAGAGATCGCCGCTGCTAAAGAAAACATGCGCAAGCTAGAAGAAAAAATCCTAAAGGCACATCCTGGATCCAATCCCTCTTTTATCACATCCCATCATAAAGTTCTCTGGTGCCAGGCTCTAAAACCTCACCTTTTTCTAGACTCTGCATGGAGGAACTTCGAAAAAACGGGATATATATCCAAAGATTTCTACAAGCAGATTCTATCTATGGAAATACTCTTTGGGTTTCCAGGATATTCCCCATTGCAAAATACGATACAAGAGCTCTTTGGGGATCTATCCACCACCATATCACAAATAGAAAATATACAAAGCCTGCTCGCTTCCGAACCGCCCATCGCAGACGACAAACGACAAATCCTTAAAAAACAGAAAAAAACCCTCGAATGGGCCTGTAATATGCTTACGACAACAGACTCTCGATATTTTACAGAACCACCTCCTTATAAAAAAACAGAAGTATATCCACCGCCTCCGGTAGATCCATACCCCTCTGCTCCTTCTTTTGAAGAGATGCAATCAGCTCCTCTTCCAACAGAAGAAGAGATAGAGGCTCCGGCTGCACTGGTAGAAGAGACGATAGAAGCTCCGGCAATTCAAGAAGTCGAAATAAAACCCGAGGCTCCAACAAGGCAAGAAATTCAAGAGCCATCGATAACGAGCGAACCTGTTGTAAGACAAGTGCAGACTTCTTCAACAAGAGCTCTTTCTCGAGAAGAGCGCATCGCTCTTCTATGGCAACAGACTGTTGCAAAATACGATTGGAATGCGGAGCATAGAGAGACAAAACCTCAGAAAATCCATCTTGCGCTAAGAGATGAGATGGCTCCTAACATAGAAGAGATCAGGAAAAATCCTCTTTATCTATTTTTATCCCTTGGCAATTTCATTGAAAGGGGAGAAATAGCTCTTGGAGGAAAGAGTCTTTTCTCTATTCCCATCACGCAAACTGAAGCCAAGAATAAATTAACGCCTATATTCGAACGTCTTGTAGCAGAAAAAACCGGGAATAATACCCATATTGTCTATCTAGACATTCTCCATACGTACTACTTAGATCCCCTCCAATTTGAAACTCTGTTCTTAAACCTAGAACAGTGCAATCTCCACAAAGACCCTCTCTTCTTAGGGGCTATCTATCAGCAGGCAATGCAAGAAGGAGTGAAGATCGAAAGCTGGGATCTGCAGTGGGCGGAATACCACTGGAAAGACAACATCGAAAGATGCATCCAAGCAATCCATAGGGTCCTGCTCGGTTAGTTATTTGTGAATTGCCCTTTTATGGATCGAAAGGGCAGCTTCTTTTAGTGACTCCGACAAGGTTGGATGCGCATGGCATAGATGCCCAAGTTCTAAGGCCGTTTTGCGCGCCTGCAGGGCGACCGCAGCTTCTGCAATTAACTCTGAAGCATGCGCTCCTACAATCTGCACACCTAACAGCCTGTCTGTCGCCTTGTCGGAGAGGATCTTCACAAAGCCCTCTTCTTCATGAGCGCTTCGAGCGCGGGAGTTAAATCGAAAAGCATGCATCCCCACCTGGTAAGAGAGGTTCAGTTTTTTCGCATCCATCTCTGAGAGGCCAACACTTGCCACCTCGGGATTTGTATAGACAACATTGGGAATTAATGTGTAGTCAATCGAAGGCTTCTCTCCAGCGATCAGCTCTGCGACAGCAACCCCCTCTTCCGATGCCTTATGCGCAAGCATAGGACCATCGACAACATCTCCAATTGCAAAGATATGCGGATTGCTTGTACGGAAATCTGCACCGATTTCGATATATCCCTTAGCATCTACTTTGATACCCAGTGTATCAAGACCTAAGCCCTCTGTATACGGCTTGCGTCCTATGGAGACAAGAACAGCCTCTGCTTGCATCGAACGCTCCGTCTTATCCGGAAGAGCGACACGCAAAACCACGCCATTCTCTTCAACTTTCGCCTCTATGACTTTGGAAGAGAGCAAAAACTGCATCCCCTGCTTAGTAAGAGCCTCTTGCAGAGCCAAGGAGACCTGAGGGTCGAAGCTAGGGCAGATTCTATCCATAAATTCAACGTATTGCACTTCGGATCCGAGCCTCTGGTATACAGAGCCGAGTTCTACGCCGATCACCCCGGCTCCGATGACCAGAAGGCGCCGAGGGATCTCTGACCGCTCCAGAGCGCCCGATGAAGAGAGAACTTTCTTTTCGTCAAAAGGAAGAAAAGGAAGAGCCATCGGTTGTGACCCTGTTGCGATGATAAAATACCGAGCTTGTAGCTTGCGGGTAGTTCCTTGCGAGGCGACAAGAAGCGTCTCTTTATTTTCAAAACAGGCTTTTCCGGAGATCAATGCAACCTTATTTTTCTTAAATAACCCAAGAATCCCTTGGCCTAGATCTCCAATGACCCCTTGTTTATACGCCATCATTTGAGGAAGATTATATTGGAGGTCTTTTGCTACAACACCGAAGGCTGCAGATTCCGTTTTCAGCTTCCAATAGGCCTCTGAAGCGTGGAGCAATGTCTTAGAAGGGATGCATCCTACGTTAAGGCACGTCCCGCCTACGTGAGGCTCTTTTTCTACGCATGCTGTCTTAAGTCCAAGCTGCGCGCAGCGGATGGCTGCGACGTACCCTCCAGGTCCCGATCCGATCACCACCACATCAAATACATCGCTCATATTTTCGCCTCTTTATAGATCCAATAATAAACGCGCCGGGTCTTCTAAACTCTCCTTGAGATGCACAAGGAAGAGCACCGCATCTTTCCCGTCGATCAGTCGATGGTCGTAGCTTAAAGCTAGATACATCATAGGGTGAATCTCCACACGGTCTTCTACAGCAACCGGCCTCTTTACAATCGAATGCATCCCTAAAATCGCACTTTGAGGAGGATTTAAAATCGGAGTGGACAGAAGAGATCCAAAGACTCCGCCGTTTGTGATGGTAAAGCTCCCTCCTTTAAGATCATCGACTGCGATGCTTCCTTCTCTTGCCTTTTTAGCAAAGCTACCAATGGCCGTTTCTACCTCGCCAAAAGAAAGCGTATCGCAGGCTCGGACGACAGGGACAAAAAGCCCTTTGTCAGTAGAGACAGCAACCCCGATATCATAAGAAGAGGGCGTTACAATTTCTTCTCCTTCAATGCGAGAATGGATGATGGGATAGGCTTTTAAAGCAGCGACCGTCGCCTTGACAAAAAACGACATCAACCCTAGTTTAACTCCATATCGCGTCTGAAACGATTCTTTTTCTCGGTTGCGGATCTCTAAGACAGTGGACATATCCACCTCATTGAACGTCGTGAGCATAGCCGTCGTATTTTTTACTTCCACTAAGCGCGAAGCTATTGTCTTGCGAAGTCCCGACATCCGTTTGCGAGTTGTAGAGGAAGGTTTTTCTACAGGCAAAGCCACCGGCGGCTTCATCGCCTTCGGTTCCGATAGAAAGTCTGCAACCCCCTTCCTTACTACGACATTCTCTTGAACTACAACACCCTCTTGAGGGGCCTTTCTTGGGATCTGCGTTTGCGGGACTGCAGGCTCTATGCTCTTTTGCCCTGCTGTATCCACAAAGCCCACCTTATCTCCTATTTTGACAGTCTGGCCTACTGCGACATCCAGGTGTACAACCCCAGACTCTGGAGCATATAGCACTTGATTTACTTTATCCGTTTCTAACTCTAGTATCTCCTGTCCAGAAGCTACAAGCGTTCCTGAAGGGGCTAAGATAGTGCTGATGATCGCTTCTGTGACCGACTCCCCCATGACAGGGACTTTGATTTCTACTTGCATATCGTTTCTCCTGTAAACGCCGCTTCCATAAATTTCTCATACTGTTTTTTATGCAGTGTATAAGATCCTGCCGAAGGAGAAGCGCTCGGATCCCTTCCAACATATCGAAGACGCCCTTCCCCCAGTTCTTGAGAGAGAAGGGGGGCTATATAAGACCAAGCTCCCATATTTTGGTGCTCTTCCTGCACCCAGCAATACTCAGCAGCCCCTGCATATCGTTTTACAATCTCTTTGATCTCTTTCATCGGAAAAGGATAGAGCTGCTCTATCCTAATAATGCAAGATGTGCTATCCGCTCTTTTTTCCCTCTCTTGCAAAAGGTCATAAAACACCTTGCCACTGCAAAACAACACCTTTCGAACAGAAAGAGGCGGCTTTGGGTCATCTAAGACAGAAGAAAAGCCTTTTTCAGAAAACTCAGAAAGCTCGCTTTGGCACTGAGGATGGCGAAGCAAAGCCTTAGGGGTAAAGACCACCAAAGGCTTCTTTGTTTTGAGGTGAGCTTGCCTTCGAAGAACATGATAAAACTGCGCCGGCGTAGAGCAGTTTACAACAATCATATTGCCTTCTGCGCAAAGCTGTAAAAACCTCTCGATCCTGGCGGAAGAGTGCTCTGGACCCTTGCCTTCATATCCATGGGGCAAAAGAAGCGTTAAGTTAAACCGGCTCGACCATTTCTGTTCCGATGAGGCTAGGTATTGATCTATAATGATCTGCGCGCCGTTAAAAAAGTCTCCATATTGCGCTTCCCATATTGCCAAAGAATGGGGTGCTGCCATGCTATACCCTAAATCAAATCCAAGTACAGCAAATTCAGAAAGAGGAGAGTCATATACAGAAAAAGGCGTCTGTCCCTGTTTTACATGGCTTAAAGGAAGATACTTTTTCCCATTTTCCTGGTCGACCCATACAGCGTGGCGGTGAGAAAAGGTCCCCCTTCCTGCATCCTGTCCTGAAAGCCGCACGTGAATCCCTTCGGAGACAAGAGATCCATAAGCCAGGGCTTCCGCCATCCCCCAATCAAATCTCCCCTCAAACATCGCAAGCCTCTCTGCTTGCAGCTTCTGAAGTTTAGCATGGAGATGAAACCCTTCTGGAATTGTGCATAGCGTCTTCCCAAGTTCTCTTAGCATTTTTGCAGTCCACTGAGGGACATCCGCTTCGACACGCACTGAAGACTCTAAAAATGGAGAGATCTCTCTTGGAGCCGGAGGTTTTGCAGAGAAGGACTCTTGCAGTTCTGCCTTAAAAAGAGCTTCTCTTTCCAATACCTCAAGCTGCGTGACAACCCCCTCTTGGAGAAGGCGTTCTAAATAAAGAGTCCGAATCGAAGGCCTCTTTTTGATTTTCCCATATTCTCGGGGTTGCGTAAACGTCGGCTCGTCCCCTTCGTTATGTCCATATTTCCTATAGCAATTGAGATCGATAAAGACATCGCATTGGAATTTCTGCCTGATCTTCGCAGCAAGGCGTGCCATCAAGATGCATTCTTCAGGGTTTTCCGCATTCACGTGGAACACAGGAGAGCCAAAGCTCTTCGCAATATCGGTGCAATACCTTGTCGAACGGCTATCGGAAGGCGCTGTCGTATATCCTATGTGGTTGTTCACAACAATATGAATGGTTCCTCCAGTTGCGTAGCCCTTAAGCTTCGATAGCTGCAAGGTCTCATAGACAACACCTTGCCCTGCCAAAGAAGCATCGCCATGGATTAAAACAGGGATCACTTGGGTACTTTCACCTTGTTTTAAATCCTGTTTTGCCCTGCTATATCCTTCGACGATAGGATCCACGGATTCCAGGTGGCTTGGGTTTGCAGCAAGAACCAGCTCCATAGACTTCCCTGAAAGCGTTTTGATGCGGCAGTGGCCTCCTTTATGGTAATTCAAATCTCCCGAGCCCTCTTCCCCTTCAAGAACATGTCCTTCAAACTCACGAAAAATCTGCGACTGCGATTTTTGTAGGATATTGGCAAGGACATTCAATCTGCCGCGGTGAGCCATGCCAATCATAGCCTCTTCGCCTCCCGCCTCTGCCAATTCATCAAATAGCGCTGAAAGCAAAGGGATTAACGTCTCTCCTCCTTCTAAAGAAAACCTCACCTGCCCTACATATTTTGTATGGATGAAAGCCTCGAAGAGCTCCGCCCGAGTCAGATCTTCTAAGATTTTGCGCTTTTCCTCTTTATTTACAGAAAAGGAGAATCTAGGTTCTACCTGCGATAGGATCCACTGTTCTAAAGAAAGTCCACACCCCATATATTCCAAGCCAATATTTTGGCAATATATCGACTGCAATGCGGACAAAATGGCAGACAAAGGAGCTTGGGACTCGGACAATAGACCGCGGGTTGGAAATATTTTAGAAAGATCTTCAGAACGAAATCCAAACCTCTGCAAATCCAATTCTGGCACAGGCTGTCTCTCTTCTTCCAAAGGATTGCAACGAGCTTGCAGATGCCCATATCTTCTGTAAGCATCGATGAGTTCTAATATCCGCCCATCTTCTTTTGTTTTCTGCGCTCCGGAGCCTGCAAAATCCATGCCCGCAAAAAAATATTTCCATGTTGGGTCTACACTTTCCGGATCTTGGGAGTATTTATGGTACAGTTCATCGACAAAAGATAAATTCCCTAAACATCCGCTGAAAGACGGCTCGTTTTCCATGCGCTTTTCTCCTATGACAAGAGATGCAATCCCCTCTATTTCGAGCTTATATCATAAAGGTATTCTTTCAAAAAGATAAAATCCTTAAAAGCCAGCAAAAGCCGTGACAAAAAAGCCGATTCTCTGGAAAACTTTCTTGCAAAAAATGAGGATCGAAGATGTCACCAGTTACTATGCCAACTACTTTTTTAGGATCTTTAAATCCTCAACCTTCTCCTTCATACTCCTCTGTTGACAGCGTATTTAAGCGCGTACTCCCCTATCTTGCAACAATCGGGCAAATGCTCGTCTCTCCCGTATACGCACTTTTAGATGCCGGCATAGCCAATGTGCTTGGCTTAGAAATCCTAAGGCATGGCACTTCTTTTCCAAATTACGTAAGCATCATCCAAACCGGCGCCGATCCCTCTTTAGGAGGATCCGACCGAGGATCGGGAAGTGGTATACAGGAATTTGGCAGACAAAACTTTCGAGAATCTTCAAAAAATTACTTTCACGTATTTCGAGACTCTACAATTTTACATAAGACAATTATCAAACTTACCAACGCTCCCTGCTGGATTTTGGAAAAATGCGCTAAAAGAGTGGCTCTTTGCGTAGGGCCCAAATTGCATGCGATCCTCTCCGGTTATGCCACAATCCCTTCCCAAAATGCTAAAAATATCATGGTGAAAATTCAAAAAATAGCACATGCCATCCTCGGATTTTTCACCCCAACCCTCCGGTTTAAATTCACCCCGGAACAAGTCAAAACCCTGTTTGAAATCGATCCGGACTATACAGGACTTGCCTATAGGACCAGAGAAAAGATCGACGTAACCCATCTTGGAATCACCGGGTCGCTCGCGCAAGGGCTCAATTCAGGTCTAATAAAAAGGATCACGGCAAGACCTTTTAAAGCTATTTTAGGCCTAGCCCAGATAACAGCCGCCGTGGCCATCACCGTTTTTTCTATAGGAAAACTCCCCATAAGATAAGGCTCTCTGCGGTCCTCTCAGCGCTTGTGTTTTCTGTAGTAAAGGCTCCAAAGACAGTCTCTTCAATCTTCACAAGAATAGATCCTTAAATCTGTGTTTTAAACAAAAAAACACACAACTAAATAAAAAATTAAAAAAAACAAATCAAGACAGATTACACGTTTGGGTGTAAATAAAAGTTTTAGTCCGCTCTTTCAAACACAGGGCTGACACGGCGCC
>CAMFIG010000037.1 GCA_945952445.1 uncultured Chlamydiae bacterium
TCGCCGGAATTTATAATTTGGAGCTAGACCAATGAGTTTCGAAAGAAGTTCATTGTAGATCGGTTGAAAGCTTTAAAATCTCCAAATCCAGCAGGTTTTCTTGTGCCGAAGACGCGCGCTTTAGAGCAGCTTCTTTTGGACTTAAGAGACTTAAAAAAAACTCCGGAAGTTTTAAAAGAGAGCTTTGCAGCTCTCGATGAACCTGTTCGAACAGTCCTTTGTCGGTGGGTGTGGGTTGCCGATAAAGAGCCTCAAGGTGATCCTCAATACGGAGAGCATCGCATAGTAGGTGATCCTCGCTATTTGCTTTCGTTTGCCGATGATGCAGGGAATAATATCATAGAAAGACTTGTAGAGTATGTGCATGGGCTTTCTTCTGAGGCTCCATTAGATGCTATCATCACGATGTGCAATCAGCACACCTTTAGAAAAATAGAAGCCGTTCTATTTGATGGGTCTTTTAAACAGCTGTTTTACGAGGCAATAGCCAAGAGATATATTGGCATCGATATGCTCGATCTCTTACATGAAATGCAATCGATTGATGATCCCTATTTGCGGTTTGTAATCGCAAAGTTCTGCATGCAGGAAGAGGGGGAAATTATTTTTTATATTCAGAAGTTGAGGATAGCAGAAGAGGAGTATCGTTTTGAGCTTGCCAAGATTGCTGCAGAGTGTGGTGGTGGAAGAAAAACAGCATCATCAATTCAAAAGTTTGGGTTGACAAATCCTGACCATCTTTTCGAAATAGCGAGGCTTTGCGCGCAGATGGATGGAGAGGGAATAGCGCTTCACGTTAAGAAGTTTGGAATCCAAGAGAAGGATCGTCTTTTTGAGATTGCAAAACTCTGCGCCCGACAGAGCGGAGGGAGGGTAGCTCTACATATTCGGAATTTTGGGATTCTAGAAGAAGAGCGTCTTTTTGAAATTGCAAAGCTTTGCGCGCAGATAGATGGAAGGGGGACAGCGCTTTACATTGGGGATTTTGGGCTTTTAGAGGAAGATCATCTTTTTGAGATTGCAAAGCTCTGTGCGCAGCAAAATGGAGGCGGGACAGCGCTTCACATTGAGAATTTTGGGATTTTAGACGAAGATCGTCTTTTTGAGATTGCAAAGCTCTGTGTGCTAAAAGATCCCGAAGCGGCTATTGATTATATTCGTCCATTTTGTATAGCAGCACCCGGCTGTCTTTTTGAGATTGCAAAGTTCTGTGCACAGCAAAATGGAGGCGGGACAGCGAAGAATATCTGGAACTTTGGGATCAACGATGATGGTCTTCGTTTTGAGATTGCAAAGCTCTGTGCTGAGAGAGATGGAGGCGGGACGGCTTTGTATATTCGGAACTTTTGGATCAACGATGAGGATCTTCGTTTTGCGATTGCAAAGCTTTGTGCTCAGCAGAATGGGAAGGGGACAGCTTTGAGCCTTGGTTCTTTTGATATTACAGGTGAAGGGCGTTTTTTCGAGGTTCTCAAACTCTGCGCAGAGCAAGATGGGCAAGCTATCGCCAAGTTGATCCAAGGTCTAGGGATTACAGATCCTAATTCCCTCTTTGAAATTGCAAAGCGCTGTGCAAAGAGCAATGGAGGCGAGACGGCTTTGTATATTCAGAACTTTGGGATCAACGATGAGGGCCGTCTTTTTGAGATTGCCAAGCTCTGTGCAGAGAGCGATGGAGTCGGGACCGCAAAGAATATCCGAGGTTTTGCGTTTGGGGATCGTGATTGCCTTTTTAAAGTTGCTAAGATTTGTGTTTTGAAAGCAGGAAGAAATGTTTCCTATGAGAATTTCTTTTTTTTGACAAATGGCGAGTGCAAAGAACTTAAACATTTATCTGCTTGGAGCATGATAGTTTCTCAAGGTTTTTCTGATGAAGAAAAAGAACTCTTTTCTGTAGAGATATTTCCATTGGTTCGTACGGCTTTATGTGAAGAGAAGCATCGGTTTTTAATAGAAGCATTTTCGAAAGAAGAGAAAGAGATGATAGAAAGCGCAGACTCATCTAAGCTCACCCCTCAAACGATTACAAAACTCTGCGGGATCCAATATCTGTTAAATGAAATTAAAGAAAAACCTATTCCAGAAATTATGCGTAATACTTGTGTCGAGGCACTAAAATATCGCAATCCTCAGATCTCTCAGTCCTATCTTTGGGAAATTTGCGCATATATACAAGAAGATAGGGATCTTGGAATATATATGTCTTGCCTTGCTGGGAAAAAAGGACCGGTAGAACACTTAAGGCTTTGCATGGTGATGATTGCAAAATGGCGGGTGGAGTCGGATCGCTCTAAAGAGCTGCAAAAGGAATGTGAAAACATACGAGCTTGCGTCCTGCAGAGTAGGAGGTTTTTTAAAAATGGCAAAATCTCTCTTATGCAAACATGGTTAATTACCTGCCTTGCGCTAGAGTATCAGACTAGATTATCTGCAGAAAATAAAATCCGATTGTTGGCGCTAGTGACATCAGGATTGGATCGAGAGCACCCTGCAGAGGATCTACACCACAGGCTTTTTTATCTGCATTGTTTAGTGTGCATGAAACAAGAAGAGGTGCTAGCAAAAGCAACTCTTAGCTCTATAGAAAATACAACTCAGTATCTTTCGTCTTTAATCACAAGCGTTCTTAGAAAAAATCCTTATTTAGACTTTGGTCATATAGAATCTTTCGCGGATAAATATCTAAGCACTCTTGGATCTATGCGAGTCCCTCTGGCCTGGAGCACCTATGCTGCGCAAATCAGAGAAACAGGGGATGCAAATCTGCAAAAGGCATTTCAACACGCGATTGTGAATGTTTTAGAGGGGACGCATAGGGAAACTCGTTATGCAGAAGACAGCAGTCCTCATATCACGAAGATCGTAGAAAAGCATCGAGATGTATGGAATCGATGGAAAGCCCCACATAGAGGAACGAGAGTATCTTTGGAGCTTTTTGAGGAAAAAATTCCATTTTCTTTCCAAAGCTATCTCAGGACAAAATGCAACGATGGGCATCTTTGTAGGATTGGTGGGTCTGCCTTGGATTTCTTAACAGCCGTGATACAAGATCCATCTACTGCAGAAGAAAAGCAGTTGGAGTGTCAGGAAATGGCTGCCAAAAGCGAGGATCCTTGTTTGTCATCTCAGGATCTTTTAATTCGTTTGTATAGAGAGAATCCTTCTATAGAGGGCATCTTAGAAAAAAAAGAAGAGATAGAAAATGCAATAGGAGCTCTTATAGGTTACGAAATTGCAAACGATCTTCGAGGATTGTTAGAAGAGCTTACGCGCAATCGGCAGGTGCAAGAGCTGCTTCTCATCGACACGGATGATTGGCAGGACCTTCTGCTATCTGGAACAGAGGTATCTGGCTCCTGTCAGAGAGTGGATGGAACTCCGCATCTCAACAAATGCCTTCTTGCTTATATGATTGACGGCAAAAACAGAATGCTCGCTATGAAAGAAGAGAGGTCAGGGAAAATCCAGGCCCGGGCTTTATTCCGTATCCTTTGGGATCCAGAAAAAGAAGAGCCTGTTCTTTTTCTGGATCGGATTTATCCAAGTCCATGTCCTCCGGCTTATAAGAAGGCTCTAGAAGGGCTTGCAAAGCAAAGAGCTCGCTCTTTGGGGCTTCGTTTATATGTCCAAGGAATGGAAGTTTTTGAAAGCATATCTATCCTGTCTTTAGGAAGTAGGGCGCCTTGGGAATATGCAGATGCCGCAGGAGGGGTGCAGCCAAATGGTATTTTTTGTATCAGAAATGCACAGGAGATAGAGATTTTATTATAAATTTAGGTTGAAATTTTCGAATAACATATAAATTATAGGTTTATTTTGATTTTATATCTTTGTTTATATATAATATGTTTTAATATTAATTAAATAACGTAGATAAAGATGGCGACTGTTAGTTATTCTTCTTTAAAAGACTCATTTTCAAGGCTTTCGCAAGAATACACCCCGGAGCAGCAGCCTGCATACCAAGCCTGGCAAAACCGGTATTCTGAGTTTATTACAGCAAGCCCCTCTTTAGCGCCATGTTTACGACAGCATTTGGATGAGTTGGCAAAGGAAGCCGGAACTCGGATTCAAAACTATCAGGAACATCAAACATGGTTCCAAGAGTGTTATCGCAATTTAGAAGTCTGCAGTGGATGGAAGGATACAGGGCGCACATTGACTTTTTTAGAGAATTTAATAAGCCGTGTAGAAGTACTGCGAAGATCACAGGTATTTGGGTCTGCGGCAGAGGAATTGTTAGAGCAGGCAGGAAAAAAACATGCAGAGATCTTTTCTCTTAGTTTAACACAAGTTGATCCGGGTCCTGAAGAAGAAAAAAGGCAGGCCATTTTAGAAAGGTTTTTAAAACAGCTAAGTTCTGAGTGTGATGAACCCATAGCGAACATGGTGTGTATGTATCATCCGGTTTTACAGCAAGTGAAACGGGGAGAAAAAACAGAGGTAACAGAAGAGGATATACAAGAAATACTCCTTAGAGGAAGCCTCCTTGGTAGGTTACAAAAAGTCCAGTTGGGTATTCAGGAGAGATACCCTGAGCGATTTGAAAAGAGCAATCCTCTTTGGAATCAATTTACAAGCCAAATTCTTTTGAGCAGTGCCGATTCAACATCTCTTGAAATAGCAATACATTCTTTAGAAGAGGGAGTTTTTTCTTTATTGCGAGAAGAACATACCCCTTTAGAAGCCGAAGCTATTTTCATGCCTCTTTTGCGCTCTTTGCTGGCACGGCCTGAACTTACAGAACTCCAAGAGGCGATTTCTTTACGGAGCTTAAAAAACCTCTCTCAAACGAGAGCTTGTACTATGGACTGGCAACCTGGTTGGATTTTTGATAGTTATCAAACGGTCTATCACCTTGTCGAAACAGAATCGATCTTGGCGAAATATAAACCCAATTCTACTCTTAAGGTAGCAAGAGAAGAGATTAGCTATCGACTCGATCGGGCTCTTGGCTTTTGTTCGACGTCTGCCACATGCTATGCCGACTTGTCATTCTCTCGGATTTTAGGAAATATCCAAGTGCTCTTTAAAGAAGCAGAAACACTGGCAAAAAGATCTATGCCGGATGCTGCTCAAGAAAAAAGACAGCAAGCGGAAAAACTCTGTAAGAGCTTGCCGGAAAGCATCCAAGCAAGTCTTCTGAAGAGATTAGGATCTAAGCCGACAGAAAGAGATTGGTGTCTTGCAATCCAAGATTTCCTCACCAGTGCTGATTTTGCATCGATCCCCTCTCACTTGGCAGGAGCTGGTATGCAAGTTATCGGTTCTTTGCAAGAGTGGATTACAGAGCCTTCAGAGAGGGTGTTTGAGCTTCTCACTCAAAACCCGCAAGGGGGGAGACTGCTTGCAAAAGTGCCGAAAGCCATTGTCCATAGACTCTGTCTTCTTGAGATGTTCAAAGGAAGCCAGGATGATTCATCCGGCAATGGGATGGCCATTTTTGCCTCCGATGCCAAAGAAGAAATCATCGCATTCCGCGACTTTGACGATGAGCGGGCGATGCCTTTAAGCAATGACTACCAGAAGATGAGGATCTGGGCTTTGGGTCTGCCTCAGGCAGATGAGCCTTTTGATCGGAGTGTGCTTCTCGGGCTCTTGGGGTTTGCTTCGAGATTTAGAAGGTATCAGAAAGAATTGGAACATAGCATAGAAAGCGCTGCGTATCTCGCTTTTTGCGAAAGGGGAGAGAAGATCTTCTCTTTGCTGGAGAGGGAGCTTGCAAAGCCTGAGATTACATTGACACCCAGAGAGTTGTTTTTTTCTGTCTTTGGAGGGAGGGAAACATTCGAAGGGGCTCTTGCAAGAGGAGTTCATCCGTTGCGTATCTTTGAATATGAGATGGGTGAGATCGGAAGGGGCTTGTCTTCCGAAGAAGCTACTTTAAAGGAGAACTGTGTCGATCTTTTTGGGGTTACTTTAGAGGAGCAAGACTATATCGACAGGATCAAGTTGGAGTGTCCTGAAGCCCGTGTTGCTGTGCGCCATACTGCTTTGGATGGAAAAAGCCTTTACATCCGAGGAGAGGGAATGGGTCTATCTTGGGATGTCGGACAAAAGATGGAACGGATAGGCGAAGATCTTTGGGTTTGGAAAAAAGACGGCACAGATTCTTGCGAGGGAGTCCAGTACAAAGTTGTGCTCAATGACCAACTCTGGGAAACAGGATCGCAAAACCATAGGATGAGAGAAGATCTCCTTTTTTTGGTCTCTCCTAAGTTTGATCTTGCCTTAAGTGATATACAATCGCTCTATCCAGCAGCGAAAGTCGTTGTCCGATCCGATTTTAAAGGAGGGGAAAGACTTTCGATTGTAGGCAGAGGATCTGGCCTTTCTTGGGATGGTCCGGGAGAACCTCTTCGCTATCTAGGTGAGGGGTATTGGGTATGGGAGCCTTCTTGCGATGTAGAGCCGGACACCGAATATAAAATCAAAAAAAATGGCACCGATTGGGAAAGTGGGGACAACCATCATTTAAGAGATGGGGTCTTCTGCAGCCCGACATTTTAAGTCTTCCTGGATAAGATAGCGCAATGTGTCATAGCAGAGCTTATATTGTTCAGGTGCTTGGACCATCTTTGCATATCTTCCAGTCTCGGGATCTCTGAGTTTGGCAACGCTTTCTTTTATGTCGATTTTTTGGCCACTTTTCCACCCTAGGTATTGTTCATAGATCGCAGCAAAGACAGCAGTTCTCCCGACTCCAGCCTTACAGTGGACAACAACGGGATGAGGATGCCTGCTTTGGATTTGCTTCGTTTTTTGTACAAGGTGAGCAATGCAGGCAGGATGTCCAACTCCAAAGTCGCGCCAGTTGACATAGTGAAGCACTTGTACTTGATGGACTTTTCCTGATAAGCACACCTCAAGAGGATAGGTTCGGATTGCATGGTATTCCTCATATTCCGAAAGAACCCAAGCAGGGTCGGTTTCATAAGAAGGGTTTTCTAAAAGACGCAGAGAGGCCTCTCCATAGTGGTGCGTGGTTTCCATTGTCTGTGGAAAGTAGAGATGCCCTTCAAAATCAGAGATATAGTTGAGCATGATCACAACTTTTACATTGTGTTCTATGATCATCCGCCAGAAATGTTCTCTTGTGTGAGGTAGAGGCGATTGGGTGCCGATGAGTAGACTCCCATAGAGAAAATTCGCATTGATGTACTGACCAGAACTTAAAGGGACTAAGGTATCATTGAAGACGAAGTTGCAGTCATTGAACCGATTGAATGGTTGATTTTCTCGTCTTCGGCATACAGATGTTTGTGAAGGATCTTCTGCTTTTTCGTTGAGCTTGTGGATCTCTGCTAGGATCTCCTCATCGGGTTTCTCAAGAGAGGGGATAGAAGGGTTTTGCCAGGTGTTAAGCGCTATCCTGGCTTTTGGAGTAAGAGAGGAGGGAATCCCTCCTTCGCCATATTCTTTGCGGGTGCGCATGAGAAGATGCGCAAATAGGTTTTTGCCTCGGCTAGCAGACTGGATGCCCCAAAAAGAATCCCAAGAAGATAAAAAAAACAGATGGGTTTTGAGGGTGGAAAGAAGTTGATCTTGGCACTCCGGATTTTGTCCAAACTTTGCCTTAAGGACATGGAATAGGATTTTCTCCCGTTCTTGGCCGAAGCCTTCTATTGGAGAAAACCATCTTGGGTGTGTAACGCCATTTTCAATGGCGCTTATCAGCAGATCTTGGATTGTAGCTTTAGAGCAGCGCTCTTGTAAAGAAGGTGAATCAGGGTATCTTTGTGCGAGATAGGCATGAAGAGCTGTTGGATACCGGATGCCGCCAAATTCAAAAGAAGCCGGAAATGTCATTTCCAAAGAGGCAAGGTTGCAGCGGCTATGTCTTTCTCCTAAAAATAGATAGTCTTGGCTTTCTATGGAGTCTTCCTGAGCTTTTATCAGTTCTTCAGAGATCTTAGATAGGGGGAACATGCTGGAAATTGAGCTAGTCATAAGATGCCTCTTCCTTTGTGTAATAGAAGTTATTGTACGCTAAGAGGGTGGATTCTGTTAACGAATTCTTTACTTTTTTGGCGCCAAGAAGAAGTTTTTGGATGTTATTTATGAAGATAAAATAGAAGGTAAAATGTTTAGTAGAAACTCTTGCACTGGAACACAGTGGATTTCATCCTGCATCAAGCTTCTCTGGCCTCGATAGAGAAGAAAAAGTTTTGCTTCAGGATAATCCTCTTTAAAGGCTTTCAAGCTAGAAAGATCGTTTCGAGAAACCGCATCCCCATTTTTTACTTCGACAGCAATAAAACAATTTTGCCCATAGAGAACAAAATCGACTTCTGATCCTCCGCGTGTGCGCCAGAAAGTTAATTCATAATCTGCCTGCTGATTGTCTACCCACGCTTTAAGATGTTGGGCTATCAATCCTTCCAAAGCAGCCCCATGAATCTCTTCTGGTCTATCCAATGGGCCCTTTGGACGAAGAGCCTGAAATACTCCTACATCAAAAAGATAGAATTTTGGATGGGAAGTCAAGGCCCTTTTTGCTCTCCTCGTAAAAATATTCAAGGTATACCCAAGAAGCATATCCTCTAAAATCTGTAAATAGTTAGCTACTGTCGATCGGCTAACACTGCACTCAGAGGCAATATTATTCAAGTTAAGTAAAGAACCATGAGAAAAGCTCATGATTTCCAAAAATCGAGCGAAATCCCCTATATTTCTTACCAATCCTTCAGCTTGAATCTCCTCTTTCAAATACAATGCTGTGTAGGTGGTTAATACTGCTTCCGGAGAGGTATTATCCCACGCCAGGGGAAGCATACCTATTTTTAAAGCTCTTTCTAGAGAAAATGAGAGTCCTATTTCAGCTGCAACGAAAGGATGCATAAACTTAAGAAGAGCTCTGCCCGCCAGCAAGTCGACACCCGATCGCTTAAGTTTTCTTGCAGATGAACCTGTCAGGATGAATTGATAGTCCCTTTTTTGCTCTATAAGATGATGCACAACAGAAAGTAGCTCGGGGACTTTTTGAATTTCATCGATGACAATGGTTTTGCCATTTCCTGCTCCTTCAGCCGTGCTGATAAGGCGTTCTGGTCTGGCTGCATAAAAGTTGACCTCGTGAGGTAAAAGAAGATCGATCCAAACTGCATTTGGATAATGGTCTTTTAACCACGTGGTTTTTCCTGTGCCTCTGGGACCTAAAAGAAAGAAGCTTTGCATTGGAGCTTTTAACAAGCGCTTTATATATCGCATTTTGACAGCTAAATTGTGAATTTGAGTCTCATTTTTACATTTCCTCTGTAAAATTGCAAGGAAGAACCGTGCGATTAAGAGCAGTTTTTATCCGTATGTCGTTTAATATAATGCGGTTATTATTAATATAAAATATTTTCTAGAAACCATAAGAATATTTGAATATGAAAACAGTTCTTATTAAAATCCTTTTTCCTTATTTCTTCTTAAGAAGTCTTAAGGAATTAAGGCCTACGAGGAGGGTACCTCCCTCATGTAGGATGACGGCTGCCCATAAAGGGATCATCCCAAGGAGTGCAGGTGTCGTTGCGCAGAGGATGACTACAAGAGCTAAGCTAAGGTTTTGTTTTACAACACGGAGGGTTTGGTGCGATTTGCGGATGAGCCAGTCGAGCTTTGAGAGGTCATCTTGTAAAAAGACGGCATCGGAAGCGTCGACAGCGCTGGCGCTGCCGATTTGTCCCATAGAGATGCCTACTGTAGATCGGGCGAGTGCGGGAGCATCGTTGACCCCGTCTCCTACCATGATCAGTCCTTGCTTCTGAGACATCTCGGAGACGAGCTGCAGCTTATGCTCAGGCCTTAGCCCTCCATAGGCTTTGGAAATCCCCAGCTGCGCTGCCATCCTCTCTGCGTTTTGAGGGACATCTCCGGAGAGCATGACGATGTCCATATGAAGATCCTTGGAAAGGCGTGCAATGAGGGCCTTAGCAGTCTGGCGGACTTCATCTTGGAAATGAAAGGCAAAAAGGGCTTTTCCTATGAGGAGAAACGTGCTCATATGATCTTTTTTAGAGGCGGAAGATAGAAGATCTCGTATCATGGGTTCGTTTACTTGCTCTAAGAGAAAGTCGGCATGGCCCAGAAAGAGAGGCTCTTCTTCTGGCGATGTTTTGGCTAAGACGCCAGAACCTGCAATCGCACGAAAATCCCGTATGGGAGAAAAGGAGATCTTTCTTTGCAAGGCTATCTCTAAGATCGCATCGGCAATTGGGTGTTTTACATGTTTTTCAAGGCTCGCGGCATAGGAGATCGCCTTTTCTTCTCCGATAAGAGAAGCTTCTTCTGAGAGAGCTTCAATCTGGATGCAGGAGAGTTTACCCGTTGTAAGTGTTCCTGTCTTATCGAAGGCTACATGATGACAGCTGGCCAGGGCATCGAGGACTATCCCTCCTTTTAATAGGATCCCGTTTTTTGCACAGCTGCTAATGGCGCTTAAGTAGGCTGTTGGCGTTGCGATCACAAGAGCACAAGGAGAGGCGGCAATTAAAAATGTAAGAGCCCGATAGATCGATCCTTCGATGCCAAGGTAAGGCAAAGAGGGGATGATCCAAGGAAGAAAGAGAGCAAAGAATAAAGAAAGGCCAATGATAGTCATCGCATATTTCTTATCAAAACGGTCGATCCATTTTTGCAATTGAGGCTTTGCTTCCTGGGCTTGAGTGATTAGCTGTACAATCCGGCTGAGGGTTGAGTCGGCACTCGAACGAAGAACGGTAAGTGTTAAGGTCCCGTCGAGGTTTCTCGCTCCTGCAGGCACCTCATCGCCGACGCCTTTGGCAAGGGGTATACTTTCTCCTGTCAGATGGCTTAGGTTAACAAAAGAGGAGCCCTCAATGACGCGGCCATCCAGAGGCACGATTTCTCCTGCTTTCACGAGGATCGTCATGCCGGTTACTACTTCTCGAATCGAGCGTTCAAAAGGCATCCCTTCCGGGGAGATAAGGCAGGCTTTTGTGGGAGAGAGGTTATGGAGATAGGCAAGAGCTCCCTTTGTCTTGCGGGTGACGGCTGACTCCATCGCAGCAGAAAGTTCGAAAAGGACAAGTAGGAGTGCTCCTTCAAGGCCACTGCCGATAATGACAGAAAGAAGAGCTGCCAGAGTCATCAAAACGTCGATGTTGACTTCTAGATTTTTCAAGTCCTCAACAGCGCCGATGAGCGCAGGCGTTCCTGATAAAAAGTAGGTCAGCAACAAAAAAAGGTGCGATATGTTGGGATGGAAAAAGTGAAAGAAGAAAGCAGTCGTCAGGCAGAAGGCTGAAAGGAGGGCCATTTTCAAAGGAAGGTTTCTTCCCCAAGCTTTGGAGCCGCGTGTGAGGAAGGGGCTGATCGACTCCTCTTTCCCGGAGGCGAAAAACTCATCAAAAATATAGGGGGAAAGGGGGGTGTCTGGCATCAGCTAGAAGATAAGGGTTGTTTTAAGAAAATACAGAGTCCCTGCACACAAGATGAGGATTGCCATGTTCCAGATAAAAGAAGGGAGAGAGCGATTTTTCTCTAGTCTGGTGGTATATAAGCAGCCGAAGAGGAAAGCGACTGCAATAGCCCAAGGAAATACATTGGGGATTTGCAATCCTATAAAGCCGATGCAAGCTGCAGTGAGGGCTCCAAGGCCAGCTCCTAAGGCTTGTTTTAAGGGATGCTCATAGGCTTCTAAGGTGAGTCCCATTTCTTCTTCGAGCATGATTTGTAAAAGGCGGTTATCGTCAGCCATCATCACCTCTACGACTTGATCCAAAAGGGGTTCTTCAAATCCCTTCGCTCGATATAGCTCTTTGAGTTCTTGTTTTTCTTGGGGGCGATGGTGTTCAATTTCCCAGCGTTCCTCTTCGATGACACGATGCAGTCTTTCTAGGCGATTCCATCCGATAAGGGCGCTTCGTGCCGTTTTCCACAATATCCATCCGATTGAAAGAAGGAGAAGATAGGTTCCAAAGGAAGAGAGAATTCCTTCCAAAAGTATCCAGAAAAAGAGAAGAATAGCTGCCGTATCGCGTAAAGCATCTGCAAAGGCTGACTTATGGCCAGCCATTTCAAAGCCGTGGATTTCCACAGAAGCTTCCATCCCTTTTTTTCTGGCATCTACGAGATGTTCTACAACCGACTTTCCTTGGAAGTGATCTGAAGGTGGGTGCATATCAGACTCCTTGGAAAGCGCCGGATAAAAGAAGATGGAGGTCGAGGTAGTCTTGCAATGCAATCACCTCTCTTGCCGCATGCATCGATAGCTGGGCGCAGCCGATGTCTACGGTGTCTATGCCCGACTGCGCAAGAATAGGGCCTACGGTGCTGCCACAGGGCAAGTCGGATCTGGTGGCAAAAGCCTGGTGCTCTAGCCCCAGTTTTTTGCAAAGGCGGATTGCTTCTGCTGCCGACTGTGCAGAGGAAGCGTATTTTAAATTGGCATTGAACTTGCAAACGATTCCCTTACCGAGGATCGGCTGGTGGTTGGCATCGTATTTTGCCGGGTAGTTGGGGTTGAAGGCATGTGCCATATCAAGAGAATAAGCAAAGGAATTTCTTCGGAAAATCAGAAATTCTTCCTCTGTCATCTCATAAAAAAGGGCTATGCGTTCTAAAATATCTTCTAAGAAACTAGAACAAGCCCCTTCCCAGCTGCCGGAGCCGATCTCTTCGTGGTCCCAGAAGATGGCCATAGGCAGTATGGAGGGATCGGTGCATGTGGCAAGGGCTGTTGCCGCTGCATGGACGCTGACGAGATTATCGATCCGATAGGATGCAAGCATCTCTCCTTGGATTCCAAGTAAACGGGAAGGTTCTAAAGGGACTAAGAAGAGGTCGAATGAGAGGATCTGTCGAAAGGATATGTATCTTTTCAGTAGGTCTTCGATATGAGGCGTGCCGGAAAGAGAAAGAAGAGGAAGAAGATGGTCTTGCTTATTTAAAACCAAGCCTTTTTCATTGACGTCTCTGTCGAGGTGGATTGCCAGTTGTGGGATCATGAGGGCAATGTCATCCATATAGACGAGCTCTTCTTTGACCTCTCCATGAGAATCGAGAAAGAACACACGACCTGCAAGGGCCAGGTCGCGGTTGAGCCAAGAGTGAAGCAGAGGCCCTCCATAGACCTCTACGCTAAGAAGTGTCATACCTTCCTTGACGACCTCGGGTCTTGGCTTGATTTTTAAAGCAGGGCTGTCTGTATGCCCGGCGGCTAGAACCATCCGCTTAGGAGGGTCTTTAGGCAAACAGAAAGCAGCAAGGGAGCCTCCGCGACTTGTAAAATACTTTTTTCCTTTTTCGAGATCCCAGCTTTTTTTCTCAGAGAGTGGAGAGAAGTCGCGGATAGCAAGGCGGTTGCCAAGCTGCCGGACGCAATGCCAAGAAGTAGGAGAGTTGTCGAGAAACAATTGCAAGTCTTCTAATAAATAAGACATACGTTATTTGCCTTGTGGCTTGAGTTCTTTGATGCCATTTAGGTACTTATGGAGCACGATAGGAATTAATACGGTTCCATCTTCTTGCTGGTTATTTTCCAGTAAAGAGACCATCAGCCGAGAGGTAGCAAGCCCTGAGCCATTCAGAGTATGGACAAGTTCCGGCTTTTCTTCTTTTCTTCGGAAGCGGATCTGAGATCTTCTTGCTTGATAGTCAGTGCAGTTGGAAACAGAGGATACTTCATAGTATCGGTTCTGCCCAGGCAGCCATACTTCTACATCGACAGTCTTCGCTGCAGCAAATGACATATCTCCTGTGACAAGAAGCATGTTGCGGTAATGGATATTCAATCCTTGGAGAATTTGCTCGGCAGACCGGAGCATCTCTTCAAAGACCTTTTCACTTTGATCTGGCGTTGTAAAGGCAAACATCTCGACTTTATTGAATTGATGGACGCGGATGAGTCCCCGCTCTTGAGATCCTGCGGCGCCCGCCTCTCTACGAAAGCAAGGCGAATAGCAGACATATTTTTTGGGTAAGTTCTCTTCTGCAAAGATCTCGTCACTGTGCAAACCGTTTAAAGCGACTTCTGAAGTGGGAATTAAATAGAGATGGTAGTCCTCATCGCGGATTTGGAAGAGCTGTTTTTCAAATTTCGGAAGCTGCCCGGACCCAAACATTGCCTCTGGTCGGACGAGGTGAGGGACCATGCGCATCTCAAAGCCATTTTCAAGATGGGTATCGATCATATAGTTTAAAAGAGCCCATTCGAGCCTAGCTCCTAGGTTCTGGTATACAGGCCATCCGCTTCCGGAGAGCTTGGCGCCGCGAGAAAAGTCAAAGAGCTGCAGCGACTCATTTAGCTCGACGTGGTTTTTGGGAGCAAAAGAAAAAGTTCGTTTTTCTCCAAATGTCTTAATGCAGACATTGTCTTTAGGGTCCATCGAAGCTTTGATTCCTTCCATCGGTAGGTTCGGGATGCTTGCGAGCTTACTATGGAGTTCCTGTTCGAGCTGAGCCAGCTCCTGGTCTAAGATAGCAATCCGATCACCAAAGCCAGAGACCTCTTGCATGAGCTCTTGCGTATCTTGGCCTTTTCTCTTTTTTTCTCCGATCTCTTTGGATAAGGCATTTCTCGAGGCTTTCAGCTCTTCTACGTTGACCTTAATAACACGGATCCTCTCATCGAGAGATAAAACAAACGATAATTGGATCTCTGGGTCTTTTGTTTTCAGACGTTGTTCGATATTAGCAGCATCTTTGCGAATCCATTTCAAGTCTAGCATGAAAATTACCTCGGAGATTTACAGAACAGGGGTTCAAAAAAACGATTTTTCGCTTACGCTCTCTTGCGTAAAAGCAGAACTCCCCCCAAAGTTAACATGGAATAGAAATTACAAACAAGATTGCTTGACAGTTTGGCGCAATAGAAAGATCTTGATGTTTGATAGACAATCGTTTGAGTCTTTGATCTCTAATTAAAAAATAGGGCAACCGTTGGTTTTGCCTGTGGGCTTCTGAAAATTTCCAAGTGTTGAGATGTCAACGAATTTCAACCTTTTTTGCAGTTCATAGGATTGCTCCCTACGTATTAAGTCTATTTATTTTTTTTATATTTTATAAAACGAGTTTAATCGCGTTTTGAATTTAAAATGTTTTATTTTATTTGTTGTAATGTTATTTTAAAAATAAATGAATTTTAATATGTTTGTTATGTCCTCGATACGCCCAGTAGAAGGTTCGAACGTCCCAATATCAAGACGGCCAGAAGGCCAAGATGCCGTAACGCAAGTGGCAGCAAGTGCTCTGGCCGCAGGGCCTACAGAAGGAAGTGCTTCGATCCAAGGAGCAGAAGATCTTTCGATACAGGCCATCTCTGATTTTGAAGGGCTTCTTGAGGCTGGTAGAGGAGATCTTGTTACAGCATATGAAGCTCTTCCCGAAGCTTTACGCTACAAGTTAGAAGAGCTCGTATATTGGCATGAGGTAGAAAGAAGAGGTTCTGAAGCCATTACCGATCCCCAATATGGAGAGCATGAAGTAGACCGCGATATTATGGTCCTTTGCAAGCTGAATTTGAAGGAGATTTTTCCTGATAGTCGAACAAGCACACTTACCGATTTAATCCAGCTGCTTGAGGCTCCTGAGAAGGATGTTTCCGCCATTCGTAGTGCATGGGGTCAGCTAGATAGAGATGTGCAAAACATGATCTATGGGCATGTATATAGGGTAGGTGTTGTCGAAAAAGGGAAACAACAATGCCTAGATCGCACAGGGGAGTCTTTTGGTAAGTATTATACGAAAGAGAATCTTCTTCTTTTAAACCATCAGAGCCCAAAATTCAAAACAACCTTGTGGAAAGAAGCCATCATTGAAACGGCGATTGCGACAGCAAGTACGGTCAATGCTCTTCAATACCGGATACCGGGGAAAGGTTTGCTTAATACAGACATTCGCTACGGCTTCGCAGATACAATCACAGTAAGTAAAGTAGATACCGTATGTTTTCTTTTATCAAATGGCTGGTTTATAGGAAGAGAGTATTCTTTGGAAAAAAGGACTATAAGCCAAGATGTTTTTAATAGATCCGTTCAGGCAGCAGCATTTAGAGGACATCTGGAAGTGGTGCGGTTGCTGCTGTCGGAGGGAAGGACGATTCCTATAGAGGGACACTATGGTTTAGGCTCGGCAGTTCGTGCAGCAGCAAGGGGAGGGGCTCTGGAAGTGGTGCAGTTTCTGCTGTCAGAGGGAAGGACGATTCCTATAGAGGGAGACTATGGTTTAGGCGCAGCAGTTCGTAAAGCAGCAGGAGGGCATCTGGAAGTGGTGCAGTTTCTGCTGTCGGAGGGAAGGACGATTCCGGTAGAGGGAGACTATGGTTTAGGCGCAGCAGTTTATGAAGCAGCAAGAGGCGGGCATCTGGAGGTGGTGAGGTTTCTGCTGTCAGAGGGAAGGACGATTCCGGTAGAGGGAATGTATAGTTTAGGCGTAGTAGTTTATGTAGCAGCAAGTAGCGGGTATCTGGAGGTGGTGCGGTTTCTTTTGTCGGAGGGAAGGACGATTCCGGTAGAGGCAGTGTATAGTTTAGGCGTAGCAGTTTATGTAGCAGCAAGTAGCGGGTATCTGGAAGTGGTGCGGTTTCTGCTGTCAGAGGGAAGGACGATTCCTATAGAGGGACACTATGGTTTAGGCGCAGCAGTTCGTAAAGCAGCAGAAGGAGGGCATCTGGAAGTGGTGCAGTTTCTGCTGTCGGAGGGAAGGACGATTCCGGTAGAGGGAGACTATGGTTTAGGCGCAGCAGTTCGTAAAGCAGCAGAAGGAGGGCATCTGGAGGTGGTGCGGTTTCTGCTATCGGAAGGGAGGCATTTAACAGACGCGGATAGAGATGCGCTAATCCTCGATAGCGCAAGCAGAGGAAGGGCGGATGTGTTAGAAATCCTCCTTCAGCAAGGCCCTATTAGGGAAGATTTGCGAGATTCTGCTCGTACGAATGCTGCGGGTCCTCAAGCTGCCCGGATCCGAGATATGCTCGGTGTAGTACAGGTAATCCCTAGACCTGTTGCAGCAGCAGGTGCTCCTAGAGCCGCCATGGCTCCTTCGGCAGATCCAAGTACTTTTTGTACAACCTTTGATCAGGTAAGGGCGAATCCAAAAGAGTGCTTGCAAAGATTTTGTGCTGGGAGAGAGATGCCTCATAGGGTGTTTTTAACAGACAATCCAATGGCTGTGGATTTAGGAGGAGTGACCAAGCAGTTTATCTCTACCTTGATGGGGGCGTTAAATGGGCCTGGCATTCTTTCTTTGACAGAGGCAGGACTTCCTATTCTTGAAAAGGACGAACACGGTGTATTGGATCCGGCTTTACAAACAGTCTATGCGCAGTTTGGTAAGTTTTACTCTCTTCTCAATGCTAGAAATCAGACGAGGACTGATAAATTTGTGACGGGCTCTCTTTTTCACCCTGCCTTTTTTGCGATTGTGAAAATTATAGCGCAAGGAGGGACTGAAGAGGCAGTAAGAACAGCAGTAGCAGAAAAAGTATTCGAAGTTGTTTCAGATGATCCAAGAGCGAAATTAGTAGCAGGGCGTATCAGTGAGGATGAGAGGGCGGGTATACTTGGATCCATTAGAATGGGAACTTCTTGCGAAGAAGGAGAAGAGCTTGCAGAAGCGGAAAAGGCGATTGATGCCTTTGTCGATGCAGCTAGGGCTTTTCATGAAGGAATGACACCTGATTTTCGAGCAAAGCTACGTGGTAGCGCGAATCCTGTAGATCTTGCTCGAGAGTTGCAAGGCGAGCCTGCTTCTATAGGCAACCTTCTTGCTGCTTTGAGAAAAGGAGCCGACCTTCCAGAAGAGCGCTTTGCGTGGCTACAGGAGAAGATTAGAGGTTCAGATGAGAATTGGAGAAAGCGCTTTGTCAGGGTGATTACCGGGAATGAGGTTCTCTCTCCCGGGGTCAACATAGAGATTCGAAAAGGATGGCGAGCTGGTGCTTTTGAGGTCCATACCTGTTTTAACTCTTTAGACATTCCTCAAATAGAGATGACAAAGGAAGGCTTTATGGCAGCATTGGATGCGGTTTTGGTGGGAGAAGGATATAATATTGCTTAAAAATAACGCTGATATAATTTATGAATACGAGAAAGACTCCACCAGCTTTCAGCTGGTGGAGAAAGCGTGTCGCGTTCCTTTATTCCGGATTTTTTTCCGGAGAGTAGCGGGAAGGGCTTTCTTGAGGAGATCTTCTCGGAGAGAGAATACGTCCTAATGCAGCTTCTGCTTGTCTACGGATATCTTCCATATCGATTGATTCTATGATGGGTGTGATCTCTTCTGAAGTATTTCCATTCCGTGCCATCACAAGAGCCACTACCCCGAGATGTTGGTTTTGCTGTCTAGGTGTTATCGGGAGGTTGTGAATGATCTCGATCACAAGAGGAATGAGTCTTTCTTTAGCAAGAGTGCAGAGGACAGGAAGAGGGTCTTGTTCTTTGAGAAGCTCTATGCAATACATTGTCTGGATTCTAAGATCGCCCAATGTGGATACGTATTTTTCAAGAGGCCTTTTGATCTTGAGAGAGATATGGCTGACAATGTCTCTAAGAGCTGTTTTTTTGAGCTCGTCATCTTGAATTTGGCTGATGCAGCTTAGCGAGATAGAAAATCGGATCCTATGCAATAGAGGCTGTATTTTTTCGTAGGAGGAAATGTCTAATGTAGGGGCTATTTGGAAGAGTCTTTCGGCTTGTTCTTCTTCTCTTTGGATCGTGTAGAGTTGAGATAGGAAGGATTCTTTGATCTCTTCGGTCATTTTTTTGCGTAAATGTTCTTTGGGAATCCAACGAACTAAATCCAAAGCAGTCTGTAGATCATGCTCCGCTAGTTGTTTAAAAAGAGAGACAGCTTGAACCCAAAGAGAGTCGTTGATATAGGGAAGGACTTTTTGCAGCAGAGAAGGGATTGTTTGAGGGTCTGCATTTTGGTTGTCTTGCAAAAGCTTTTGCAGATACAAAGTTCGCGGTTTTTGGATGATTTCATAAAGAGATGACTTCCATTTTCGAAAAGCAAGCATTTGGATGCACTTGTTTGCTTCTTCATAATATCCCATCTGCGCGCAGCTGAAGATGAGCTGTTTATATGGTTCGTAGAAAGTTTCTGCGGAAGCAGGGATAAGGGGAGAGAGTTCTTTAAGAGCAGTCATTTGTTGAGCAGGATTTTGCATGCAGCAGATTGTTGTAAAGGCGCCGTCTATAAGCTCATGTTCTTTTTCGTGAGCGAAAATCTGTAGAAGTTTGGTGTCTTGCAAATGCCTATCCTGGATTCTTGTTGCATACTGTTTTGCAAGGTCCCATCTTCCTAGATTTTCGAACTCGGTAGAGATGGCAAAGAGATCTCTGTCTTCGCTGTGGATTAAGTCTGCAAAAGTTTGGAGTATACTCATTTTGGAATCTACTGAAGAATCTCGGAAGGCGAGTAATGCAGATGCAATGCCGCTTTGGGTGAAAAGCGCATAAGCAAAGCTCAGTAGCGTGCGGTCATGTCGGATTTTGGAGGTGAAATTTCGGATGTCTTCCTCGAGATTGTCATGAGGCAGTTGTATCCACTTTAAGAATAGCTGATCTATGATTTCTACGTGCACCCAGGATCTTTTGCTTTCAATACGGATCAATTTTTCCAAGACTTTCTGTTGCTCATTTTGGGGGATGTATTCTATGTAGCGAAACATGTTTACAGGGTTGTTTTGGTAGAGTGCTTGTTTGGCCATCCATATCAGAGCTTGGCTTCTCATGATGGAATTTGTCATAGAGTCAACGACTTTGAGAGCATTCTCAAAGTCTGAATATACTAGAAGCTGGTCAGCGATGCGGATTTTGCAGAGATTAGGAGCTGGCGTGTGGTCCACTAGAGTAAGAGCTTCTTCATAGCCTTTTTGTTGGAGGGTATCGAGGACTATCTGGATGCTTAAGATTTTTTTCCACGGGTGCTGGATAAGAAAGTCTTTTATAGTATTGAGATCTTGCGAGTGCAGTTCCTCTCTCAGGGGATCGTCAGGGAGAGAGTCAAAGACGTTGAGAGCGCAAGGGATTTCTCCGATTTTAACACACTCGATCAAGAAGGGGAAAACTTCTGTGTCAAAGAGTATAGGGTCTGAAATCAATGAGATGAGTTCTATGATCTCTTGTGTGCTGCAATTCTTTGCAAAATTATAGGAGTCAAAAAGTGGGGTTATTAAAGAGGCATCTGCGTCTCCATAGGCATGGATGAGCTCGATTGCAAGCCGATCATTTTCTTTTTCTTCTACGAGAAAAGAGATGGTGTATTTTAGGATGCCATGAAAATCCTTGCAGCTTTCCAAGAGGTTCAAGAATGTTTTAGGGGGAAGCTCGAGCAGGCAAGCTTGTTGGATAGCTGTCTTCAGAAGGGAGGGATTATCTGTTATTTCTGCAGCGTATAAGATTGCAGAGAGCGCCTGCAGCCTTGCTATAGGCAATACGGCAACTTCTTTGAAATAATTGTCTACCCACTCTTCTGAGGATCCATTCTTATTCGGCAAAGAAAGAAGGTGAGTGCACAGCTCTTGCAGCTGAAGAGAAGGATCTAATGTATTAAAAGTGCCACACACAAGGTCATTTGCAGCAAAAAGGGCTTTGAGTTTTGGAGAATCAAGACAACTTTTGAGAAGAGGTAGCATTTGAGCTGTTTGATCTGGGTCTTTGTGAGAGAGCAAGGTTTTGGCAATGAGCACATAGGCTCTTTCTCGCACGCTCGGATCAAGAATGTAATGAGAGATTTCTAAAGCCTCTTTGGATCTTCCTGTCTGGTGTAAATAGTCTGCAGTACTGTAGATCGAGAGATCATCTGCAAGAGTCTGGTCGGATAGAGAGGAAACAAGAGATTGCATTTCCTTCCACTCTGCAGCTAAGAGCCGTCTGGTTAAGGGGAGTTCCTGGGCGATTTCAAGAGATAGTATCCAATGCCTTAAGCTCAACGACTTGATGGCTTTTTCTTCGAAACTACAAGGATCGGTGATCCTTCTGTCTAAAACAGTATCAATCATGAGACGCAATGCAATTTCTTGGCGTGCCGTAGAGCGTATAGATTGGACAGCGAGGAAGGCGTCTTTGGTATTTCCTTGGTTTGCTCGCTGTATAGCGATTTCTTGCCATACTCGGTCTTGCGCTATGGCATCAAGAGGTGGGCCTATTCTTTCGATTGCTTGGTTAAAAGAGTGAGTTCTTGCAAGAGATCGGCACAAGATTTCCTGAGGATATCCGGGCCTATCCGCAAGATAGGTTTGTGCGATCTCTAAAACGGGCTGCCAGTTTTTCTGAGGCCCTTTTATACTCATCTCGTGGATCATAAACTCGATATGGAAAAGACGCATATGGGGGCTTGCTATTTTTTCTAAAAGAGTCTGAATCCTTGGGGCGTTTCCTTTTTTTGCATAGGCACATAAAAGGTCAGAAATAGCAACTTCTTGCAAAACGGGATCGCAGATATGAGACAAAAGAGCATCTACTTCAGAAAAGTCGTCAACTTGCAGTTTTTGCTGCACAATATATAGGAGTCCTACTTCTTTTGTTTGTTGGTCTTGCCAATGTAAGACGAGATCGAGCATGCGGGCAGGTTCTTTTGAGTATAGGGAATGGAGAGAGGACAAGAGAAGAGCGTTAGCGGCTTTGGGGTTGGAAGCAAAACGGTGTGTCCGTAGATGAGAGAGTATATCGTCAAAAGTCAGGTCTTCTTTACGGAGAATTCGTTCGATGTCAGATCGAGAAGTGGCGTTAGGTGAGGAGGTTATTTTTTTGTAGAAGGATTTTTCGTGTGTTTTCAAACAGCTGTCCATAAAAACCACTCTTGCAGAATAGCTCAAGAGGTCTTTAGCATAGCTCAGAGCACGTTCAGGGTGCTTTTGCAGGAGAGCTTTATCCATTAAAGATAAGAGGGCTTGGTCATGCAAAAGAGGATCCTGGATCGAGTCTACTAGTTGTTTAGAGGTTTCAAGGTCGTTTGTGTGTGAGAGAATTTGGAATGCTGCAGCCGCTTTGTAGGTGGACACAGGAATCGCCCCAGCTTCTTGGATGGATCGATTGAAAAAAGCTTGATTTTTTTCAGATGCATCTAAGGCGATTAAAGACTTGCGTAAATGTTCTAAGCTAGATCGGCAAACCTCTGTGATTTTTGTTGTTTGTAGCCACTTTTGTGCCATGTTTCCGAGTTGATCATTCAAACGGCGGAGTGGAAAATAGTATCGATCAGAAATTGTTATTTGCGACATAGTTTCTCTTGAATTTTAAAAAAATGTAAATAATTCAACGTATTATACAATTTTCGCATTTGTAAATCAAACGTAATTTATCTTTTACATCTATTTGGTAAATTTACAGTAATTCCCGCTAGAAAAATAATGATCGACTGATTCTTAGGCGATTTTACACAAGAAAAAAGATCTCTTTACCATCTTTTAGAAGGAATTTCATAGAGCTTAATAATTTTCTGAACGATCAATGCTGTCAACTTAAGGTTTTACTGCACGCCAGGCCGTGATACCATCTTGTCC
>CAMFIG010000038.1 GCA_945952445.1 uncultured Chlamydiae bacterium
GCGATTCTTTCCTATGCCTCGGGTGTGTTAATGCTTAAGTTGACAGCATTGGCTGTTCATTATATATTGAACAGTTCCAGATACTGAACAATCAAAGACTTATGAATAAAAACTACAGCAAAAAAAACCGCGAATAATAGGAGTGACTTAAGTCTTGTCTATTACAAAAATCCCGAATAACAACAAGGCTCGACGCTTTTTTCTTAAAAAGCTCCTGCAACATCTGAAGCTCTCTTTTGCGTCCCACAAACGTATGCAGCATATTTTTTATCCTGTATTTTGGTGATGAATTTATCATAAAAAAAACACATCACAAAATCGACATTTTTCGTTTTGGTGATGTGCGGAAATCAAGAGCAGAAAAAGATCATTAAATGCGTGATGTATGGCTTTAGCAAGCGTTGTTTTGCCACTACTTGATGGCCCATTGAGATAAGTGATTTGTACAGGATTATGTGTCATGAGTCCCACTTAATGAACGCATTAATTTTCTGAAGGACAGGTTCTTTCATTTTGCGGTACTGTTCTCCATTCTGATTTGCCATCTTTGCCGCCTCTTTTTTGACGTTGGCATATTCTTCTACGGCTTCGGGATGAATTCTTAAATAATTTCTAAATCCAATCAGTTCTTTCCATTCTTTACTGGCGGGATATGTCAGATGGATATGATACCGACGACTTCCTTCTTCCGGATCAGCTAAATAAGCAACAAAGTAAAATCGATCAGAGGTACTAAAAGTCGGTTTAAATTCATAGCCAAGTTTTTGTAAGATACCGGAAGCATGCTCCATCTCTTCTTTGGAGACAGAAATGGCAATGTCTATGATTCCTTTCCCCCCAAGCCCTGGTATTGCGGTGCTGCCTACATGCTCAATAGATAAAACACTGACAAGAGAAGATGTGATCCTCTCTTTTTCTTTTTGGAACAGATCTGGAAAAATCTTGCTATAAGGCTTATATACATACTTTTGCTTTTGATGACTATGGCGACGCCACTCTTGTTGACTCATGCGATAAAGAACATGCCTTTTAAGCGGATGACTCTCTGCAAGTTTAGGATGATCGAAATCATCTTGTGAATTGTGATGCAGCCCTATTTTTTCCATAATGCGCCTGGAGCGCATGTTCTTTACAGCTGTAAAGGAGACAATCTCGCCGAGATTCAAAGTTTCAAACCCATATGCTAAAGCAGTTTTAGCCCCTTCTGTTGCATAGCCTTTGCCCCAATAATCAAAAGCAAGCCGCCAACCAATTTCAACAGCAGGAGTAAAGTGAGCATCGAAAGAAGGTCTTGCTAGTCCTATAAATCCAATAAAATTAGCAATGCCAGGGACTGATACCGCCCACAATCCCCATCCTTGTTCAGCTAGTTGAGTGCAAATGCGATTGGCAAGATTGTCACTTTCTTGGCGACTAAGAGTAGAAGGGAAATACTCCATAACTCTGGGATCCGCATTCAGAGCAGCGAATGGTTCAAAATCCGCATTATCCCATTGCCTTAGCACTAACCTGTCCGTTTGAATAATTGGCGAGCAATTGGTGTTTTCCATAAAGACTTTCGCTCGAAAAATTTTCAGCAATCATAGCATCGATTCAGAGGAATTTCCAGAAGAAAATACTAACAAATCTAAAAGAAACCATATAGACAAATTTAGTACGTATACGTATAATTCAAATCTGATAGACTACACAGGAGAAATTGTATGTTTACACCCAACTTAGGCTTTGTCCTTCTTTTTGTCTCAAATCCTCAGAAAAGCAGCCTCTTTTATCAAGAAATTTTCGGAATCAAACCAATTGAAGAATCACCTACATTTGTCATGTTTGCTCTCAAAAATGGTGTGATGCTCGGTCTTTGGTCCAAATATACAGCAGAACCTCGTGTTGAAGTTCCTGCCGGCGCATTGGAAATATGTTTTCCGACAGAAGATGTAGACGCTTTGTATAAAGAATGGGGTGAAAAATATGTAACTGTGGCTCAGAAGCCCACTGACATGGACTTTGGACGCACATTTGTTGTTCTTGATCCAGATGGACACAGAATCAGAGTCTACAAACTCTCTGAGGTAAATTGATGATAAGATATTGGATAGGAGTTGCTTCTCTTGAACATGTTCAAAGAGGTGTTAAAGAAGGCTTCGCTCAGGTTTGTCACGGAAAGATAGGCACTTTAAAATACATGTCTGAAGGAGATTGGCTGATTTACTACTCTCCTACATATCACTTTGGAGAAAAAGATGCTTGTCGTTGCTTTACTGCTATTGGGACAATTGATAACGGAGAGCCCTACACCTTTGAAATGAGCAAGGATTTTATCTCTTGGCGTAGGAATGTGACTTTTTTAAAAGCAAGAGAAGTTCCTATTGAGCCTTTGTTAGAGGCACTTACCTTCATAAAAGATAAGAAAAAATGGGGGTTTCCTTTTCGCAGAGGTTCTTTTGAGATTTCCTTTAGAGATTTCGAACTGATCGCAAAAAATATGGGAGTATTTAAATGAGCGAAAAACCCAATTTTAAAAAAATCAGCATTCATGAAGGCCCAAAACAAAGTCCAGGTTTCCTCTTGTGGCACATCAGCACTTCATGGCGAAGTAGCATTGAAGTTGTTCTTAAAACTTTTGGATTAACTCATCCTCAATTTGTAGTTTTGGCAACTACAGGGTGGCTAACTAGAAATGGAGAGCTCACCAATCAAGCAACAATTGGGAAAATGGCTGGATTGGACCCAAATACAAACTCTCAAATCATCAAAGGTCTTGAAGAAAAAAGCCTAATCAAAAGAGATCCTTCATCTGACGGACGTGCAAAAAACGTCTCCTTAACTTCAAAAGGCTCTCAAATACTAACCAATGCACTGCCTGCTGTAGAAAGAATGGACGGCAATTTTTTCAATCCACTTAAAGAGAAAGAAATAAGTGTATTGATAGCATTATTTCAAAAGCTTATTTCTACTGACTAGGGAAGAAAATCAAAAATTAACACCTAGATTTCGGCAGCAGGTTTTGAATGGAATACATGGAGGGAAAAGGAATAAGTGTGAGCTTGGAGAATGTTTTTCTGATTCAAAAAAGAGCATGGGAAGAGCTGCAAAAAATACCTAGAGGTGAAACAAGATCTTACGCTAAAATCGCTAAAGCAATTGGGAAACTATCTGGCAGTTGTAATCCCCTATCATCGTGTTATCAACAGCAATGGACATCTAAGAGGATATGACAGAGGAATCAAACGAACGGAATGGCTTTTAAAACATGAAAGAAAATAAGAAAAGATGCTTTGGATCGGCTCCTGGCAAGGAATTCTACGCAGAATACCATGATAAGGAATGGGGCATCCCAGTCTATGATGATACACGCCTATTTGAGATGCTTATCCTCGAAGGAGCTCAAGCAGGCTTAAGCTGGGAAACAATTCTCAAAAGACGTGAGGGATACCGAAAAGCCTTTTATCATTTTGATCCTGTAAAAGTGGCTAAAATGACTGATGATGAGCTGAATGACCTGCTTGAAAATCAAGGTATTATTCGGAATCGATTGAAAATTTATGCCGCGCGCAAAAACGCCTTAGTTTTTTTAGAAATTCAAAAGGAATTCGGTTCATTTTCCAACTATATTTGGAACTTTGTAGATGCAGAACCGATTGTGATACGAAGAAAATCTCTTAAAGATGTTCCCGCTTCCACACCTACCAGTGACACGATTTCAAAGGACCTCAAAAAAAGAGGTATGACCTTTGTAGGATCCACCATCATCTACGCGTTTATGCAAGCAGTTGGACTAGTGGATGATCATCTTGCTGATTGTTGGTGTTCAAACCGCTGACTTAAGAAATGAATTGTGCTATTTAGAAAGTCATGAAAATGTTATTCACAATAACATTGCAATAATTGATGCTAATACTGCAATGCTTTTAAGAGACCAAAAATGAATCATCCAGTGAATGCCGTGTCCTATAGAGATCTAATTGGCTTTTTGTGGAAGTTTATCCGACTCCAAAAGTGGAGATTTTTCGGGGTATTCCTGTTAGATAGTCTCGCTTGGCCTTTAGATACTCTGCTTTGGCCTTATATTTTAAGCTTGGTCATAGGAGTTTTTACCCATTTTGAAGCAGATCGCCTAGGTGCATGGCAAGCATTACAAGGACTCATTCTCGGAGGGGTCTCCTTGATGCTCTTCATCGAAGTAGCTTCTCGTTCAATGGGATTTTTGATGAGCCGCGCCATCCCCAAGCTTCAAGCTGATATTCGAATGGAAATGTTTGACCATATCCAGCACCACTCTCCTCGCTATTTTAATGAGCGATTCGCTGGAAGTTTAGCTAATAAGATCACAGACATGACAACTCAGACGGAGTTGATTATCCAACAGCTGTTTTGGCCTATTTTGCCTGCATTTGTCGCTTGCTTAGCAGGAACAGTGGTTCTTGGATTTATTAACCCAGCTTTTGGGTGGCTTCTTGGTTTGTGGATCTTGCTGCATTTAGGAACAATCTTGAAATTTACTCGTCCAGTAGATGCCTATGAACATAGGCATGGAGAAGCTCGCAGTTCCTTGCTTGGTAAAATTGTCGATAGTTTCACCAATAATTTTGCTGTGAATCTCTTTTATCATTTCAAACATGAAAAAAAGATTCTTTTTCATCACCAAAATGTAGAGGAAAAAACAAATACTCAGGCTAGGCGATACGCTGAGAAGATGAATTGCTTTACTTCTTTGTTCTTTTTTATCGGGAATTTTTTACTCCTAAATGGTGCTTTGCTCTACTTGTGGCTCCATGGAAAAATCACTACAAGCCAAGTGATCCAAGTGTTTAATACCGTGTGGAATATCGCTGGGATTATGTGGATGATCGGCAGGGCACTGCCTCAGGTCTTTCAGTCTTTTGGAAATGCAAAACAAGCCTACTCCGTCATGCTCGATCCTCAAGACATGGGTGATCAGCCTGGCGCAACAGAACTGAAAATTCATCAAGGGCAAATCGTTTTTGAGAATGTTTCATTCCAATATGGAGAGAAGAAACTATTTGAAGATAAGCAAGCCCGTATTCATGGAGGAGAAAAAGTAGGACTAGTCGGGTTCTCGGGAGCTGGGAAATCTACTTTTATCAATCTAATCCTTCGACTTTTCCCATTACATAAAGGGAAAATTCTCATAGATGGACAAGACATAGCCTATGTCACCTTAGAGTCGTTGAGAAATCAAATCGCATTAATCCCTCAAGATCCTGTTTTGTTTCATAGAAGCTTAAAAGAAAATATTTGCTATGGGAAGCCCGATGCAACGGATGCGGAAATGCTCTATGCAGCACGCCTGGCTCACTGTGATGAATTTATTCAAAATATCCCGCATGGCTATGAGGCTAAAGTAGGCGAGAGAGGAACCAAGCTCTCCGGAGGAGAAAAACAAAGGATCGCAATTGCTCGTGCGATTTTAGCAGATAGACCCATTCTCATTTTAGATGAGGCCACTTCGTCTTTAGACTCTGTCACAGAAAAATACATTCAAGACAGTTTAGAAAACCTCATGCAAAATCGCACGACGATTGTAATCGCCCACCGGCTTTCAACGCTTTCCCGCATGGACCGCATTTTGGTTTTCGATCAAGGAAAGATTGCCGAGGAAGGAACCCATGCTTCTTTGCTTAGCCAAAATGGGTTGTACACTAAAATGTGGAATATGCAAGTAGGTGGTTTTTTACCCGATATGCCTGCATGAAAGCTAAGGAACTGAACTCTTCGATTGCTGTTTTTTGGAGGAAATTACAAATGGTTCAAGCAGTAGATCTTCGATGCACAAAAGAAAATGATTGGCATGGATTTGCCAAAGTCGTTATTACTCCTGAACAAAACGAGGCCCTTCTCTTTCATGAAAAAGGGGAATGGAAAAATACTAATCTATCTTTTACAAACACTCTGCGCTGGACATTGCACTTAGATCGAATTTCTCTAGAGCACCTTCGGTTTGGATCTCATCTTCCGGTGAGGCTTGTTGATCTTACTCCAACAGCAGAGAACTGCCTCAATTCAATAAGTCCTCATCTCTGCGGACAAGACAAATATTCAGCGCAAATCTTTTGGGATCAAGAAGGCATTCACCTGCATTGGGATATCCTAGGACCTTTAAAAAACGAGAAAATTTACAGTCATTATCGCTAACAATATGATCTCCCTAATTTCTTATTAAGCACTTACATAATTGTGATATCGAAGCTACGAAGCAATCCGGAAGCTTCAGGAAAAGAGAATTTTGCCTTCTTGATTTTGTTCGTTGTGGGATCAATCGTGTATTGAATGCTGCTAGAAAAATCTGCACTACCTAGATCGCAATTGTGAAAGATCGTCCCTTGCAAATCAACACCTCTGAAATCACCGTTTCTCAATACCGTGTTGGTGAAATGACTATCCTTCAACTTACTGCCATAAAAAGAACTATTCTTCATGTTGAGATCAGAAAAATTGCAGTATTGCATCAGGCAATTCTTGAAATTTGCTAGGAAAAAGGTTTTTTCGCATTTAACAAATTCAGCTCCTACAATCTTACAATCCAAGAATTGGACATCTTGCAAGCGACAGCCCTCCAATTTTACAAGACTGAAATTGCAATGAGAGAACGTACATAAGCAAAACTTTGTATTTCGCAAAACAGCTTCAGAAAAATCGCAATGATGAAAAAAGCAGCTCGTAAAGAAACGTTTCTCCAGGCTCTGCTTGGCAAAGCTCTTCGACTTAAACGTTTGTCCTTCTGGATTTTGTTCAAGTGCAAGCATTTATCGCTCCAGGTTAGGATTTGATTCTATCAATCAATAACCGAAAAAATTACCAGATAAAGATCCTTGGCGCAAACTAGAAAAAAATCAAAAGCGTATTCTTTATAGACAAGACTTAATACCAAAGTGCAAACTATATCAAGGCATAAAGCTTAAGGACACCTATGAACAAAACCGGGTTGCTAGCGCTTGCTGATGGAACTTTATTCTGGGGAGAATCGGTCGGCGCAGAAGGCTTCTACACAGGCGATATTGTCTTTAATACAGCAATGACTGGCTATCAAGAGGTCTTGACCGACCCCTCATATGCAGGTCAGATTATTAGCTTTACCTGTCCTCATATTGGCAACGTAGGGGTAAATGAAAGTGACCTAGAATCGAACCGCATTTGGGCTAAAGGAGTTGTTATGAAGGAGCTTACTAAAAAGCCTAGCAGCTGGAGAGCCACCGGTGATTTGCAAAGCCTCTTTAAAGCACAAAATACAATAGCAATATCCGGCATCGACACAAGAAAACTAACGCATATCCTAAGAAGCAAAGGAAGCCAAAACGCTTGTATTATGGCAGGAAAGATCGATCCCGAGTTTGCTCTTGCTCAAGCAAGGGATTTCAAAGAAAGGAATATCACTCAAGAAGTGTCTTGTAAACAGCCTTTTGAGTATAAACAAGACGGTAATTCATTTCATGTTGTAGCGCTTGATTTTGGGATTAAAAATTCGATTCTTAAACAACTGATTGCAGCAGGCTGCAACGTAACAATTGTTCCTAACAACACCTCTGTAGATGTGATCTTACAATATAACCCTGATGGAGTCTTCTTATCCAACGGACCTGGAGATCCTGCATCTTATTTTTCTGCAATTCAGACAATCCAACAACTCTTACAGAAAGAGATTCCTTTATTTGGGATTTGTTTAGGCCATCAACTCTTAGCTCTTGCAAGCGGTGCAAAAACAATCAAAATGGCACATGGACACCATGGAACTAACCATCCGGTTGTAGAGATTGCCACTCAAAAGGTTTTCATCAGCAGCCAAAATCACGAATTTACGGTAGATGAAGAGACCCTCCCCTCTTGTCTAACCATTACTCATAAGTCCCTTGTTGATAACAGCATAGCAGGAATTGCAAAAAACGATAAGCCTGCTTTTAGTTTCCAAGGCCATCCAGAAGCTAGTCCAGGACCCCACGAGCTCCTTACTTTATTTGATCAATTTATTGCACTGATGGAAAATTGTTATGCCCAAACGAAATGACATCAAAAAAATTCTCATTATTGGCTCTGGACCCATTGTCATTGGACAAGCTTGCGAATTCGATTATGCAGGCACTCAAGCCTGCTTGGCTCTGCGTGAAGAAGGATATGAGATCATCCTGATCAATTCCAATCCAGCTACAATCATGACAGACCCCCAAATGGCAGATCGCACCTACATAGAGCCTATAACAAAAGAATTTGCAACTCAAATCATTGAAAAAGAAAAACCTTGCGCAATCTTAGCTACAATGGGAGGACAGACGGCTTTAAACTTAGCTCTAGAACTTGCTAAAAGCGAAATCTTGTCAGTCCACAATGTAGAACTCTTAGGGGTAACACCTCAAGCCATAGAGATAGCAGAAGATCGTCCCCTATTTAAGCAGATGATTCAGAAGATTGGACTGGACCTTCCGAGATCCTGCTCTGCGAAAAACCTAGAAGAAGTCAAGCGAGCCATGCAGCAATTGGGACTACCTATCATTGTACGTCCTTCTTTTATTCTAGGCGGCAGTGGGAGTGGAATCGCTTATACGGAAAAAGAGCTATTTTCCTTATGTGAACAAGCTTTCATGACAAATATAGGCCAAGAAATCCTCTTAGATGAAGCTCTGATAGGCTGGAAGGAATTTGAAATGGAAGTAGTTCGCGATAAGAATGACAATTGCATTATTGTCTGCTGTATCGAAAATATCGATCCCTTAGGGATTCATACAGGCGATTCAATCACAGTCTCTCCGCCGCAAACTTTAACAGATAAAGAATACCAAAAAATGAGAAATGCTTCTTTTTCTATACTAAGAGCAATTGGCTTGGAGAGTGGAGGATCGAATGTCCAGTTTGCCATCCATCCTAAAAGCGGAAGAATGGTAGTCATTGAAATGAACCCTCGAGTTTCCAGATCCTCGGCCCTAGCTTCTAAGACTACAGGCTTTCCAATTGCTAAAATAGCTGCTAAGTTAGCGATTGGATATGCGCTCCCAGAACTTTCCAATGAGTTAACCGGCAATAAAATCCCTGCGTCATTTGAACCAACCATTGACTATGTTGTCGTAAAAATTCCACGCTTTAATTTTGAAAAATTCAAAGGATGTAAGGAAAAATTAGGAACTCAAATGCAATCCGTTGGAGAAGCTATGGCCATCGGCAGAACTTTTCAAGAAGCTCTGCTAAAGGGAATGCGAAGCGTAGAAATTTCCTCTCTTCCTCGACACTCAGACCTCAACATAGCCTTGGAAATCCCTGGCCCTTTTCGACTATGGGCTATTTTTGACGCATTTCGACACGGTATGTCTCTATCTACAATCAACCAATTGACACATATCGATCCTTGGTTTTTACACCAAATAGAACAACTAGTGGATGAAGAAAAACAGATAGCCACTAGTTTGTTCAATAAAGAAAATCTCTTAGCATTCAAAAAACGCGGTTTTTCCGATATGGAGATCGCTGCTTTTTCGCACAAGACCGAAGAGGAAATCAAGTCCAAAAGAACTCAATGGAACATGATTCCTGTTTACAAACGGATCGATAGTTGCGCTGCTGAATTTGCAACGTCTACTGCCTGCTTGTATTCCTCCTATGAAGAAGAGTGTGAGTCTTGTCCAACAGATCGGCCCAAAATGGTCATCCTAGGTGGAGGCCCTGCTAGAATTGGCCAAAGCATCGAATTCGATTATAGCTGCGTTCATGCGATTCAAACTCTCAAAGAAGAAGGCTATGAAACTATCATGGTTAACTGTAATCCAGAAACCGTTTCAACAGACTATGATTGTGCAGATAAACTCTACTTCTCTCCTCTTACAGCAGAAGACGTCTTAAGTATCATCGACTTAGAACAACCTCAAGGGGTCTTGTTACAATATGGCGGACAGACTGCCCTTAACTTAACCCCATCCCTAGCAAAAGCAGAAGCTCCTCTCTTAGGATTAACAACGGAATTGATTGAGAAAACTGAAGATAGAGGCAATTTTAAAGAATTCTTAGAATCTCTGGGACTTAAGCAACCCACAAACTGCATTATCCACTCTATGGGAGAAGGTATAGATGCAGCCAAACAGCTTTCTTATCCTCTGATTGTAAGACCCTCTTTTGTTCTTGGAGGTAAGTCTATGACCATCGTGATGGAAGAAACAGAATTAGAACAATCCCTCTTAGACGCTTTTGTCGTATCTTCGGACAAATCGGTTCTTTTAGAAAATTTTCTAATCGATGCGACCGAAGTAGATATCGATGCTATCTGCGATGGAAAAGATGTCTATATCCCCAGTATTTTAGAACATATAGAACCCGCGGGAATTCATTCAGGAGATTCAGCATGTTCTCTACCTCCCTTTAGCTTATCTTGTTCTATAAAAAACGAGCTGCTAGCTCAAACAAAAAAAATCACCCTAGAACTTAATTTAATCGGCTTAATAAATATCCAATTCGCTATTCAAGGAAATGAGATCTTTGTTTTAGAAGTCAATCCAAGAGCTTCAAGAACTATTCCATTTTCTTCCAAAGCAACAGGCATCGATCTGATTAAAATAGCCACTCGCTGCTTGCTCGGTATCTCCCTACAGAGCCAAGGATTCTTAAAAGGACCAGATCTCAAATATTTTGCCGTGAAAGAGGCAGTCCTACCTTTTTCTAAATTTGAGAATGTCGATTCTTTGCTTGGCCCGGAAATGAAATCAACAGGAGAAGTTATGAGTTTAGGAAGCACTTTTGCTGAGGCCTATGCAAAAGCGCAAATCGCTTCGGGGTACTCTCTACCTAACTCTGCAAAAGGTGTCATTCTTGGCTTAGGAGACACACCCCAAAAGTGGGCTATTCCATTTGCCAATGCTCTTATCTCTCTTTCTTATACTTTATATGCAACATACACAACCTTAACAGTTCTTAAAACGCATGGTATCCCTTGTCTTGCAATAGGACCGAAAAACGAAAAAGAAATTGGACTCATCATCGCTATCGGCAAAGAAGAAAGAGTTCTCCGACAATTAGCCATCCGGCATCGAATCTGTCATGCAACCACAGTAAATGCTGCAAACAGCTTACTCGAAGTATTAAAAATCGAGAGAGATTATAGAGTGAATTCACTCAACGAATTACATCAAAAGATTCAAGAAGAAGTTCCTTTTTAACAAATAATCCAACTCCTTGCCATCTAGGATTCCCCCAAATGCTATGCAAAATAAAACCCTGATCGGTCAAAAATTCATATAGATCCTTAAAAAACGTCATACTTTTGCGGAATTCTTGAAAATTCACTTCTGTAGAAATCACTTTCACTGAAGGAAGTATAGACTTCGCATTTTGAAGAATGTAAAGTTCAGCCCCTTCTGCATCCAGCCAAATGTAATCAATTTTAGGAATTTCTTCTTTTTTGGCCCAATGATCAATTGTTGTGCAACGGACTGTAATCGGCATATCCAAATACGATCTCTGCTCTGGGGGATCATTAAATATATTCTCAGTATTCTCTTTGTTATCTACTAAGATCGAAGAAGCTCCGCTTGCTATGGTGGAGCAATAAAAAGTTGTAATACCAACATAGTTAAAAAGAGCTTCTTCATATAGAAAAATCCCTGTTAAATCTTTGCATATTTCTACAGCTCTTTTGAAATGCTCAGGATGCGCTTCAAATCCATGAATAGTAGAACTTGACCATAATTTTTTAAACCGAATGGTATCTTCGCCTCCACATACACCAGCCTCTAGGATGACCGGATTCTGAGGCAGGAATGGAGCTGCGTAATACATCGCCTCATCATCTACTCCATCTATCCAAGGAAGTTGATCTATTGGTGGACACGGGATTGCCAACAAAGAATGGATGGGAAAATAAGCGAAAACAAAAAAAATCAATATTGTGGCCTGTTTATATTTCTGATTTTTACAGTGAGCTAGCAAATTCATAGAGTCTTTTTGAGTGAATGTGAAGGTTGATAATTTTATAGCAATGGCCCTGAAAAGAAGCGTAAGGAACAAGCCTTCCCAAATTATCCTTAATCCAACAATACTCCAAAAAAGAGGGATTAAAAAGGCAGCTTTCATTAATAAAGCCAGGCTGATTGTTAGCATGAATAGGATCTATTCCTCCAAGAAACTGTCCTATAGCCGCTGCATCAAATATTGCTTGGAATAGGTGGATGTTATGAGAATAGGATTCAGGATGATCTGTAATATGGTTATGAGGACTTCTAAGAGGATAGTTCAAGGAATATTCAGGCATGACAATTGGCAGCCGATCTATCGATAAAGGAGGATATTCCTTCCGATAATCTGCAATTACTTGCATATCGGAAAGCCTTTTGGGCGCCTGCTTTGCAAAGTACTCCGCAAGAGGATTAATAGCTGCTCTATCAGAAATCCATACAAAACCTGGAATGCATCGATCTTCATTATCAAACACAGCTCCAATACCGGGATAGCACATCTGAAAAAGAGGAACTAGAGGCTCCAAATCCGCATAAAGCATGTTGTCATTTTCTAAATGAAACACATTTTCTAAAAAATAGGCTTCCATAAGGTCCTGAAGATAAAGAAAACGCTCAGATGTATACCGCCAAAATGGAGAAGTTTCAGCGCAGAGATTTTGGTACTCTTGATGAGCTGAAGTCTTAGGTAAAGTTTCGTATGGACATAATTCTAAATTGTGCTGCTCTTTTAGCAGATACAATCTATCCAGAGCCTTTTCACTGCTTAAAAAAATGATCCTGGCATTTGGATTGAAAAGCCGAGCCTGTGCAATCGCAATGTCTGCATGTGCAGGCACTACATTACCTATATGCACAAAAACAATCGTATATTCAGCAAACAAAGGCAGCATACCGAAAAAAATTAGCACTAGTATGGCTTTCATTTTCCCTCATCTTAAAAAAACCTGTCCCTTTTATAAAAAAACAGACATTTTATCGCTGCCTCTTTGTTTTAACATGCAGATAATAGAGGAATAGACTGTATTGCAACCAGAAAATCACACAAAAAATTTGCCTACTGTCGTACTTTTTAGTATCTTAAGCGTTGTTCTAAAAATACTATCAATCGTCGTATGGTAGAAATTAAAAAGATCATTATTGAGCAAGTCTTCATGTTTTTGAGGAGGTGGAGCTTTCTTCTCCAGCTGAAGTCGTCGATTTCTGTCATCACACCGATAAAAACAGTCAGTGCCATATCCAGAATTTTTTTTGCGGCAACATTTTTTCTACTCATAGGCTATAGCGCATCCCTTTTCTCTGCAGAAAGAGGATCTTCCGCTCCTTTTATTACAGGAGATACTTTTAAGATACATGCAGACCATGTATTCGATGAAACAACAATGGAATTTTGTCCTGAAAATGTTCAATCCGGCAACGTCATTTTTGTAAAAACCGATTGGGAATATCTCGAGATTTTCTTCAAACTCTATCACCCTCGGATTCCTCATCCATACATCCTACTTACGCACAACAGCGATCATGGCGTTCCAGGTCCCTTCATCCATTATTTAGAAGATCCAAAATTGCTAGCTTGGTTTGCTCAGAATGTAGAAAAACAGCATCCAAAATTGCATCCTATTCCAATAGGGATAGCCAATAAATGCTGGGATCATGGAAACCCAAATATCTTTTCTTCCCAACGCTCCCTTGCAGCAAATCCAAATCGCCCCTATCTTTGTTACATAAATTTTGCACCTTCCACCTACCCCAAAGAACGTCCCTATGTTTGGGAACTCTTTGCAAAACAGTCCTGGTGCGTCACATCTCAACCTAAAGACTTATCTAGCTATCTGGAAGATCTATCTCAATCTAAGTTTGTAATCAGTCCTCGAGGCAATGGCTTAGATTGCCATCGTACATGGGAGTCTCTTCTCATGGGAGCCATTCCTATTCTCCGCAGTTCCACTTTAGATCCATTGTTTTCTGATCTTCCTGTGCTTATTGTCCCAAACTGGGAAGTGATCACCGAATCTTATTTAAATGAACAATACGATTTGATACAGGCAAAAACCTACGACATGCAAAAACTTTTTATTGAATATTGGATCAAACGCATTCGACTAGAGATAACTTATGAGTAACCGGCTAATTCTAACTCTTCTTTGCGTTGCCGGATTCATCCGCAGCGATGCGGAAGAAACTAGTTACATATATATGCATCTTGGAGGACGTTTAGGCAATCAAATGTTTCAAATTGCCGCGGCATTAAGCCTTGCAGAGGACTATGGAGCTCAAGCAATTTTTCCAGATTTAGTAAATCGGGACGTGGATGATTTTCCTCTGAACCATAAAAAGTTTTTCCCCGCTCTCAACATAAGCCAACCTTCGAGCATCCCGGGCTTTGCTTTTCAGGAACATCCCCATTTTCAATTTGAACCAATTCCATTCCAACCCAATATGGAAATCTTTGGCTATTTCCAATCTGAGAAATATTTCAAACATAATAAAGAAAAGGTGTGTGCTTTTTTTGAACCATCAAAGGATATTAAAGAATATCTAGCAACCCACTATCGAGAAATCTTAGAGCATCCAAATACAGTCGCAATTCATTTAAGAGCTTACAAATTAGAAAGTATAGAAATTGAAAAATGCTTTCCTTTTCTTTCCGGCTCATTTTATATAGAAGCTGCAGAAATCTTCCCAGAAGATGCTTTATTTGTCATTTTTTCTGATCGTATTGAATGGGCTAAAAAAGAACTGAAAGATTTTAAACGGCCTCATGTTTTTATTGAAAATGAACCGCATTACCATGACTTCTATCTTATGAGCTTCTGCAAACACCAAATCATTTCCACATCAAGCTTTAGTTGGTGGGCTGCCTATTTGAATAAAAACCCGAATAAAATAGTGGTAGCTCCAGACCCTTGGTTTAGCCCCATTTCGATGCATGACTCTTCGAATGTCATTCCAGAGAACTGGATATCATGGCCTTGGCTGCACTAAAATTCCTTTAACAAAATAACCTGATGGTGGTTTTTATGCAAAAGCCACCCCTTTGATAAGAGATACTGGATTGCAAGAAGTCCTTTTCCTCCTCCAGGGATATTACAATCATCGATCATAACTATAGAAGCAGAATGCAGCTTGTCTTCTGCTGCCAGAACCTCCTGCAAACAATGCCTTTGCGCAGGAAGAGGATCCGTTTCACTATAGTCATAGCTGTCTAGATAGAGAAAATCAATCCTCTCTGGAAAATTTTGTAAAAAAGCAACAGAATCGGATAATACTAGATTAAGATTTTGAACATAAGGCCGTGTATTCTCAAAACAATATCCAATATGCGTTTCATTGATATCTACAGAATACATTATCGCCTGGTTTTTATAGGCCCAATGAGAAAAAATAATCGTTGCCCCTCCGTCTCCATCGAAACAGTTCTTTGCTTCTTGCCACCTTTCAGTGCCCGTTTCAACAATCGTACGCACATGGCGTTCATCCATAAGCCGCAAAATTTCAGCAAAAGTTTTGTATCTTCCATTCAAGGGATCTATTCTGCCATCGATGTAATGCGTAGGATCTTCTCGAACCAAAGAAAATATTTGTGGCAGAAAAAGAAGAGATGCCAGTATACATTTTTTTATCATACGTAGCCTATCCTGTAAAATGACAATGAGTATCCAAATAAAATCTCCATATAACTTATGAAAAAATATCTATCTGCCCTGTTTTTTTTCTCTTCTTGGATTTTCGCATCGGATATCGACCCAGCAGTAGATTTCTATGCTCATATTGATGATATTTGCGCACCATCCGAACTAGAACTCAATATCCTACAAGAAAAAATCCTGCAAGAATATCGCCCTATCCTAGATCAGATGCCAGAAACAGGATATATTCTAAAAGAATTTAAATTTCTCAGTGATAACCCTGAAGAAAAACCAGAGTATAGAAGACTGATTCTTCATTCCTCGGAAGAGGAAAGAGAAAACTGCATTATCATCTTTTCTTCGTTTAACCAAAGATATCCTTTAGGGGTAAAAAGACTAGTACAAACAATTATTAATTCTGATTATAAAGGACACCTTTATTACCGGATAGGAGGATGGCCGAATATAGAAAATGGAGATCTCAAACTGCTCCACGTCCCCTTTGGATTTAAACCTTGTTTTTTTAAAGAGATGCAACTTCTTGGGTACAAAAGGGTTCTTTGGCTAGACAGCTCGATTTTGCCAGCCCCAGGAATCAGCTTAAACACTATCTTTAATATGATTCAGCGCATTGGCTTTTTCATCCAAGCCAACGATCATACGATTGAAAAATACATGAATGATGAGAGTGCAAAGGCTTTTGGCATCACGATAGAAGATTCCAAACACATCATGTCTTGCTCTGCAGCTATTATCGGCTTTGATTTTACAAACCCTCTGGCCTGTCGTTTATTCGACGCCTGGTATACAGCAGCTCATCATCCTTTTGCCTTTTTCAGCGACCGTTCTGATCAAAATGCCCTTTCAATTTTGATTCATCAAATGGAACTTTCGCACGATTTAATCCCAAGAAAATTACTGGGCAGCCTACAGCAACCCTATGGCAATTTGTTTCTTATGGACAGGAGTTTAGTCAAAGACAACTAGGAGTTCTATGAAAAATTTCTTTTTTTTACCATGCGTTCTATGTGCAGCAGCACTATCTGCCAATACATACCCAAGCGTTTTTGAAAAATGGGACAGCCCTACCCCATGGATCCATGATCGCTTCGATGATTTTCTAGACTATATGCCTCACGAGGGTATTGCAGTAGAAATAGGAGTCCAAGGAGGAGGATTTGCAGCATTTATGCTGCGAAAAACCAATCCAGAAAAACTCTTTCTTATCGACTGTTGGGCACACCAAGATCCCAATATTTATGATGATCCAGAGGCTAATGTTTCTGATGAGCTGCAAGAAAATCTCTATCAGGAAACAAAAAAGCGTTTTGCAGCCGATCCTCGCGTTATAATTATAAGAGATTTTTCTAAAAATGCTGTAGAGCAATTTGCTGATGAATCTTTAGATTGGGTCTATATCGATGCAAATCATGGCTATGCAGCAATTCGCGAAGATCTGGAGCTTTGGTGGCCCAAGATTAAAAAAGGGGGAATGCTTTCTGGGCATGATTATGCGTTACTCCCTAATTTTGGGGTTGTGCAAGCAGTCAATGAATTTATTATAAAATACAATCTATCTTTAACCTATCGCACAGTGGAAGAGCATATTTTCGATAGCTGGGCTATTCAAAAGCCAGAAAATCCATAGAGAGGACATTTTGAGGGAAAGACTTCTTATTTATGTTATGCTCTTTTACTCCGCTCTATTCGGAAGCGAAGAAGCCGCAACTGAAAAAAGCCATAGTTTAGTATTCATTCATATCGGAAATGCTTTCCCCAAACATCTCAAAGATTCCATTGCTCAAGCAAGGCTTTTTAACCCTTGCTGCGAGATCTTTCTTATTGGGAATCAATCTGCTTTGCAAGGATTTAACGAGCCATCTTTAGAGATTATTTTTATCCCCATAGAATCGTTAAAGCCAAGTAAATGGCATCAAATGTTTATAGAAGCCTCGACAGCAGAAGCCTTCTGGCGATATACGTTAGAACGTTTTCTTGTTCTAGATGACTTTATTCAACAATACTCTCTATATAGCGTATTCCATATAGAAAATGATGTGATGCTCTACTTTGATCTCAGTCAGCACCTATCCACTTTCCAGACATACTATGCGAACAAAATGGCCACAGTTTTTGACTGCGATGAGCGGAGTGTTCCAAGCTTTGTATATTTTGATAATCCCACTGTTTCAGAATTATTGGCTGAATTTATTGCAGCAAGAGCTCATTGGAATGACACAGACATGCATCTACTATCTTTATTCAAAGACCAGAATTATAAGATAAGAGCAGACCATCTACCTATCTTAATACCTTCTTATGCAGATGATTACCCCCTGACAAACATTTTCAAGCAAACCTCTAAAGATCCCAAACCCTTTTATACTTGTCTAGAACAATTCCAAATGCTTTTTGATGCCGCTGCTTTAGGACAGTTTTTAGGAGGAATAGATCCCATTTTAGGTCCATCTAAGCCTGGTTTTTTAGGAGAAGCCTCCATTTTTCTTCCTGCATTTTTTCAGTTCAAATGGGAGTTAGATCTTCAACAAAGATGGATTCCCTATATAAGTTACGCAGGCCAAACATATCCGATTGCAAATTTACATATCCACTGCAAGGATCTTGCATCCTTCAGCTCTTTAAGGAAAATACCTCCTCCAATTCCTGAAGACAGTTTTTCCTCTCTTCCTTTTGACCATATTCAAAAAGCATCAGTGAATGATAAAAAAAGTGGTAGAGAATAAAAATATCTGTAACATGCATTTATAGATGTTTTTCCTGATTTGGACACAACACTTTTTGGATTATGGTTCAACACTTTGCTTTACTGACTATCCTTCTTTTTCAAAGCACTTTACATGCACTATCTCCTCTTGTTTTCCCTTTTGCGAACGATCCTATTGATGTCGTGATCCCTTGCGTAGAGAAAGACTCATCTACCCTTTCTCTATGTATTCGTGGAATTCGAGAGAATGGAGCTAATATCCGCCGGGTCATTGTGGTCTCCAAACAGCCTTTTACAGACGAAGCGGAGTGGTTTGATGAATCCGAATATCCCTTTTCCTATCAAGACATAGAGGAAGCTTTGGGCTATCAAGCTCCTGAACACATCAAGAATCTTCTTGCAAAAGAAGCGAGAACTGGCTGGTATTACCAACAGCTGCTCAAATTGTATGCATCCTTAGTAATCCCCAACATTTCATCTAACATATTGATTTTGGATGCAGATGCTATCTTTTTAAATCCAGTTACCTTCCTAGATGAGCACAACGCAGGCTTATACAATCCTGGAGAAGAATACCACATTCCTTATTTCGAACATGCTTCTCGGCTGATCCCGGCATTTCATAAATGTTTTCCGGAATATTCCGGGATTTCCCACCACATGATTTTCCAAAGGTCAGTCATAGAAACTTTAATGGAAGAAGTAGAATGCAATCATAAAATCCCATTTTGGCAAATTTTCTGCCGTCTTGTCGACCCAAACGATCTTATCCATTCAGGGGCTTCTGAATATGAAATTTACTTCAATTATATTTTCGCATGCTCAACCCAGCCCTCTATCCGCAAACTAATATGGAGAAATATTCAAAGATTCAGTGAGATACAATCATTTAAAGAACTAGGATACCACTATGTTTGCCTTCACGCCTACAATCGAATAGAGGATTAAATGAAGCACCTGATTCCATTGTTTTCCTATATAGCCATCCTAGGCGGAGCAGAAATCCCAGAGCAAGTATTGATTTGCGGTGTTTGCAAAGATGTAGAAACGCGCTTGGAAAGCACAAAAAAAATCATGGAATCGATAGGAAACCTTTTTGATGATTACCGGATCTTAGTCTACGAAAACAATTCCACAGATCATACTGCCGAGATTCTCCAGCATTGGGTAAAAACAAATCCCAAAGTTTGGGTGCAATCGGAAAATCTATCGAAGAACGAACTAGAAGATCTGATCATCAATGTCCATTCTGATGGCCGTCTATTTGTTCCAGAACAAATAGCTCGAGCCCGAAATATTGTGCTAAAAGAAATCTTCAATCCTATTTATGATGACTTCCCTTATGTGATTTGGATGGATATGGATTTTTTGAGGTTTCCTAATCTCGAAGGATTTATCGATACATTTAACAGCTCTCAAGAATGGGATGCCGTATTTGCCTACGGCATAGCTCCTAATCATATGTATTGGGACTGGTACGCATTTCGAGATTCAATCTACCCATTTGGTCCGGAATTATTGGGAATGGATTGGTTTGGCATGGACAGACAACTGAGTCTATCCGAACAAGACACTTGGTATCCTGTCTATTCTGCATTTGGAGGCTGCGGCATCTATAAGAAATCTTCTATATACGGATGCGTCTATTCAGCGCTTGCTACGGTTGACCTGGAAACCCACTTTAAAAAGCTAATGGAACAACAAAATCACCCACAAGTTTTGAAATATTCGATGCTGAACCAACAACTAAAAGACACTTGTTTATTGACAATTGCAACTCCCTATCTCCCTCTTATACAAAATTCTGAAATCGGAATCGTTCTACAACAAGGAGAAAATGCTCTGCTTTGGAGAATGAACTCCTTTGTATATCAATACCCCGTCGTTTGTGAACATGTTCCTTTTCATGCTTCCATGATCCTTCGCGGGCATGACAAACTGTATATAAATCCAAAACTGGTCTTTCGGTATGGAAATTAAGAAATATCTTCAAATATTTCTAGGGGCTTCGATTTCTGTTTTTGCTCATGAAAGCTGGGAATCTACACAGCTAATATGGAATTTTGGCCTCGTTACTTCTTGCGACATCGGCGTTCCAGAAGATCCTCGCCATTATTTCTTACAAGAGCCCCTCTTACAACCAGAGTTTTACCAACACATCAAAAGAGGCGATCTTGTTTGGATTCAACCACGTCTCATATCCGAGTTCTACGAAAAAATCTTTCCGCAGATTCTCGTGCCGATTGTTTTAATCATTAGCGATGGAGATGCCTCTTTCCCTGCCGATTGCTTAAAACCTGAATCTATCGAAGATCTCCTTTCACAAGAAAATATCCTGCATATTTTTGCACAAAATTGTAGTTACAAGGGGCTGTCGAAGAAAATCTCTCCTATTCCCATCGGCATCGACTTCCATACAGTCGCCTATAAAGGATCAAATGGAGGCTGGGGAATGGTTGGCTCTCCAAAAGAACAAGAGACCTTTTTGCTGCAACATTTCCAAAAAGCTCTTCCTACAAGCCAACGCAAATGCCGAGTCTTTGCAGACTTTCAGCATTCTGACACTATGCATGGAGATTTTCAGAGATATTTGCAGCTAGGAGAAGATCGGAAGGCAATTTTTCAAAAGATCATTCTCTCTGGAGTCGTTGATTATGGCCCATGGATGCCTAGAGGCCAGCTTTGGCAAACGAAATTGCAATACGCCTTTTCTATTAGCCCACATGGAAATGGACTAGACTGCCATCGAACATGGGAAGATCTCGCTTTAGGCTGTATTGTCATTGTTAAAAGTTCCCCTCTTAACTCTTTATACGAAGGATTGCCTGTTGTCATTATTGAAGATTGGGATGAAATCCATGAAGCAAACCTTCAAAAATGGCTTGCTCAGTATGGAGATGTTTCAACCAATGCTAAATACCGCGAAAAACTGACCAACCAATATTGGATAGAAAAAATCAGAAATACAGCCAAATCCATGGAAAATTATGATTAATTCTTTTGCAAATATCCTCAACCTTTTGGCTTTGATGCCTTGTACTGCAGTTAGCTATTCCCTGCCAGATAGCAATAATATCCCTTTTGATCACAAAATTATTGAGCTTTTCTCTAATCCCCAAGGCATTTTCATAGAGGCAGGAGCCCACGATGGCATTACGCAATCGAACACAAAACTGCTAGAAGAATTTTATGGATGGACTGGAGTGTTAATTGAACCTTCAGAATCTCTGTACGAGGTGTTAACAACAAACCGCCCTAACTCTCGATGCTTTCAATGTGCTTTAGGTGCCTTCGAACAGCACAATACCTATGTTTATGGAGACTTTGATGGCGCTTTAATGTCTAGCGTAGAGGGAAAACGAAGGCTTCAACAACCTCTTCATCGAGTGCTTATAAGGTCATTACAATCGATTTTAGACGATTTAAATCTCCGACATATTGATTTTTTCAGCTTAGATGCAGAAGGATATGAGCTGGAAGTTCTCAAAGGAATCGATTTTAATAAAACATCTTTTGATTACATTCTAATTGAAGTTTACAACTTTCTATATCCAGAAATAGTTAAGATTTTAAAAGAAAATGGATATGAGATCGTAGAAAACTTTTCTCATTATAACCATACTGCAAATCCAGACTGGGACGGCACCCATGATGATTATCTCTTCCAAAAAGCCAGGGGGATTTAACTAAAATTTTTTGATAGCAAATCTGATAGAATGGCATAGTA
>CAMFIG010000039.1 GCA_945952445.1 uncultured Chlamydiae bacterium
GAGGCGGGTACTTCAGGCCGCTTAAGCTAGGCTACTAAAAGTTGCAAAGTCGAGTCCATAAGATCCTGAAAAAAAACAACTTCAACCTTGCTTGAACGGTTATGGTTGATCAAATGTAAGCAGTGATACTTTTGACAACATCTCTTGAAAAAGTGATTTCAAATTCTGTTTGGCAGTTTAAGAGAGAATGCAAATTTCATCAATCTGCTTTTTTTGACTTAAGCACAACATAAAAAGAGGGATAAAAATTTTATTGATCAAATCTGGGAATCATTATAGCTTAACTGGATTCTTACTAACAATAGGAGGTAAGACTATGAAATTGAGCGTACTTTTTTCTTCTGTATTTTTAGGTATTGGATCTCTTGCTTTTTCTGAAGCACCACAGCACACGATAGAACTGAGGGGACAGACCGTAAGCTTCCACTCTCAAGCCTCACAAGATCAGCTTGTCTATTATCTTTTATATGGATTGCTTGGGAAGGAAGATCCTGGATATTATTTAGAAATCGGTGCTGGAGAGCCTATATATATTAATAACACCTACTTTTTTGAAAAAAATCTCAACTGGGAAGGTGTGAGTATTGATATATCTGAAGAGTTATATAAACTGTGGTATCCGCAAAGAAACAATCTTTTACTAGCACAAGACGCCCTAAGGACAAATTATGCATCAGTCCTGCAATCATTTCCTAAAGTGATTGACTACCTGACTTTGGATGTAGATGGGCTCTATGATGTGGTTTTGAGAAGGATTCCTTTAGACAAATACACTTTTAAAGTGATTACCATCGAACATGACTTCTATCGCTACGGAGATATGTTCAGGAAAAAAGAACGGGAAATTCTAACGGCTCGCGGATATCACTTGCTGTGTGAAGATGTATCGAATAACGGGTATATTTTTGAAGATTGGTGGATTCACCCTAGCGCGTTTCCTGAACCGGTTTTTTCCAGGCTCCAATCATTGGATCTTAAAGGCAAAGAACACTCTGAAATCATTCAACAAATTCAAAGTGTTCTACCTTAATAATTTTAGAGGAGGTTCTTACCTCCTCTTTGTTATTTTTTCAAATAGTTAGGCCCTCCATTATCAGAAATGGAATCTATTGTACTTCCTACTACGTCTGATGTAACGGCATACATCTTAATGCCAGGGGCCAGGTAAAAGTCGAGATCATAAGGGAGAAAAATCTGGTGGGAGGTAATGAAATCTAAAATCTTTTTCATACCACTTCTTCGAACGATCATAGAGTATGCGCCAAACCGCGCTCCGACTTTGCGAAACTGTTTGTTAAGCGGAAGATTTTGAAAATATTGGCTGACATCTACAGGGTGAAAGTTGGGCCTCCATGCGTGGCCAGCAGCAGGAACTGGATTTCCATTTCGATCGCGGGTATCCCGATCTGTAAATAGAACATCCCATTTTTTTGCCGTGAGGCGGTCGAGATGATGAATTAGATTAGATAATTCTCTTGGATCTCTGAGAATCTCAATATCATCTTCCATTACCCAAATTGTCTCATATCCTGAATCATAAGCATCTTGCAAGATAGAAAGATGGCTAAGGACAATCCCGATTGCCCCTCTTGACATGCAATGGCAAAAATACACCTGACCTTCTTTGTCAACTATATGATGGCTTTCTGTAAAATTATTCTCCGGAAGAAAGCTTGTTCCCCATTTTCCGCCTTCCATTCCGGGAGAAAATTTTACTCCCAAATTATTGATATCTTCTAATGTTAATTCCCAACCGTTGACCGCCGAAAATCGATAAGGAAGAATCCCATAAGGAGCTAATTGCTGCATTGATAGATTCCATTTTTCTGGTCTTTGGTCTAGGTTGATCATGTAGATGAAATCAATACCATGGATCGATTGCATCTCAGATTTATTTCCCGCTTTTTTTAAATAATCTCGAACATCGCTACTTAATGGAGCTAAAAGGATAGAAAACAAAACAAAAAAAAGAATATTCTTCATCGGTCTTTTCCTGTATTTATCATGAAATGAAAATTTAAGTACGCATGCTAGTTTGCGAAGAACATCTCCGTCAAGATAAAAATTCTTTTTTGGAAAACAGTTTTTATGTATGGGTAGAAGAAATCCTCTAAAAACAACGGAAGAATTTTCTATGGAAGATGGAGAAAAATATCCAGAAGTCGTCATGCCTTCTTGTAAGACGATCTCCTTACTCAAAGGGCAAAAAGCATTAGTAACAGGAGCCAACTCCGGGATCGGCAAAGCCGTAGCGATCGCCTTAGGGCAAGCGGGAGCCGACGTGGTGGTAAACTACTTCGCAGGCGATGCAGAAGCAGAGGACGTCTGCTCAGAGATCCGACAATTTGGGGTGAAGAGCTTTGCATATAAAGCCGATGTGTCGAAAGAACTGGAAGTGGTCAATATGTTCCAAAAAGCGATTTCGGAATTCGGAACGATCGATATCATGGTAAGCAACGCCGGGATTCAAAGAGATGCTCCTTTAGAAAAAATGACTCTCGAGCAGTGGGATGCCGTTATCCAGACAAATCTAACCGGGCAGTTTCTCTGCTGCAGGGAAGCCGTTAAAGAATTTAAAAGACGAGGGGTTATCAAAGACGTCTCTTGTGCTGCTGGAAAAATCATTTGTATGAGCTCAGTGCATCAGATGATACCTTGGGCAGGACATGTCAACTATGCAGCTTCTAAAGGGGGTATCCATCTTATGATGATGAGTATTGCTCAAGAAGTGGCATCGCATCGAATTCGAGTCAACAGCATAGCTCCTGGAGCGATACGCACACATATCAACACAGCTGCATGGGATACAGATAATGCCTACCAAAGCCTCATGAAGCTGATTCCATATAAGAGGATTGGAGAACCGGAAGATATTGGAAAATGCGCAGCATGGCTTGCTTCAGACCACGCAGACTACATTACCGGAGCTACTATTTATGTAGATGGGGGGATGACTCTCTTCCCAGGATTTGAGGCAGGGGGATAGAGATGGAAACCTATGATGTAATTATCATTGGATCTGGAGCTGGGGGAGGAACGCTTGCACACCACCTGGCTCCCTCTGGAAAGAAAATCCTGATCTTGGAAAGAGGAGGGTACCTTGCCAGAGAAAAAGAAAATTGGCAATCGAAGTCTGTGTTTGTAGAAGGGAGATATACAGCAAAAGAGCCTTGGATTGATAAAGAGGGGAAACCCTTTCATCCCGGAATCCATTACTATGTAGGCGGCAATACGAAAATGTACGGAGCCGCTCTTTTGCGTATGAGAGAAAAAGATTTTGGAGAACTCCACCACCATGATGGGATTTCTCCTTCATGGCCTATCCAGTATGCAGAATTCGCTCCTTATTACCTACAAGCAGAAAAGCTATACTATGTACATGGAAAAAGGGGATCTGACCCTACAGAACCAAAAGAGGATCTTCCTTACTTTTACCCTCCTGTACAACACGAACCTAAAATCCAACAACTTTTCAATGATTTCCAGGCCATAGGACATCATCCATTCCCTCTTCCTTTAGGAATCATTCTCGATGAAGAAAAACGAGAAAAAAGCCCCTGTATCAAATGCAATACTTGCGATGGATTTCCCTGTCTTGTCAACGGAAAAGCAGACGCCCAAGTTGTCTGCGTCGATCCTGCTCTTGCATATCCTAATGTTACCTTACTTACACACAGCTACGTACAAAAACTCATTACTTCTGCTTCTGGAAAAGCAATATCAGAAGTGGTTGTAGAAAGAGAAGGAACAATAGAGACATATCGAGGAAATATCATCGTTGCCTCTTGCGGAGCGATCAACTCCGCAGCTTTGCTACTCCGCTCAGCAAACTCTCATCATCCCAAAGGCCTTGCCAACCGATCGGACGTTGTAGGAAGATTTTATATGTGCCATAACAACTCCGCTATGATTGCCTTATCTACTCAAAGAAATCCTACGGGTTTTCAGAAAACTCTTGGGATCAATGACTTTTATTTTGGATCGGAAGATTGGGAATTCCCTCTAGGTCATATCCAAATGCTAGGGAAATCAGACAAAGAGATGTTTCGAGCCGATGCAGCTTTCTTTGTCCCTGATTTTATTTTAGACCAGATGGCTAAACATTCCATTGACTTCTGGCTGACAACAGAAGACCTTCCTGATCCAGCTAATCGAGTCACACTTACCCGCGAAGGAAACATTCAGCTAACTTATGCAGAAAACAATGTAGCATCTCATAAACATCTCATCCAAAAATTACGCCAGATGCTCCACAAAATAGGCATGCAGCATCATATGATCTGCAACTCTGCTTATCTAGGAAAGAAAATTCCTCTAGCCGGAACGGCGCATCAAGTGGGTACTGTAAGATTTGGCGATGACCCTCAAACTTCTGCGTTAGACAAAAATTGCAAAGCACATGATTTGGACAATCTCTATGTGGTAGATGGGAGTTTTTTTGTTTCTAGCTCTTCTGTTAATCCAAGTCTAACAATCATTGCAAATGCGCTAAGGGTGGGGGATCATCTTTTGGAAAGATTACGTTAGATTTTCGGATGCTGCATCAAACAGCATCCGAAAAAAAATACTACGATCCGTCTGATGAAGTGTCGTCAGAATCATCGTCTTGCGAGTCATCTTGAGACTGGGATCCATTGCAGCTGCTGTCTTGGCAAGCTGTACCCGGCTTTTTAGGCTGTGCAGGCTGAGTGCTGTCTGTAGAAGCATCGCTGAGTTGTCCTTTAGGTACATTCACTTCGCTAGCTTGTAAAGATTGTCCTACAAATATGAGAGAACAAGCGGCAAGAGCCATTTTCATTTTCATTGACATAAGTTTCCTCCGTAAAAGTCTGTCGACACCTTACTTTAGGTGATCATCCATTTATCTCACAATCAACCAAAAAAATGAAAGCAATTTTTTAATGAGCAGAAATCGCTTCGCAAATCAAATTTTCAAAAAATTGAGGAGAAAAAATTTGCGCACTCTCGCTTTTTAGAAAACCCCGGATCTGTTCTAAATATTCTTCATACCGCTCTTTAGGCATTGTAGAAATGTATTGGTATAGCTCTGCATTAGATGAAAAATCCCTATAATCAATAAAACAAGATCGTGGGATGTAATCCTCAATATTATCCGGACCCCAATAAATGGGAATAGACCCAGCCGAAAAACAGCTGAAAATTTTTTCAGTAATATAGCCCTGAGTTCCCATGGTGTTTTCAAAACAAATGCAAAAGCGGTAATTTTGCAGAGTCGCAATTTTTTCCTCACCCGAATGCGGCCCTGGTATATGGCCCTTGTACATAAATATGTTCTTTAATCCGGGGTGAGGTCTTCCATAATATTCCAATTCTTGAGGATGATTGCTATCGAAAAATTGTACTATATTTAAGCGTTGTTCAGTCCAATTCCCTACAACTAATGTACATAACTTTTTTTGTTCAAAAGCAAGAGAGTTATCTTTGTATGGCATGAGATAAGGATAATTAAACCGAAAAAACTTCACGTTATCTACTAAAGAATCATCCCAAGTATACACTCGAGAATAGGCATCATAAACATCTAAAGGCACCTTTCCAGGCTCCCATACAAAAAGAACTAACTTCTCCTTGGGTAGGGTGGGAAAAACCTCTCTTCCTCCTCCAAAAAACGGATCAAAAACGATGATCTTTTTTAAAGAAGTGTCTAGAGCTGGTTTTGTGTAATAATCTATTGGAACAGTTGCATTTAATATAAAGTCCTTTTTCACTTGCAACAACTGTGTTGGCAAGTGATCTATGTTGAAGCTGGAAACAATATCCACTTCTTCTGCGTTCAACACCAGCATCGAAATCACATGCAGAAATAAAAATGCTTTTTTCAAGGCTCCCTCCTGCGTCGTTCAAAAACACATCTTTTATAGATTGATTGAAAAAAAAGTAAGAAAAAAATGGTCGATACTAGATACTGCCGTAAAACCACATATGAGAGGAAACTTGAAAACCCTTGCACAATTACTATCGATCACAATTCTTGCTTTGGGATCTCTTAACCTATACTCAACCATTGTAGAAGAACCTCACGAGCTGCAATTTTACAGCCAATATCAGCAAGACAAGTACGTTTACGAACATTTCTTCAAAGACAAAAAAGAGGGTGTTTTTGTCGATGTCGGAGCCCATGATGGCATTAAACTCAGTAATACTTTCTTCTTTGAAAAAACGTTAGGATGGTCAGGCGTCTGTATTGAACCAATTCCTGAAGTTTATAATCAACTCAAAGAAAATAGAAACTGCCTATGCATCAATGGCTGTATTTTTAGAGATAATGAAGAGGTGCTATTTTTGAGAATTTCCGGATGGGCCGAGATGTTAAGCGGGATCCTTGAAAATTATGATCCCAAGCATATTAAAAGGATACAAAATGAAGTGCATCAGAACGGAGGCTCATTAGAAGTAATAAAAGTTCGATCCTACGATCTCACTCGACTACTATTAGAGAATCATATAGAACACGTAGACTATTTGAGCATCGACACAGAAGGCGGAGAGCTAGACATTCTACGTTCTATTGATTTTTCTAGAATAGATATTGATGTGATTGAGGTAGAAAACAACTATCAAGGACCCTTTCAAGCTTTTCTAGAACCCTTGGGCTACCAGAAAATATGTCATTTAGGCCCTGATGAAATTTACAGGAAAATACAGTAGGTTGATCTCATGAATTTCAAGAAAGCAGTATTTTTGTTAAACTTATGTTTTCCATTGCTAGGATTTTCTTATTATGAATTCATGGACTATCAAGATGACATTCAGCAGCATAAAAAAGAATGCTGCCAATGGATCGATAGCCATGGATTGCACGACGCCTACGCACGCATTCTTTTGACGATGAGTTGCTGCGATGCGGATGATATTCCAAAATCTCTCCATGCAGGGAAGATATTTGAAGAAAACCATATCTCATTTCAACTCATGCATAATGGAATAAAGGTAATAAAGGACGGCTATTGCGGCCCTTGGATGACCGATCTGATATACTGCCTCAAAGGCCATCATGAACCCCAAGAAGAAAAAGTATTCTATGAGGTGCTAAAACATATTCCCGCTAATGCTTGTATGATAGAGCTTGGAAGCTTCTGGGGATACTATTCCCTGTGGTTCGCTAAAGAAGCGCCTAATTCAAAAAACTATTTAATAGAACCTGATCCAGAGAGATTGGACTTAGGAAGAAAAAATTTTGCTCTGAATGGATATCCGGCTTTCTTTTTCCGAGGATACATAGGATCCTGCGGGACCGATGCCGGTAATTTTCAAGGAGCCCGTGAAATATTGATAGATGCTTTCTTAGAAGAAAACCACATTGAGCATGTACACATCCTACATTCTGATATCCAAGGATCTGAATATGCCATGCTCGAATCAGCAGAAGTCTCAATACAGACAAAAAAAATAGACTATTTTTTCATCTCGACACATTCTCAAAAAATTCATCTAGATTGTATTGCATTCTTGGAATCTCACGAGTACAGCATCCTCGCAGAGCATTCTCCTGCTGAAAGCTTTTCTGTCGATGGACTCATTGTTGCTAAAAGAAACGATCTTATTGGTTGTGAAAAAATCCTCATCAGCAAAAACTTGTAAAGCAATCCTATACTTTCTTTTTAACCGGAGACGACTATGATAAGACATATAATGCATTGCTTCTTTGTATGGGTGGTAATACAGGGGATATCGATCTATGGGGAGATCGAAAAAGAAGCAAAAATCTGGATTGCCGGCCATGCAGGCCTTGCCGGATCTGCGATTGTACGAGCCCTGGAAGCTCGAGGCTATCATAACCTCATCGTAAAAACCCATGGAGAGTTGGACCTTACAGACAGCGCTGCCGTCCAAGCTTTCTATGCACAAGAAAAACCCGAGTACGTTTTTGTCGCAGCAGCCAAGGTAGGCGGGATTCTAGCCAATAGTACATTCCCCGTAGAGTTTATCGACCAAAACCTTGCCATAGCGAGGAATGTGATCCATGGAGCCCATCAAAGCGGTGTGAAAAAGCTCCTCTTTTTAGGTTCCTCCTGTATTTATCCAAGAGATTGTCCCCAACCTATTTGCGAGGAATACTTACTGACAGGGCCTTTAGAAAAAACCAATGAATGGTATGCTGTTGCAAAGATCGCAGGACTCAAGCTCTGCCAAGCTTATCATCAGCAATATGGAGATCGATTTATCTCACTCATGCCGACAAATCTATACGGACCGGGTGATAACTTTGAGCTGACTCAATCTCATGTAATTCCAGCTTTGATTCGCAAATTTGTCGACGCTAAAATACAAAATCTCCCCGAAGTAGTTGTTTGGGGATCAGGAAGACCTATGAGAGAATTTTTGTATGTAGAGGATCTCGCTGATGCAGCTATTTGGGCGATGGATGCATATGAAGGCAGCCTTTGGCTGAATGTCGGAACAGGAGAGGATCTTTCCATCCGAGATGTAGCCATTTTAATTGCTGAGATTGTCGGCTATTGCGGCCAAATTGTATTTGATTCATCTAAACCAGACGGCACTCCAAGAAAACTATTGGATGTCTCTAAAATCCGAGACCTCGGCTGGACCGCAAAAACTCCTTTTAGGGAAGGATTAGAAAAGACGATCGCCTGGTATTTAGAACATAAAGATAAGGCACGTCAGTGAGGAATCCCTGGAAAATCCTCTATGGGAACTGGAGTTAGATGAAAAATGAAGTAAGCATCCTGAATCCATTGAGTCAGCAACATTGCAATATTGGCATATTCCTCAGGAGAATAGACATTTTTAAGAATCTCTAATTTCTTGTGGATCTGCAAAGTTTTCCCTTGGCAGCTATAAGCTACGATGTAGCTGCCTGCGGGATTGATCATGTTGACGTTAGCCGGCTTTTTTTTCATGAGGTAGCCTTCTGGGATCTCAATAGAATAGTTCCATTCGTAGATTCCCGATCCTATGATTAAAGGATAGCTACGGCTTCCTGTTGTAGAAAGAAACTGCAAGAAAAACTTCGAAGTAAACAAATCGATCATGCTGGGGACCTGGAATAAAAGATCTTCTCCTGAAGGCTGTGTCACATGCTCTCCCTCCCAGCCATATTCTATTTTCAAAGGAGAATCGAGATTATCTAGATTGAGAATATTTGCTGCAGCCGTGCCTTCAAAGCCATTTGCAAAGGCTAGATCGCTTAAGAGATCGGCAGGAGAGGGCCCTTCCGATAAAAAACCGCGCAAAACGCTATCGAAGACTCCCATTGCGCCGATGGATCCTTTTGAGATCATATTGCCTTGCAAATCCATCTTGATGCTGCTTTGAAAAATGTAACGATTTTGCTCTGCAATGGCTTGCGGTGTTTTGGTATATTTGGAAGAGTCCGGCATTGCAATGAGGATAGGCTTATTTGCCAGTACCTGTAGTCCTTCACTAGAGAAGTTAGTCTCGTCTAAAGGCGAAGTAAAACGGGCATAAGGACTTGTCGGGTTGGCAAAAAGATCAAGCTCTGGAATATATACCATCTCATGATCAAAAGAAGGGATAGGGAGAGGATATTCCAAAAGAGAATTATCCCAGCTGACGACAACAGGAAAAGCGGTGATCCCGATGGCTTTTAACAAAGTGATGAGCACGGTGCTATGGGCCTTGCAGTCCCCAAAACGATTGAATAGGATCTGCTCGGCTGTTTGAGAAACAATCCCTTGTCTTGGAGAGAGCATTACTTCAAGGTAGAAGATATTTTGCGCTGTCCAATTATAGATCGCCTGTGCGGCTTCTTTTCCTGTTTTTGTGCCTACAATCTCTTCTGCTAGTTTTTTGATTTGGGATGTCACTACAAAATTAGGTTCAGAGAGCCTATAAATCGTATTTCCGATCTCTTCCCAGCTAGAGAGGGTTGTCACTTCAAAAAAAGGTAAAAGATCGGAATCTGCCGGCATAAAAGCTTCTCTTGGCCTTCCTGCTTGAGGCCCTAATACAGCGCTGACAATATGCCTACCATTTTCTTTAGCTTCTTTGTATTCAAACTCTCCGCTTTGCGCCCATGCAAGGTGCATCTCTTCGGGGACGTTGATGCTAATTTCGGTAAGAAGTGTGTCTGTATCAAAGTCTGGAGAGATCACATCAGCAAAGGGAAAGTCCGGGATCTCTATTTGTCTGTATTTCCATTTCACATGGAGTTTGCTCCCGATCATCAACTGAGGAAAGGCTATAGACTGGATGAGCGCTGTATCGAATCCTGGAGCCAAAGGGTCGCTTGGAGACGTTGTCGTATAGACATTTTCCGGAGGCACTGCAATTTTTGTTCCATCGGGGTGCGTAACATAAGCTTCAAGAAGCTCTACGCTGGATTGTTTAGGGAAATAAGAAGGAGACGACATAGTCTGATTATTCAATAGCCCATTTTGCGTCAGCAAAGTGATCTCTTCCGTCCAAGTCAGATCATAGGTTTGATTTGGATAAAGGAAAACCTCCTCTCTTTGCAAATCGATACGCACATCTTGTTTAGGGGCAAAGCTGAAATTCAACGAGGTTTGGATCTCTTCAGATTCTGTAAAAAGCACGCGGACTGGAAAAAGAATGCAGGCTAGAAACATCCACCTCATAGAAACCTCCGTCTTTAAAAAGACTCCTTAAGGTTTCTTATATATATTTATTTTTTCTAAAGAAAAGAAAAAATAAGATCGGCTTTTGCTTGCCGACCTTTTCCAATGAGAATTTCTACTCTTGTGGCATCTCTTCTAATTTTTGTAATAAGACGCAGTTTTCTCCCGGTAGAAATTCTATGATTTCACAGAATTCTTCTACGAGATCAAAAGCCAAAGCCGATGTTGTCCATCCATCAAATAGGATATAACCACCGACCTTTACTTTAGGAAAATATAGGAGCATAGCTTCCAAATCTCCTTCATTACAATGCATGGCATCGATATGGAGTATGTCGATTGCCTCGATTTGCGGTGCTGCATCGGCAAATGTAGATTCTATGATCTTGCAATGCTGACCTAGTCTGTAGCTTTGGATGAGAGAAAAGCAAGAGTCTCTGATCGCTCCTAAATCTAACTTCATCCACCAATTTCTATTGGCGCTCTCTTCTGGGAAATACTTTACACACTCTGATACATCCCACGCATCTACACCATAGACAACACCATGATTTAAAGACTTTAAAGCCATAGCTGTCGGGAAGAGAGAAGCCCCTCCAAATACCCCCAGTTCCACACAAACCTCGGGCTTTGTCTTCAACACAAGATCCATGATGAATTCAGATTTGGCCTGAGAACACCATCCTATGATGTTTTCCATCTCGCGATGTACAAGCGCTTTGGCTTTCTTTTCATCCGTATATGGATGCGCAAAAACCTGTATTGCTAATAAAAGAGCAGGAATAAAACCGTACAATATTTTCATAAGATCCTCACAGTGTAATTTTTTTACTACCTAGCCCAACTCCGGGCGATTTACAACGGTGAAGACATCATCTTCAGAGGAATCGAAAAACTCAACAAAATCTTTAGAGTATTGTTTAAAAGGCAGTCCAAAACCTCTCAACAGTACCCTTGAAGTGCATTTTTGGCTTTAAATGCAGGCATAAAAAGACAAGCCCGAGGATCTCAGTGATTGATTTGAAAAATCCCAGCAGAACACGAAGAACCATTCAGAATAAATCCTTGATAGGTAATCTTCATCAAATTGCATCGTCTGAACAAGTCTCTGCTCGTCCTGGTTGATTCAAATACTCTACAGAATACCATTTTGCAAAACATCTTTATCAAACTCAAAAGTGATGAAAAAAACGCGAATTTATAAATATAAATTTAAGAAGTTGTGTCCCTTGTCTTGACGAAAGGGACCACTATAATTTATCCGTTAATATGCTTTATTTGCTCTTCCCAGGGAAACCCTGCTTTACAAAAACCAAACTGTTCAATATACCTTTCTCTCATATCATCATACATGCGTTTAAGATCTGATTCCGGCGCCTTCAAGCTTTTTCCACACTCTGCTACTCTAGCTAAAAAACTTCGCATCTTTTCTTGGCTCGGAGGAGCTGCTAATACTGCATTTCTCCATTCGAGCATACTCGCCTTATCACATCTTGTAGTAATCATAGAAATCTTCCTCTTATTTTTGCATGTTTTGAAAAAGAGAATTCAAACGAACTTTATCTCTTAGCTTAATCCAAAAGCCTCTGTATGGCATGGTCATTGGACAAATTAAATGCTTCGTATCGTTCTAAATAAAGGGATTTAACATCCTCTGTTTTTGCTCTTTCCATTCGATACGTCCAGAAAAAATATTCATCTCGGAAAACATAGTGATTAACCCTTAAAAATCGATCGCATGGGGCGGCTTCAAAAACGTATTTTCCATCTTTTTTTTCTAGCAGCTGCGCATTTCCATTCACATAACGCCCATCTTTCGAAAGCAATTCAAAATGATGAGGCTGCCACAAGTACGAAGTGTCGATTTTTTCAGGTTTCATAATCGTCTTACCCGTACTGTTAAACGGATGTCCTTTTAAAGAACAAGACGTTAAATTGCGCAAAAGAGAGGCGCCTTCAGGAAGAGTAACATGAGATGTCCCAAAGCAGCGCCAATTCATGAATATAGCATCTGCCTCCACTTCAGCATCAGAAAAGTGCTTTTCTAAACATTCTTGGATTGTTTTTTCCCTCATAGGCAGTAAAAATTCATCGATATCAATAATGGCTAACCATTTCGTTTTTCCAATGGCATTCCGTATTCCATACTGGTTTACAAATTGTTGTCTGCTATATCCATAAGTCTTATTATTTTTATCTTTAATAAATTTATCATAGTTGAACAGTCCAGCTAAGTAATATACCTCTAAGACTTCATCTGTATTTTTTACTTCTACAATTCCTTTTTTAATATATTCATCCAAGACCTCTTCCCAGTTGTCTTCGCTGTAATCATTGTATAACCAGAAATGTTCGACTCCAATCGATAGGTGATAATCTATCCATTCTTTTAAATATTTAGCTTCATCTCGGAAAATAGCGACAATAGACACCTCATAAGCGAACACACATGAACTCATAATAAGGAAAAGAAAGAGTCGAAGAAACATATTACCTCATTTAAAATCGAAAATAATCTATTTTGTATTGAGTAGATTATTTGCCTAACCATTAGAAATACTGAGTCTTGTCCTAAACTAAACACAAATTCAGTATGTCTCCACAAATACATTTACTCTTTTTGCCAACGTCTTTTCTCTTTTTTTTCAGAAATTGAAAAGAAATAACCACAGAAAAACCATTAAAAAATATAATTTCTAGATCCTTATAATGCGCGCGCTATTTCAAAAGCCTCTGTATGGCATGGTCCTTGGACAAATTAAATGCTTCGTATCGTTCTAAATAAAGAGATTTAACATCCTCTGTTTTTGCTCTTTCCATTCGATACATCCAGAAAAAATATTCATCTCGGAAAACATAGTGATTAACTCTTAAAAATCGATCGCATGGGGCGGCTTCAAAAACGTATTTTCCATCTTTTTTTTCTAGCAGCTGCGCATTTCCATTCACATAACGCCCATCTTTCGAAAGCAATTCAAAATGATGAGGCTGCCACAAGTACGAAGTGTCGATTTTTTCAGGTTTCATAATCGTCTTACCCGTACTGTTAAACGGATGTCCTTTTAAAGAACAAGACGTTAAATTGCGCAAAAGAGAGGCGCCTTCAGGAAGAGTAACATGAGATGTCCCAAAGCAGCGCCAATTCATGAATATAGCATCTGCCTCTACTCCAGCGTTGGAAAAGTGCAATTCCAAACATTCTTGGATTGTTTTTTCCCTCATAGGAAGTAAAAATTCATCGACATCAATAATGGCTAACCATTTCGTTTTTCCAACGGCATTCTGTATCCCATGCCAGTTCGCAGCTGGCTGCCTTTCATACCCATAGGTCCTGCTATTGGCTTTGATAAATTTTTCATAACTCATTAATCCTGCTAGATAATATTGAGCTAAAACTTCACCTGTATCTTTTACTTCTACAATTCCTTTCTTAATATACTCATCCAAGACCTCTTCCCAATTGTCTTTACTGTAATCATTGTATAACCAGAAATGCTCGACTCCAATCGACAGGTGATAATCTATCCATTCTTTTAAATATCTAGCTTCATCTCGGAAAATAGCGACAATAGACACCTCATAAGCGAACGCACATGAACTCATAATAAGGAACAGAAAAAGACGAAGAAACATATTGCCCTCTTAAGCATTTTTCATGTCATCTACATTGAAATTTTTGAACACAAAAGGAGTGTATGGTATCCCAACTTTTTCAAGAAAGGATATTTTACATCGTCAAAACTTCAAGCAACATCTCTTTCTTCTTTCCTCAACACGAACAATAATCCTCCTGCGACAAAAAGCATACAGGCTCCCAAGACCATCGGCAGGGTATTAAGATAGCTCGCCATCCATCCCCCTATGATTCCTATCAGAAATTCAGCAAGAACCTGTACTGAGGTAAGAACGCCGAGAGCTTGTCCTTGGAAATCTTCCGCTGCTGTATTAGAAACAATCACTGAGGCATTCGTCATGACAACTGCCAGACAAAAATTAATGGGGGGGATCGTCCACCAAAGGCTGCCTGGGGAATTGGGCCAAAGGGCTAAAAAAAACGTGAGCGCAAGGCATATGCTAAAACAAAGTGTTGCTTTGTAAGAGGAGCAAAAACGAGACAGCGGCTTTAAAAAGAGCGCTGCAAAAAATGCAAAGGAAACAGATCCGTAGGCGATAATGTAACCTAACATGGCAGCAGAAAATCCAAATTGCGTTTCAACGTAGACTGGGAAAAATCGAAAATAGGAGAAATACCCAAGAGCTACAAAGAAATTCACAATATACATCTTTCTAAGAGCCTTTTGAGAAAACCCTACTTTGAAGATTTTCCAGTAGCTATGAGATACGGTCTGCTTTTCTTTGCGTGTTTCTTTGGAGAATAGAAGGATAATTACAACTCCCACCAGAGTCATCATTGCGGCAAGCCAAAACGGCGTTGCAAAAGTAAACCAACTGACAAGGGTAGAATCGGACAGCTGTCCTCCCATAATAGGACCAATGACAAAAGCTAAGCAAACAAACAGATTGATCCATCCAAAATGGGATATTTTATGTTCTTTTTCATGGGGATCTGTGATGTCAGCTGCAACCGATTGCGCTATGGCGATGTTGCCTTCACAAAGACCACAGAAAAACAACCCAAGAAAAATCCCTGTAACACTGAGCTGCTCTGTTGATAAAGCGGTAAAGACATAACCTACCGTTGAAGCTAAAAGAGAAATCAGAAGGATTTTTTTTCTTCCCCATAGATCGGAGAATTTCCCAAGAAGAGGGGCTCCAATCAGCTGACCTAGAGGATATGCCGACATTACAACCCCTAGGATTAAAAGCTTCCATTCCATCGATTTATCAGGAGGCAGAATCGATATTTCCGGGTCTAAAAACATCTCTGGAAGGATCGGGAGAGAAAGAGAAAATCCTACATACCCAAAAAAAACAACAATTGCATAAGGCAATATTCTATAAAAAGAATGCTTCATAAATAAGTCGCTTTTTAAACTCGAAATTGAGCTTAATAAAATTATTGAAAACAATTCAAAAAAATCCATGTGTAAGATTAAGAATAAAAAATATTCCGATCTAAAACAAGGAGATTTTTCATGAAAGAAATAAAATACCAACGAATTAGTGTCCGCGGGCTTGCTTTTTCTTTAGGAATAGTCTGGGGGCTTGCTGTACTTTTAGCGGGATGGTTCTCCATTACAGGATGGGCAAGCCAATTCGTTTTGAACCTATCTTCTCTTTATGTAGGGTATACTTCCTCGTTCTGGGGAGGAATCGTTGGAGCCGTGTGGGGATTTATAGATGGGTTTCTTGGAGGGTTTTTCCTAGCATTCTTTTACAACCTGTTTGTTACACACGGCCTGAAAAAATAAAAAATCAGCTAACAAGAAGCACTTCTCTCCATTCCCTGGAAACTGCAATAAAATCTTGAATACAAGATCTAAAAGGAATGTATTTCGGCAAAGAAAAGATTTCCTGTACAAGATAGACTCCATGGGAGTCTATCTTGAGAAAAGCGCCCTTTTCTTGCCATCGCCACACTCCTTTTTTAGGAAGGTGACAGAAGAAAGTCCCTGTTTTTTCCTCGTTTAGATCTAAAATTTTTATAGACAAATGCCAGTAATGATCTCTTGCAGGCTCTACAAAGACGACATCTTCTCCAATGACAACTTTAGCTTTATTCCGACTATGAATCTGATCTAAAAAAGAAAGAAAAGATAAGTAAGGCAACATAAAACCTTTTTATAATAATTCCCTGATGAATTATAGCAAAAAAACCATCAGAATTCGACTGTTATCTTTTTTTTAATCGATCGCATCTCCCCAAGAAAGTTTTTTTATTTTTTGATATATATCTTTATTTTTGCGAGAGAAAGTCTGTTGAGAAACTCCCTCTTTTCCACATACTGTCACATGGAGATGTCCCGGATGCAAAGAGGGGGAACGTAAAATTCTTCCTTGAAAGAGAGAACATGGTTCTTTGCCAAAAAGAACATAGGAAAATTTTTCATCTTCATATCCCAAGTCCGCAGACTTCACTTTCCGATGCATAGAAGATCTTGAAACCCTAGCAGAAAAATGGCACCAGTCTCCCTTTCCTAAAGGACACGCATGCGTGTGAGGACATGGAGCATACAGATATCCTCCCAGCCCCAGCAATATGTCTCGCACTTTTAAAATCCGATCATACCCTTTTGGAGTCCCAGGCTCTACTATGAGAATTGCTTTCTCCGTACAAGACCACAAATGGGATAGAATCTGCGGCCAAGAAGATTCTTTGACTTCTCCTAAAGAATAGGAAAGAAGAACAAGATCGCTCCTGGAAAGAACCGGAAGCGCTTGCATGTCGGATTGCTGCCAAACAGCAGATAAAACAGCCGGATGCTCAGCATAAGGAATCAGGGTCTTTCCAAGAACCATAAAAGCCGTATCTTGTTCTACAAGCAGCGCCTTTTCCAACGAGGGAAATACATGGGAAGCTGCCCACATCCCCGTTCCAGGGCCGGATCCCACATCTAGAAGGGTCTTCAAATGCAGATGGGGAGATCTTTGTCGCAGCTCTTGCAAAGCTTTCACAATTGCAGCATAGGTGGCGGGCATGCGAGTAAAGAGATATACCTTTCTTTCTAGATCGGTTTCTAGAAAAACTCCTTTGCCTTGTCTATACTTTGAAGAGATCGACACAAAAGCACGCGCAAAATCCGCAAGAGAATAGCCGGAAAAAATCCGCTCTTCTGCTTGCTCAAGAGCTAAAAATAAATCATCTTGGTGCATAAAACCTTATCTTAAGAAAGGGTCCAGTCGATCGGTGTTTTTCCCCATTTTTCAAGAAGCGCATTTGTCTTTGAAAAATGACGACACCCTAAAAATCCCGAAGCAGAATAAGGAGAGGGATGTGCTGCTGTAAGAACTGCATGAGGAGAATCCTTAGATTCTAAAATCTGTCCACATTTTTCTTGCGCGGACTTACCCCAGAGAATAAATACTAAAGGATCTTCTCGAAGAACAAGTTCTCGTATAACGGCATCTGTAAAACGCTCCCATCCTCTGCCGTAATGAGAGCGAGGCTCTTTAGCTCTTACAGTCAATGTTGCATTGAGCATAAGAACTCCCTGACCCGCCCAAGGCATAAGACAGCCCGTCTTAGGAAAAGGAACTTTTACATCTTCAACCAGCTCTTTAAAAATATTTTTTAGTGAGGGGGGAAAGGAAATTCCTTCCTGCACGCTGAAGCTAAGGCCATGAGCCTGTCCTTTTCCATGATAAGGATCCTGGCCCACAATGACTGCTTTTACTTGAGAAAATGGCGTATATGAAAATGCTTTCAATACCAAAGGTTCAGGAGGATAGATTTCATAACCCGACTTCTTTTCCTCTTCTAAAAACTGCTTTAAATCTTGCATGTAAGAGAGTTCAAATTCTGTCTTTAACCTCTCATGCCAACTTTTCTCAATCGCCATTCCCATAGATTCTCCTCCTAAAGAGAGAGAGATAATTCTCCTCTTTTTCTCCAATTTTTCAAACCGATTTCTAAAGGGAATGCGTAAAAGGTTGATTTCAGATTGACAGAAACGAGGAACAACTCATACGATCTTTTCTTCTTCAGCAGTTAGGATAGTTTATGAAAGATCTAGCAGAAAACAACTTAGTGCGCTTTAAAAACATCTCCAAGAAAAAAGAATCGATTTATGCCAATTTTAAGGTAACAGGAGTTCGAGCTGGAGTTAATTTCTCAGCTTCTATTGCTGTTGATATTGCTGCGGCGGAAGTACATGCTGGAGACGTCCTCGAGAAAATCGTGGAAGAATGCGCTCGCATTGGAGTTGAAGAATTCAAAAAAGCAGAGTTCCAATTTGAAGGAATTTCTGCGCTTTAGTCTATATCTGGGTGTAGCGCAGCTTGGCTAGCGCGTTTGCATGGGGTGCAAGAGGTCGGAGGTTCAAATCCTCTCACCCAGATTCTTTTTTCTTAACTACTTACAAAAAATACAGCATTCAAGAAACATCAGAGAAATCGGCTCTGTGGCGGACATGTGGCGGATGACTCCTTGATAACAAACAGGAGGAATGACATGCATCATTGTGAACATTGCCTTGCTTTTATAAAAAAAGGCAAACTCGCCTCCAAAATCGACCTCTCCAGGTCCTTCACCAAAATCAATGGGGTTCTGCATCTCGGTTTTAATGGGCCGCAGGTTTGCCCGACACTTGCAAGTTACATTCCCGATACGGTTGTTTTGGCTGGAAATGGCGCCGTTGAGATGAAAGGCGGCGGCGATTGTTGGACAATCCTGAAAAAAGAACTGGCAACCGCCGGTCTATTGGGACAAGCAGATGAAGGAAAATACCAAGACGAATTGGATGCTTTAACTTGGATCGCCGCCCACTGCGATTTTTTCGGTAAAACAATCAAACCGGAAGCCGCTCAAAAACTCATTTTGGGCATAAAAACAAAAGTCATTCGCTCTCTTCACCATTGCACGACATCCCCACGGGAGATGCACTGCTCCGCCTGTATCAAGCAATTGCCAGTCCTCGATTCCCAAAAATTGCTGATCCTAACTACCAATTGGGACCTGGGTCTTTTTAATCATTTTGGGAATGTCATCCAGCTGCACGGCCGGTGCGACTATCCAGAACAAGCCGTTTTACCGCTGCAAAATATTTCGGCACTGATGGCTCAAACCCTACCAGATCTCGAAAAACTAAATTGCGGAATCCTGCCGGGGCCTTTTCTTCAACAATGCCTTGAAGGGGCCAGATATTTCATTTTTTGGGGAACACGGTTAAATATCTACGATGCAGCCCTGTGGAATTTTTTAAGAGGATTTTTGAAATCTAATGTCAAAGACGTCCATCTTGGGATAGCAGCCCGAAATGCAGAACGTTGCAAGGAAGGAAAGAAGCTCGTGGAGCGATTCTTCCCATCCATACCAATCCAAGGCTGCCTTTGCACCATGATTCCTCATTAAGAATCTTTGATCAAACTTTTTATTGATATGTTATAAAATACGATATAATTTAATGGAAAATAGCAGTATAATTCTTGTTTGTTATGAAAAATAAATATTAAAATGAAGAAAAATCCATTAGCTATTGCTAGACCTGACTTGGCAAAGCAGTTCCATCCTTCTAAAAATCCTGGAATCTCTCCTGATGAGATTTCATATCTGCATAAAGAGGAAGTGTGGTGGCTTTGCGAAAAGGGGCATGAGTGGAGCGAAAAAGTTTCTAGTCGTTCTCGTCAGAAAAAAGAGGGCTGTAAAATATGCGGATCTTTAGCGATTACCCATCCTGAGTTAGCACGAGAGCTTCATCCGACATTGAATGGAACCTTAAGAGCTGAAGACATTACATCTGGCTGTCATCTCAAAGTATGGTGGATTTGTCCTAAAGAACATGAATATGATGCAACGGTGAAAAATCGTGCTGTTAACGAAAGTGGTTGTCCTTATTGCTCAGGAAAAAAAATCACAAAAGATAGATCTATCGCAGTAACGCATCCTCAAGTTGCTAAAAGGTTGCATCCAACCAAGAACGGCGATCTATCGCCAAATAAAATTACGGCCAATTATTTAGAGCAAGTCTGGTGGTTATGTGAGCAAGGCCACGAATGGCAAGAAACAATCCAAAACTGCTGTAGACAGTCACAAGTTATCTGTAAGGTCTGCCGTTCAATAGGCTATCTCAAACCGGAACTACTTGAAGAATGGCATCCCGACAATGAACTTTGCCCTTTCAAAACTCCTGCGAATTACAATGAACATGTAAGATGGAAATGTAAAACGTGTCGTCATGAATGGCCTTCTAGCGTCGCAAATAGATTTCGTGGAAGCGGATGTCCTGGTTGCAGCGGAGCAGAGCCAACCCCGCAAACGTCTATCGCAACACTTTGTCCAGACATAGCCAAAGAATGGGATTACCACTCTAATGCTAAAACTCCCGATGATTATACCAAGGGAAGCACGGAAAAAGTTTACTGGATTTGCAGCAATAATCATTCATACAAAGAATCAATATACAACAGAACCACAAGAGGACGCGGCTGCCCTACTTGTAAAACGGTAGCTTTTCTATGCCCTCATCTTCTTGAAGAGTGGGCACCTACGAACTCCTTATCTCCCCATGAAGAATTTGCTGGAAGCGGGAAAGAAGTTGATTGGATCTGTAAAGATTGCAGACATCCTTGGAAAGCAAAGATTGTTGCTAGATTTCACGGGCAGGGCTGTCCAAACTGCAACTCTGGTTGGACGATTGATAATATTCGAAGGTTTGTCGCCTCTCTTTTGCCCTATTTAGAGATTCTGTCTCCAGCTGGACTATATGTATTGTTCCAGCAAAAAGGCTTACTTTCTATAGCTAAAGATGCAAAGGGGCGTTCCTTTGTTGAGGCATTGAAAACTGGAAGATTCCCCAAAGAAGATCTGGAAAAATTTATTCAGGGACAGCCTTCTTTGGTTGATGACTTTATTTCTAATCCACAGATTGTATTGAATGCCCCCGAGAACACTCTTAATAAGTCAGAATATCGATTACTTGAGGGTGAATCGTCCGATTTGAACGTAGATCTACCAACTGTAGAAACAAAAGATGTTTTAGCTGCATTGAGCAGTAAGCTTTTTTCTAGCCTCGATAGAGAAGCGATGGAATTTTTCATCAAAGAAGCAGTTGCGAGGATTTGGCAACATGCCTTTGCAGAAGAATCTAAAGCATTTCAACAACTTGAGGAGTACAAAGAAGAGGGACTTTATGCCCAGGAAGTGAGAAATCTATTCCTTGCTGACTATTCGGAGACCAAAGCGCTCATAATTCCAGATGGGTACTCTTTCCCGCATCAACCAAACCTCATGCAAAAATACACGGCCTATCTTGTGAAGAGTCGCAAGAGATTAGGGAATTGGAGCGGGACAGGCGCAGGAAAGACTCTATCGGCCATACTAGCCAGCAGAGTAATTGAGGCCAAGTTAACCGTCATCTGCTGTCCAAATAATGTGATCGACAATTGGGAGCGAAATATTCAGGGGATTTATCCAGGCAGGGGTGTAAATAAAAGTTTTAGGCCGCTCTTTCAAACACTGGGCTGACACGGCG
>CAMFIG010000040.1 GCA_945952445.1 uncultured Chlamydiae bacterium
CAGGATCTTAGCAATACAGCGTGGACTTTTGCAAAAGCAGAGATGTTTGATAGAGGTGTTTTTGGAAAGATTGCTGAGGAAATTAGAGCAAGAAGAGGTCTTCGAGATTTTAAACCGCAGGAGCTTAGCAATACAGTATGGGCTTTTGCAACAGCAGAGATGTTTGATAGAGATGTTTTTGGAAAGATTGCTGAGGAAATTAGAGCAAGAAGAGATCTTCGAGATTTTAACCCGCAGGATCTTAGCAATACAGCGTGGACTTTTGCAAAAGCAGAGATGTTTGATAGAGATGTTTTTGGAAAGATTGCTGAGGAAATTAGAGCAAGAAGAGATCTTCGAGATTTTAACCCGCAGGATCTTAGCAATACAGCGTGGACTTTTGCAAAAGCAGAGATGTTTGATAGAGGTGTTTTTGGAAAGATTGCTGAGGAAATTAGAGCAAGAAGAGATCTTCGATATTTTAACCCGCAGAATCTTAGCAACACAGCGTGGGCTTTGGCAATTTATTGCGTTTATCTTGCAGATAAGTCTACAGAGGCATGTTTAAAAGAGATTGTTCAAAACTTATTGGCAAGAGTATCTCATGGTTCACTCTCGTTAGAAGATAGGTCTCAAGTCGGACTTGCTGCTGCTTTTTTTAAGATAGAAACAGACTGTTTGGATGTACAGGCCTCAAGCAGTTCAAGAGTGAGTAATTTAGAAAGAGAAGTACAGCGATATCTCCCTCAAGAATTTATTCCTCAAAAAGATCTCGGAAGAGAATGTGCTCATCACATTGCAGACTTTTATCACGAAATTGACCGCATGGTTATAGAAGTAGATGGGCCTTCGCATTTTTATCTAGAATCCAATAAGCCTCTGGTCCACACAATATTAAGAAATGCAATCTTAGAAAGACATGGATTCAAAGTAAAAAGCATTTGCTACAGAGATTGGGATCGGTTGCATTCTAAAGAAGACAAGAGAGCCTATATCGAAACTCTATTGAGACAGGAGTAGTTATAGATGAAGCTGGCGATAGTAAAGTGCGGTACAGAGAATCCCATCGACAAGGGCGCCATTTGCCATCTCCCGATGCAGCGCATCTAGCGTTAAAAGCTCTACTTGGATCAGTTCAAATGTCTCGTGATTTGTTTCGTGAGTCTTTTGTGCTTGTTTTGCAAGGAGAAAATGGATTCTCTGGGGGCTGACAGCGGGAAAAGGATAGGCAGAACCTATGTATTTGATTTCTGTCGATGAATATCCGGTCTCTTCGAGAAGTTCCCTTTGGCCAGCTTCTATGGGAGATTCTCCGGGGTCGACTCTCCCTCCAGGACATCCGTAGAGCCACTTTCCTGTAGGATGGCGGTATTCTTTGTTGAGGATGAGTTTTCCGTCAGAAGTTTCTGCGATGACGACAGCAGCTTCTGGGGAGCTTAGGAGTACAGTATAGATCCTTTGAGGACCGTGAGGCAGCTTGAGTAGATCTTCTCTCACTTCAAAGAATCCTTTATAAACAATCTCACTACGGCGCACTTCAGGGATGGGGATGTTCATGGATTTTCTGGTATTTCCGGATGATTTGTTTAAGATGTTTTTTATAGTCCATTTGCAGTTTAGCACAGTGGCTGTATAAAGCAAGTTGCTTTAAGAGTTCAATTTTTTCCCAGAAAAATGCTTGAGTACCCCACCCTGAGCGTAAGGAGATCTTTTCATGGAGATAGGCATCGATAAGAAAAACAGTCTGTGGGAAAGCAAGTTCTCTGTTGCGGGATAAAAGAGAGCACGCTACTTCTTTTCCTTCTTTGGTAATTACAAGACAGCTCTGCAAAAAATAGAATGGAGATGTTTCTTCTAGGGGGATCTTGTTCAAGACTTTGTTTAGCTGATACTCTGCTAGGTCTTTTGTATCGTGCAGTAAAAGTAGCCAGATATATCGTTGTTGGAATGCGAGCCAGTCTGAAAGAGGCATCTCTTGATTTGCAATTGTTTCTAATCGAGATAAAAAAAGAGGTTTTGTGTTGTTGAGGATCGCTGTATCGAGGAGGTAGAAAAAAGCTCTTTTTACAGGAAAGGAAAGGAAAAAATCAGATGAAGAGAAATAGCGGTCTAGAGTTTCTAAAAAACCAATGGTCTTTTCGGAGAGGATGGCTTCAAAACAGAGCCTTTCTGCAGAGTCTTGTAGAAGAAAGAGGTGCTCTTCTATCGGAGAGCCTAAGGTGGCAAGACAAAAAAGGATATTGGCAATTTCTGTCTGACAGGAGCTTTGATGGGCCATCTCGATTAATGCTTGAGGCTTAGCAAGCCAGAAGGCAAGCTCGATGCAAAGCTGAGCAATATGGTTGGGACAAGGCTCGATAAACCAAAGTGGTTCTCTGTTTTTTTCCAAGCTCTGTAATAGTTTTTGATGGTCCGGTTTAGAAAGTCTTTCGGGTAGATGTCTGAGAGCTAGGAGGACAAAATGGTATGCCGCCATCCTGTTTTTATAGGCAGCTTCATATAAACGGAAGACGACTTCGTCTTTTAAAAGAGAGATGAGAGGATGTTTTGGGTGTTTTCGGATAGCTAGCTCCAAGCATTTTGTCTCTTCTTCAATTTCATGAGTAGCTTTATATACAAGGGACTTGCCAAGGTATTCGAGAGGAGCGCTTGGAGTGTTTCTTAGTTTGCTGAACTCTTCTAAAGCTTGCTCGAGAAGAGAAGATTTTATAGTAGGTCGTGTACTTGCTTTTTCTAGAAGGGTGATGCCGGCTCGGAAGATCGCTTCTCTTCCTTCTGCTCTTCCGGGAAAAGAATGAGAGATCATCCGATACTCTGTAAGCGCTTGGTCAAAGTCTCTATGCGATAAAAAGGCATCGGGAACAGCAAGGCAGCTGACAGACATGCGCGGGCTGCTGCTCGATACCAGGATCGTTCCCACGTCAAGGTCTCCATCTTTTAAAAGAATGCCGAAATGGGGCCCGTGCAATGGAATATGGCTGAGGTAGTCGAAAATAAGGGTATTGTCGAGATAGCAAAGGAGGTGGTTTTCTGTTTTTTCAATCCGGATGCAATGAGAAAGCAGCGGCTGCAAGGAAACTTCCGGGTTTGCCATAAGCTCGGCATTCGATCGGAACAGATGAGATCCTGGCTGTTGTTGAGAACCAATCCACAAGAAAAAACCATCTTGAAAAAGGTCTTTTCGTTCTGAGGAGGGCTTGACATTGAGAAGAAAACCAATCCCTTGGCTTGACGCTTTTACGCGCACGTGTGTTTCTAGTTTCAGATTTCCCGGAAAAGGATCTTTAGAAATCATTAAGTTGACCCATTCCATCAGGTCGGTTTCTTGTGTAAGGGCAAGATGTTGGGCCAAGAGGATATTTTCTTGGAATTCCCAGTCTTGCTTATGATGGATGCAGATGCTGGCGCTGGGAATCCATTCAGCATGACCTTCCAGGTAGTTCTGCAAATCCAAGAGAAGATCGTCTAAAGAGAGGTAGCGTTTTTCTTTTTGTGGTGAAAGGCTTTTTTTTACAATCTTGGTGAGCTGCGGAGGGATATCGCGATAGGGAGATCGTTCTGCTGGGTCGATGAGCCTTTCGTATTTCATCTGTTTTCGATATCCCTTAGCGCTCTTGCGGTAGAATGGAAAATGCAAAGTCAGCATCTGGTAGAGGATGACGCCGAGAGAATAGATGTCTGAAGAGACAGAAGCCGGAGCTCCTAAGATTCTTTCTGGAGAGAGATACGCCAAGGTTCCGGCTACTTTGCCTGGGCGCGTCAGATCGGTTTCGTCATCGACTTGGATATCTACAAAAGGTATACGCTCTTTGAGGTCAATGCAGTCGGCAAGTCCCCAATCTAAAATGAGCACCTCTCCATACTTTCCTATGATGATGTTTTCTGGTTTTAAGTCCCGATGCAAGATTCCTTTAGCATGGGAGTATGCAATTGCTTGGCAGATATTTAAAAAGATCCTCATCAACACCGGGATGGAAGAGCCAATAGGATGTTGCTGGGTGCCTTCTTTTTCAAGATCAGCAGTTTGTTTGAGAACAGCTTTTAACGTTTCCCCTTCTGCAAAGGGCATAGTGTAATACACTTCTTCTGCATCTTGATGGATGCCATAAATGGGGATAATGCAAGGATGGGAAAGCTGGGCTGCAATTTTAGCCTCTCTCAGAAACCTCTCTTTCAGCGTTGGGTGCTCCATGAGGTCGCTGCGGATTTTCTTTAAAGCGATCTTTCTTTTACAGAGGGGATCAAAGGCTAAAAAAACCTCTCCCATGCCCCCGCTTGCGATCCTCTCTAGGATCTCGTAGGAGCCGATTTTATTGGGGAGGTTTGTTTGGTTTTCCGCTTCCATAATAAATCAAAAGATAACTACTCAAAGCTAGATCCTAAACCAAACCTCTTTTTTCCTAAAGCAATCACTTAAAGCGGTCCAGCTCCGCCAAAATCGTTGATCGCCCCTTGCAAATAGTTATAGGCGCCTTCACAAGCTTGCTTAGAAGGGTTAGAAGAAGAGCCGAGTTGCGCTATTGCAGAGTCGAGATTCTCGAGCACATTCTCCCAGGGGCCTTGCGATCCTGCTTTGGATTGGGCATAGCTATGGACGATAGAGATCTGATTTTTTAAAGCAGCCAGGTTTTTTTGAGAAATATGCCCAGACTGGAGGTCATTCATATAGCTATTGCTAATCTTATTGATCGCAGTAAGAGCTTGATTATAAGTGGGGGTGGAAGGTTGAGGAATGCTGCCTCCAGAAGAAATAGGACTAACCATGATAAGACTCCTTTTTTTGTTTTCTTTATAATTTTAATTTAAATAATTACTGTTATTAATTCAATTTAATATTTCATAATAAATATATATTTATTTTTTTGTGTGATTTGGTGTTTATTTATGTTGAATATATGTTTATCTGCAGTAGAATGCTTATCTTAAATTACGTAAAGGTTTTGGTATGGCAGCAACAGTGACTCAAACGATGAATCCTAGAACCTATTCGCTTTTGCTGCATTTAAGGGAAGAGGGGCTCGATGCTCTTCTCGACGAATTGCTGGATCTTCTCGAAGAGAATCAAGATCTGGAGGATCCACTGTCTTTGGCTTTGCTTCAATGGGGCGAAGAATTAGCAGAACTTTTTATGAAAGATGTTAGCCTAGAAGAGCTGGCCGGAAAGCTGTACCAATTGCGAAAGATTGCTTTAAATCCCCTGGATCATTCTCCTTTGGAAAACCCTCGCATTGCAGGAGGAAGGGTGTGGGAGGAGTGGGTTCTTTTGCAAGTAAAGGCTCTATTTCAAGATATTTCCTGTTATTCTGATGAGGCTTCTTTGGCTGATGTAGAAGAGCATCCCCTAGCTGAAGCCATTTTGCGATGGCAAGATAGAGTCCTCTCTTCCCGTGAAAGACAATTGTTGGGGCTTTGCGAGGAATTAGAGAGACTGCAAAGTTTAGAAGACAGGTCGGGATGGCTGGAAAAAGATCGACCTTTGAGGGTGGTTGACTGCATAAAACTGGCAGCAAGTGCTGAAGAGGTTGAGAGTCAGCAAGCTTTGCTAGCGAAGATAGAAAAAGAAAGAGAGCGTTTCCAAAAAATCGCTAAGAAAAGCTCTGAAAGGAAAAAAGCCACGATTGAATCCACGAGGGTGGCTTTAGAAGAAGATGAGAAAAGATTAGCAGAAGATTTAACAAAAATCCGGAACACCTATACGAGGACCATACAGAGTTTGCGAGAAGGATTGGCTACAGTCCAAAAGGATCATGTTCTTTTAAAAGCGCGTGTGGCTGCAGCCGAAGGCAAGATTGTTCATTTAAATGAGAGAGTGTCTAGCCTAGAGGCAAGAGTCGCAGAGGCTGAGGCGCAAAACCGGGCCAACTGGGAAGCAGCCCATTCGGGCGGCGGCGGTGGTGGATGCATTATCATGTAAAAGGAGAGTGTTTATGACTCAGGTGAGTACCAAGGAATCTGTCCAAGCACACTATGAAGCGCAAGTCGTTCGTTTGGAAGGGGAATTAGAGGGATCTATTACCAATGAAAAGGTAAGAGGGGTCGCTCTTGAGAAATTTAGAGAGATCAAGCAGCTCATAGCACTTGATATGAGTTTGTTTAAACATGATTTTTCCTATGCAGAAACGAGCTCAGTACTCGCTCAAGCGATCCAGAAAATGTCAGACATTGTCATCGATGCAGGGCGTTTGGATAGGGAATTTCAACAGGAGCAGCAAGGGTTGCTAGATCAAGAAAAACCTGGAATGGAAAAGGATAGGTTTTCATTAAACGATTTGTTAGATGGCTTAGCTTAAATCTAGGAGGAGACGATGAGCGTAATGGTATCTACGACACCGAAATATGATGATCGTTGTTTTATCCAATGGGATCGATTGGAAGAAGAGCTACCTCAATGCCGAGAGGGGACGAAAGACCGATTTTTGGCCGCAAGGAAAGAGGCTCTATCTATAGCTGCTCAGCTGCAAGCGGACAAAGTACCTCAGACGCTTTGGATGCAAAAGATGGCAGCACAAACTATCAAGCTGGCTTCCATCATCCAGGAAGGGATCAAAGCCCAAGTGTTTTTTGAACAGCAACAAGCGATTGTGAGCGGAAAAGAGGGCCTATTTTCTCGATGCACGCAAGAAGGGGCTTTTGAAGCTGTAAAGAGTGCATCCCAGGCAGTTTTCGCCGGTGTGGTAGGAGGCGTTGTAGGGGGCAAGATAGTTCCGGCTCCGGGGATGGGAACTCCAGTTGGCGTTGCGGTAGGTCTTGCTACACATCTGATTGTTGGATTGTGTAGGAAACAAGAGGAGTAGAAGTCTATGGCTACGGTCACCCAAGTAAGAACAGCTCCTGAATACCGAATGGAGCTGAGGTATGTTCCAACTAGAGAACTTCTTGAGAGGATGAAGCCTCTTTTTGATGAGGAAGGGCAAAAGGCCATTGACCGTGCTCTTTTGGAAGACGATGATAAACTGGCTCTTGTGGGGGTTTTGCTTCATGTAGTGCGTCCTGCGATAGGGGATAATCCGGACCTTGACGAGCAACTTGTCGATTTAGAGACCCAAATTCTTGAACGCATAGGTGATCCAGACTATGTCGCTAAGATGGAGGCTCTCAACGAAAAAGCAGAGGTTACTGCTGCTGTAGCAGAGGGGCTTTGTAAGGGGATGAATGAAGCTCGAGACAAACTAGTTTCTTTGGCAAGGGAAAGTATCCAAGAAATGGGTCAAGATCTCAAAGTTTTAAAAGAAGAGAGGTTGGCTTTCCATGAGGCCCGAGCCAAAAGGATCGGTGAGACAACAGGAAGGATTCAGAGTTTGTCAGATACGCAAAGGGATCTTATGGCGCGTGCTGAAGCAGCCTTAAAGGCAGCATCTGAGGCTATAGAAACAGCAGGTCATGTTGAGACGAGAACGGATAAAGCTATCGAGGCATTGAGAGCGGACTTGTGGCGAATATAAATCGTTTTTTTGCTTACGCTCATGGACAGGATCCCGAGATGCAGAAAGTGGCAGAGGCTGAAAATGCATTCTCTCAAGATGTAGAGAGGATTGCAGCGGCTGTAGATAAAGCTTTTGCTGCGTTCCAGGCCGACGGAGAAAGAATCGTAGAAGGGATGGAAGAAGCAGAAGATATTACAGGTCCTGCAAGAGCTAGAATTGAAGCTGCTCAAGAAGATCACAAAAAGTTACAAGCGATGATTGAAGATATAAAAAAGGCGGTTCTCAGCCTTCAAGGTGCACTGCAGCATCACAACGCAATGAGGGGGAAGTTAATAAAAGTGCTAGAGGGATTGCAAAGAGAACTCCATTCTCCGGAGGAAGGGGAGCCTTCTTGGATGAGACCGGGGACTCTTGAAGCACTAAGGCAAGGAGGAAGAGATTATGGCAACGCCTGTTCACGCAAGTAACCCACTTCCTTACGAGCATACTTTCCGCACTCAGATCTATGCAGAACTGGCTACGATGGACCGCGTGCTGGCTCTTCCTTTTACGGACCAAATAAGTTGCTCGATCCGGGACTGGAAAAAGAGATTTCTTACCTCGATACGCAATGTAGAAAACCCTACAGCGATCGTAGAGGAATATAAGCAGTCACTTGTAGATATCATCGGAATGTTTGCGGAAAAAACCTCTTATCTTGGCTCTGATGGGGTCGTATATGGGAAGAGGAGATTGTATGTTGTGCTACCTGAAAGGCCTAGAGGTTTCGTAGTGCAAAGAGACCCTATCGTGGAAGCTGCATTTTCCTGGCTGGTTGACCATGGCATTCGATTAAAGCCGCCCGCTGACATTACAGAAATGTATAAAAAAATGAAAAAAGAGGGAACCTTGCCAGAGCTTCCCACCGATGCTGAAAAGGTAAAAAGACAAGAAAGGATTCGGCAGATCCGTGAAGCGCGGATAGCTAAAGAGCAAAAGCTAAAAGAAGCTAGGGAAGCAGCTCAAGCAGCTGCTGCGGGTATAGGTGTTGATGCCTCTTTGGGAGGAACTGCAGAGAAAGTTCGGGCATCCCAGGAAAGATGGCAAAAAAGAATGGATGAGGCCAAGAAAAAAGAGGCAGAAAGAGAAGCTGAGCTGCGCGCAGAAGAAGAAAGATGGGCTAAAGACAATGAAGAGTTGGGCCGAGATGTGGATGGTCTTGAAGAGAGCGTGCGCCAGACTGCAGACAAAGTAAGAAAGTCTGAGGAATCTGTTTCTTCTTTAGAAAAAAGTATTCAAGAGACCAGACAGGCCATTGCTGAAAGAAATGCCCGCGATGAAAAAAACGCCTGGGAAACAATCGGCAAGGTAGCTGCTTGTGCTGCAATTGCTTATGGTACGGGGATGGCAGTTTCAGAGCCATCTGGCGGCGGTCTGATGGTTGGAACAACCTTTGCGATTTAAAAAGGAAGAAGATTTATGGCATCTATAGGATCGGCTACAGGAGCATTTACTCCCGTAGCGGCAGCTCAAAGCCGAGCAGCCTCGATGAAAGCACAAACGAGCAAGAGCCTGGAAGCGCTGATCCAAGAGGCGGATATCACTATCCAAAGTCTGGAGAAAGAAGTAGAGACTTTGAAACAAAAAGTGGCTGTTGTGGAAGCTTCAAGAGCCAAAGACAGGAAAGTGCATCAAGCCGCTCTAGAAGCTCTTAATCTAGCAATGGATGTTGAAAAGGCTGGGCGTTTGCAAGCAGAAAAAGAAAGAGACTATCTTTTAGGCATTTTGCTAGAGAGAAGATCTCAGATACAGAGGACGATTCCGGATCATACGAGAGCATGCCTAAGTCCTCATTCTTATGAGATTTACAGTAGGCAGATAGAATCTGCGTATAGAAAAGTAGATGGGCAGTATGAAGGGTATCTAAAGCTTGTAGAATCTCATAAAAGTTAGAAAAAGAGTCTAAGAAGAGGAAGAAGATTTATGACACCTATAGGGTCGGCTACAGGAGCATTTACTCCCGTAGCGGCAGCGCAAAGCCGAGCAGCCTCGATGAAAGCACAAACGAGCAAGAGCCTGGAAGCACTGATCCAAGAGGCGGATATCACTATCCAAAGTCTGGAGAAAGAGGTAGAGGCTTTGAAACAAAAAGTGGCTGTTGTAGAAACTTCAAGAGCCAAAGATCGGAAAGTGCATCAAGCTGCTCTAGAAGCTCTTGGCCTAGAAAGAGATGTTGAAAAGGTGGGGCGTCTGCAGGCAGAAAAAGAAAGAGACTATCTTTTAGCTAGGTTGCTCAAGGTAAGATCAGAGATGCAGCGGACGATTCCGGATGATGTGCGATCTTGCATGAGTCCTTGGACTTATGATAATAACCAGAGGCTGTTGGATGAAGCGTGTAGAGAAATAGATGAGGAGTGGGAAGGATATCTCAAGCTCTTAGAGCCGCATAAATGACGGTTTTTTATGAGGCCCATTTGATGAAGTGCAGAGCTTGATTAAGGTGCTTTAGGATTGGATTCAAGAAGAGGGGAAAGATCATTTTTTAAGCAGCCTTCATTAGTAATGCAAAATCAATTCTAAGAGCTTTTGCTAGTTTTTTAGCAACCTTTTCCCCAATAGACCTTTTTCCATTTTCCATTTTAGAAATGTTATCTTGGCTAATCCCTGTGCGCTTAGCGAGTTCTTTCTGGGAGAGTCCTTCACGATAACGGGCGCCTCTCAGCGCGATCCCGGCCTTTCCATATTTAGCAATGTCATCTTTGGCTAATTTTTCCCAAGAAATGGACTTCGATTCTCCGTACTTATCCAAAAAAGATTCTAATTTGGACAGGTGCTCAGCACGTACGAAAGTAGATTTTTTTACGTTACCGGGCATAATGATGACGACTTTATAGGATAATTCCTTAGTAGGGGGCCCTTTCGTGCGTGCCGACATAATAAACCTCAATTTTTTTAACTTGTTTGTCTATAGTTCTCCAACAGGCAACATAGGTTGGTCTCCCTTTGCGCAAATGGCAATGGAAATGACCTTCTTCTAATGATCCATAGTTAGGCCAGTTGGGTAGATAAGGGCCATTTCTCTGAAGATCAAGTGCAAGTAGGCCTATTACACTTGTAATCGGCGGCCTTGATCCGCTATGTCTTAGTTTTTCATATTGCTTTCCAGCTTCTCTTGAACAATTCACGGCCCAATCTGACATTTCAGTCCTTACATTAAACTTCATTCTAATTCATGTTTTGACATATGTCAAATGAAAAATTATGTAATTTTTCTTGTTAACTCAAAGGATTTTTTATTAATTAGACGAAAGAAAACCTATACTTAAAAAATCCTTGATAGAATAGATGGTTTTGGTCTATGATTGTCAGTTATATACAACATTTCATAGCTAATTAATATCAATATTGATATAATCAGGAGAAAGAATGGATGAGAGTCAGGCTCCCCGCCCAGTACTATGGGTGGCGTCGGCCAAAAGAGATCTCTTAGAGATGCCGTCTGATGTGATAGACGATTTTGGATTTGGATTGTACCAGGCCCAAATCGGAGAATACCCAGATATAGGGAAGACTTTAAGTGGGTTCGGGAGCGCAAATGTTATAGAGCTGGTTCAGGATCACAAAGGCGATACGTTTAGGGCGGTCTATACAGTTCGATTCTCAGAGGTAATTGTTGTGCTGCATGCCTTTCAGAAAAAGAGCAAAAAAGGTAGCGCAACCCCAAAGCAAGACATGGATTTGATCCACTCGAGGCTCAAGCTAGCCGAGGAGTTGTATAAGCTTTGGAAAAAGAAAAGAGGAGATGTATGAGTAAAGAACCTGATTATGAAGTAACAGAAGGCAATATTTTTGAAGCTCTTGGAAGAGAACAATCTGAAGAAATATTGGCCAGAGCTAAATTATTGCACCAAGTGAGTGGGCTGATTAAAAAAAGTGGGCTATCTCAACAGGAAGTCGCAAAAAAACTCGAGATTTCTCAACCCAAAGTTTCCATGCTTGTTTCAGGAAAACTCTCAGCATTTAGTGCTGATTCTCTTATGCACTATCTCTTTTTGCTAGGATGTGAGGTTGAAATTCGCATTAAAAAGCCTCGTTCTAAAGTGGGGATTTTTCGACACAAAGGCTGCATCGCTGTTTGTTGATTTCTGTTCGGACCAAACAGGAGAACGTAGATTATGGACAATTTCTGGAGCATCATACTTTTTTATTGGGCGGGCGGGATTCTTTCTCAAGAATTATTGCAATAAACATTAATCTTATCTCAAATAAAAATCCTTACTCATGCGGGAAAAATTTCCGCCGAAATGGCCAAGGAATACGCTCTTTCTGAATATGCAAAATTCGAAGAGCATCGCAGAAACGAGGAGGCAATTCATTCAGAAAAAGAGCTTCGTGAGACGCTTCAAAAATTGATGATTAATAGAGAGCCTTCCGATTTTCAAGAAACCTAGGTTCATAGGCACGGAAGATAATATTTTTTTAACAACTCTTGACTTTGGATTGCATCGGTCTGCGAAGTTGTAAAGACGTTAAAAACTTTTTGAGAAATTAACGCGCAATCAATAAACTATTTGGTCAAAAAAATAACCGACTGGTTATTCGTGTGATAAAGAGAAAAGAGTGCCGTTGCTGGGCATCTACAACTCTTGAAGCTGCATAAACAATGAGTTTTTATGAGGCCCATTTGATGAAGTGCAGAGCTTGGTGTGTTATCTTGGAGATGCTAGGATCTTCCGGGCATTCCGCTAGCTGCCTTATGTGTTGCGACATGTGAAAGATTGCGAGTGCTGATGGATCTTGTATTGAAGGGAGAGTGTTGTTTTGGAGGCATGCTAAAGCGGCAGATGCGATTTTATAAGTTTGGGCATAACCAAAAAAACCGGCTCCAAGAGCTTTGGCTTCTCTTAAGCTAATCAAAGAAGAGGGACTATCATAACACTGATCTATTTCTGCTGTATATCCTTTCAGCTTTGTTTTATGCCCATCGCTTTTTAGTAGAAATTCAAAAAAATCTTCCTTGGAGAAGCTTCTTTTTATCTCTATCGATTTTTCAGAAGGCGGTTCATTGTAGAGCTCGACAAGCTTGGCGATGATTTCCTCTTCTGTTACGAGTTTTGAGAATCCTAAGGCAAAATAGAGTGGGACCTTTAAGGTGGTCCGGTCGACATAAAGAGCCCAGAAGCCGTTGCCATGGCCGGCGGGATGTTTGATGCCATACCATGGGATCCCTTGAAAATAAAGGCAGGTTCCTAAGGTCAAATGAGAACGATCGTCTGAATGAAAATGCACATGTGCCGGTAGAGTGAAAAAATCCAAAGAGTTGAGAGTTCGAACCGCTCCTTTACTTAAGCGGAGGCGAGTTTCTGGATGAGATAAGACTAGATCGAATTTCTCATCGCCGAGAACTTCTGAAATTGCATGGAGCATCAATATTTTGGTAGCGCCGCCGCAATCGGTGTTAAGAGGTCCTTTCAACAAGGTTTTTATCCCTAGAGCAGCGCTTTCTTTTTCTTTCAAAAGGTAAGTTCCATCTTCTTCTTTTTGGAATTTTTCAGGAATGGATGTGCTCGTATAAGTAAGCCCAAATTCGCCTTGCATTACTTTAAAAGAGCTTTTTAACATGCTTGCATGCAAACCTGAATCGACTTCTCTATTCCATAGAGGGGTTTTCATTGTTTTTTGCGCTAACTGAAAAGCTAAATCGACAACCCGTTCGATAGGTAAAGACTCTCTTTTGCTTACAACGGAAGCAAGTGCTAAAACTTTAGCCATAACGGGACGTATTTCTATAGGCGTAGTCATCATTATTTCCTATAAAAGCCTTCGGTAAACATTTCTATGTGTTGATCGGTTATGAGGATAAATCCAAAATTTCCAAGTCTAACGATTGGCAAATCAGATGCTGCAGCAATTGCATTGATCTGCTGCGTATGTGTAAAGGCAAAGTACATCGTGTTGGAGTCTTTGGAGGAAGAGAGGAGCTTTTCCATCTCCTGGGTTATCCGTTCGTAGGTGCCAGGACCAATGATTGCATCTACTTTATCCCGTTTCCAAGGAAGAGATCCATCCGGAAGCCATTTTAAAATTTCAGCGTTGGACATTTCTTGACAGGAAGGATAATTGACACAATCCAAAGCATCATTAAAGTGAAGTTGTGTTTTTAAGGCAAAGCCAAGTGCTGATGCAGGGATTTCTGCTCTGCGGTTTTTGGAGCTTTCTAAGACTTGGCTGCGGCCTGTTTTTTCTTGGAGGTATTTCCATATGATCATCCCTTCTATCCATTCAGATAGAGACTCTTCCGTTAAAGGATTTTCTAAGTTTTCTTCTAGTCTCATCATTTCAATTTTTTGCTCTATAGAAGGGAGCTTGCGGACTTGCTCTGTTCTTTGTTGTTCTCCGTGACGTATGTAGATTTGTATGTCTTTTTCTTGCAGGAGAATCAGAAGTTTTTCGACGATGATGGGATCTATGTTTCGAATAGAGCCTTGGACTGATAAGGATTTTGCGAGTTTTTTTCCCCATAGGTTCGCTATGGTGGTGATTTCTTCTGCGGTAAAATGGGTAAGAGAAGAGTGATGAGAAGAAAATGATTGCCAGGTTTCTTTAAGGATTTGCTCATCGTGAGGAATTTTTGCCTGTAAAGCAGAGCACAAAAGAATTAAAAATACATAGGCATGTTTTTTCATAAAAATCCTGTTTTTTGCCGGTCAATTATAATGGAATAAAAGAGAATTTTCCCACTCATTTCTGTTCAATCTGAGGTGTAATTTCCTTGCAGGTAGCGAATGCATTCTATATGATGTGTCTTTATCATTTCTTAAAATAATCTTAAAGGAGTAGAAAATGGCTATCGAGTTGCCGCAATACGATGCTAGTTATTATCAGCAGTGGGAAAAACTTGAAAAAGAAGCTTTCACTTGTGACGCAGAGACTATACAGCGATTTGCTGTGGGTAAACGGCAAGCTTTAGACTTGGCAACCAGCTTAAAAGAGAGAGGTGTTTCCCCGACTCATTGGATGCAGAGGATGGCAGAGAAAACAGCCGAGCTTGCATGCATTGTTCAAAATGGACGGGGATGCCAAGACAAGTTTCATCAAGAGCAAACTCGTTTAAACACAGAAGAAAGATCTTATAGAGAGGCCGCAGCAGATAGTGGGATAAAAAAGGTACAAGAAGCTGCAGAGTCTTTCTTTGCTACGACTGCTGGAGGTCTTCTTGGAGGGGCGTTGACGCGTTCATCTGGGGCTGGTATGCTGGCAGGTGCGATAGTAGGACTTGGCGCAACGCTTGTAAAACAGATAATAGCTGACAAAACAACTTAAGTTAAGCTTAATAGGCACGGCTTGCCTAAAAGCCCCATCTTTCGTATGCTGCCTTACATCAGATTTTTCTTTGGGTACAATCGTGAAAAAAAAAGTGATTTTGACAGGAGACCGCCCTACGGGTCCCTTGCATTTAGGACACTATGTAGGGTCTTTAAAAAACCGTGTTGAGCTGCAAGACACGTGTCAGCAGTTTGTAATGATTGCCGATGCACAGGCTTTGACAGATAATGCCCATCAGCCTGAAAAGGTTCGAGAAAATGTATTGCAGGTTGCTTTAGATTACCTCGCCGTGGGAATTGACCCGAGCAAGTCGACTATTTTTATCCAATCGATGCTGCCTCAGCTTCCAGAAATGACCATGTACTTTTTAAACCTAGTTACTTGGAATCGCCTTAAGCACAATCCGACTGTTAAACAGGAAATCAAGCAGAAAGGCTTTGAAGAGAGCGTCCCTGCGGGATTTATGATCTATCCGGTTAGCCAAGCAGCGGATATCACTGCATTCAAAGCCGAGCTTGTTCCTGTCGGAGAAGACCAGCTGCCTATGATAGAACAGACCAATGAGATTGTTCGGCATTTTAACCGCATGTACAAAAAAGAGGTGCTGGTGGAAGCAGAGGCTTTGATTCCCAAAATAGCCAGGCTGCCAGGCATTGATGGCCAAGCAAAAATGGGAAAATCCTTGGGCAATTGCATCTATTTGAAAGACTCTTCAGATGAGATAGCAAAGAAAGTTAAGGGCATGTACACCGATCCTAACCATCTGCGAGTAGAGGATCCGGGCGTTGTCGAAGGAAATCCAGTTTTTACCTATTTAGATGCATTTGATCCCGATCTTCAAGCGGTAGAGGATTTAAAAGCACATTATCGCAGAGGAGGTCTTGGCGACTCTATCGTAAAAAAACGGCTGAATGAAGTTTTACAGGCTTTTTTAGAACCTATTAGAGTGCGAAGAGAGCAGTATGCCAAAGATCTTGACTTTGTAATGAGCATTTTACTAGCAGGGTCTTTGCACGCCTCTCAAGTGGCTGCGCAGACCTTGGCGGAAATGAAGCAAGTTATGCATTTAGAATACGGAGTAAGGCGTTGATTGTAACCTAATTACATGACGAATATTTTTTATATTAAAATATTTTATTAACTAATTAATTTTTATATCCTATAATAACCCTAGGGCAATCATACATTTGTTTTAGGAGTGAGTTATGGGTATTATACCTTCGGGCCAAGAGCCATTTTTTGCAGAGGCGAAGAAAGCAAAAGCGGAAGCACTCGCGAAAACAGATCACGGATCAACCTCGCTTCCTGTAGGTACATGGTCAACAGATCCAACACAGGTAGTTGTGAATGGACAGACGCAAAATCTTGTCTATGTGAACTCGCAAGGAAATCTTGTAGTAAACTCTTCGGATGCAGGAGGTAATAGCGCGGTTAATCTGTCTGATATCTATGCCGGAGAGCCTCTTTCTCTTTCTTTTAACATGAGTTTGAACCCTCCGCTTTCTGCTTCGAATCTCTCTTCATATGATCGGTTGAGTTTGTACTATACATATACAAACACGCAAGGACAGAAAGTGCAGCTTTCTGTTCCAATCCAGGTGAATGCGTCAGGGCAATATACGATTCCTTTTACAATTCCCAAAGATGCAGCTCCAGGGACTGTGACCATTACTCTTCACCATGAAAAAGATTGGGGAGGAACCCCTGAGAGTGCTATTTTTTCTAATCTTAAATTCAGCTCGGGGCCAACGCCTCCTGCAGATCCGGTGTCGGCCTGGTCGCAGGCGATCATGCAAGGTTCTAGTGCTGTAAGGAACCTTGCAAGCCAAAACCAAGCGTCTGTAGGCGACATCTTGCAGGTGATCCAAGGAGAGGAAGCTCAATACCAGACTCTTTCTCAAGAGTATGCTAAAAACCCCTCTTCCGAGTCATTATACAATCAGCTGCTCTCTTTGCGAGGAAGTATTCAGCAGAACTTGAATTCCGTATCCCAAGCGGGGACTCTTTTTGAAGGACAACTCCAAAATGTTCTGACAAGCAGTCTTGCCCAGTCGATCATCACAGACCCGCAATTTACAGGCTCCGCCTCTCAGATGCAGGAGATCTGGGATTATATTACGCAGCAGCAGATAGGGGCGCAGATCCAAAATCTTCCCGCGGTTCCTGCAGCGCCGAATCCTCCTTCGGCACCTACAGATCCAATTTCGGCTTGGTCGCAGGCGATCATGCAAGGCTCGAGTGCTGTAAGGAACCTTATAAGTCAGACACAAGGTCCTATCAGCGACATCTTGCAGGTGATCCAAGGAGAGGAAGCTCAATACCAGACTCTTTCTCAAGAGTATGCTAAAAACCCCTCTTCCGAGTCATTATACAATCAGCTGCTCTCTTTGCGAGGAAGTATTCAGCAGAACTTGAATTCCGTATCCCAAGCGGGGACTCTTTTTGAAGGACAACTCCAAAATGTTCTGACAAGCAGTCTTGCCCAGTCGATCATCACAGACCCGCAATTTACAGGCTCCGCCTCTCAGATGCAGGAGATCTGGGATTATATTACGCAGCAGCAGATAGGGGCGCAGATCCAAAATCTTCCCGCGGTTCCTGCAGCGCCGAATCCTCCTTCGGCACCTACAGATCCAATTTCGGCTTGGTCGCAGGCGATCATGCAAGGCTCGAGTGCTGTAAGGAACCTTATAAGTCAGACACAAGGTCCTATCAGCGACATCTTGCAGGTGATCCAAGGAGAGGAAGCTCAATACCAGACTCTTTCTCAAGAGTATGCTAAAAACCCCTCTTCCGAGTCATTATACAATCAGCTGCTCTCTTTGCGAGGAAGTATTCAGCAGAACTTGAATTCCGTATCCCAAGCGGGGACTCTTTTTGAAGGACAACTCCAAAATGTTCTGACAAGCAGTCTTGCCCAGTCGATCATCACAGACCCGCAATTTACAGGCTCCGCCTCTCAGATGCAGGAGATCTGGGATTATATTACGCAGCAGCAGATAGGGGCGCAGATCCAAAATCTTCCCGCGGTTCCTGCAGCGCCCAATCCTCCTTCGGCACCTACAGATCCAGTTTCGGCTTGGTCGCAGGCGATCATGCAAGGTTCTAGTGCCGTTGCGAACCTTGTGAAACAGACGCAAGGATCCATCGCGGAGCAACTGCAGGTGATCCAAGGAGAAGAAGAGCAATACCAAGAGCTTTCTAAAGCATATGCCCAAAACCCCTCTTCTGAGTCTTTGTATAATCAACTGCTCTCTTTGAGAGGAAGTCTTCAGCAGAACTTGAATGCGATATCTCAAGCTCCTAGCCTTTTTGAAGGACAGCTGCAAAATGTCCTGACAAGTAGCCTTGCTCAGTCGATCATCACAGACCCGCAATTTACAGGATCCTCCTCTCAGATGCAGGAGATCTGGAATTATATTACGCAGCAGCAGATAGGGACGCAGATCCAAAATCTTCCCGCTCTTCCTGCAGCGCCGAATCCTCCTTCGACGCCTGTAGTCCCAGGTTCAGGAAGTGATCTTAGTGATTTGCAAGAATACCAAGCTCTAGCTAGCAACCCTCAGGTGCAGCAACTGCTTTCTATTTTACAGGGGACAGGAAGTGCTTCGATAGAATCTACTCTTTACCAAGACTACCAAAGTTTGCAATCTTTAAAGGCTCAATATCAAAAAGCTCTTGCATCTGGGACGGCACCCGATGCACTAAACAGCTTGCAGGCACAGGTTTCAACAGCTTCTCAAACGATGTTGCAGCGCTTTGTTAATGATGTCTATGCAGTCATTGAAAGCGCTCCTGCAGGCAGCAGCGTTGCGGCGATTGGCTCAGACTATGACTCTGCCCACCAGCAGCAGATGCTGGCGCATGTAGAGACCCTTGTATCTATGTTGATGCAGCCTCCGGGGCAAGCTCCTGTCGTCCCTTCCAATGCCTATGTGCCTCCGCCGCAAATTTCTGGACAGAATCTCATCAATCCCAATGGATGGTCTAGCAATCATGGAACTGCCGGAAGCTGGTCGAACGTTCCCGGACAATCTCCTTCAGGAGATCAGGGCGGGATCGTCATTGACAACCAAAATGGGCAAAAGAGCGATTACTATAATATTTCTCAGACGATCAACACGAACTCTTCTGGGGCCGGCCAACAATATCTTGTGGCAGCCTATGTACAAGGGCCTATTCCGGATGGACAAGGAGACTTTTTGCCGGCTACTCTTTCTGTCAGCGGAGATATCAACTACAACGGAGTAAAGTATTCTCCACAGACCTATTCTGACTCTTGTGGTACAAACCAATGGCATCTTGTCTATTTTGTCGTGACTGCAGATAAAGCCAATGCACAGCTCACAGTCAACTTAAGCTCAGCAGCCGGAGGGGTGTCGAAGTTTTCCGACTTGCAGATTGTTCCGATAGGTTCGGGAAATACGCCGGCTCAAATACAACAGATTGCACAAGGTATGTACCCGGCTCCATCGATTGCTGGCAATCCGGGTCTAGGGCCCTTCCCGCAGAAACAGTCGGCATATACGCCTGGAGAAAACCTCATGAACTGGCCTCCAAGCATATGGCAGAATGCAGATCCTAAGTCTGCCTATCCTTATTGGTCTGTGAATCCACCTCTTTCTAATTTGGTCAACGCTGGCAATGGTAACCAGGCGATCGTTTTTAATCCGACAAGCGATATGACAGCTTCTTCTACAGGCTATCCTCCTGTATTGGTTCCTGGGAATACTACATATACCTATAGTTGTCAGGTGACGATCCCAAACCCTCCGGGAAATACCTTTCCGACGTTGTCTATCGTAGGGAAAGACTATACGACAACACCTCCAACAACGGTTGTTTTGGCAAATGTAGATCCAAACCATGACCCGCAATTGTTCCCTCGGGATGCAAATGGGAATTTGATTCCGGGTACTTATAATATCAGTGTTCCTATCAATGCAAGCTCGATGCCGAATGCTTTTCAAATCATCCCTACATGGTCAGCATATAAGGGAACGGGATCATTTAGCGTGTCGAATATAGACCTCACTCCCAATGATCCGAGCGTTTATAATCAAATCAACGCATTGAACCCCTATGATACGAACCGCGCGATTTACAACTCTCAGAACTCCACTTATAATGCTTCATGGAATTTTGCAAATCCATATGACTCGAGCAACTCTGCTATGACGGATTGGGGGATGGCTCTTGTGGGAAATGATATCAGCAATCCTCAGTCAGGCAATGTGCGGTTTGTCCCAGGAAAGGGGATTGAGCTTATCGATACAGTCAACCCTAATGGTTCGATCCAAAATGCAGGGATCCAGTCGTCTTTTATGACGGCTCCAGGGCAACCTTTTCAGATTACAACTTCTGTGCAGTTTAAGGTTCCTAAAAGCGTTCCTCCTTCTCTAAACAAGCCGGTGTTTGCCCTTTGGACGTATGGAGAGTCTCAAAAAGGGGATGGTAGCCCGCTTTCTCATAAGAGCGCGGGTGGAGGGGATACTGACAATGAGTGTGACTTTGAGTTGTGCCCTCCGAATGCCCAGTATCCTAACGGATATTTCCGCGCTGTAACATATGCTGGATACGATGCAGGAGGAAAGCCCCATTCCTTTATTAATATCCCGCTCCAACCCGGTTGTAACTTGTGGGATGGGCAGCCTCACAACATCCAGCTACAAGTCAATCCTTTGGCAAACGGCTCTTGTTCGGTAACATGGGTAGTCACAGGGTCTAACAACGGCGTTCCAGCAAAGACAACATATACCTACTCCTCTTCTCCGCAAGATCCGGGGTATCCTTTAGGCGACTCCTCGACCTATTTGAAGATCGCTACCGAGCAGCCTTACGGATGGCCGGGATATACTAAAATGCCGGGCACTTCCTCATTTATAATTTCTAGCATCCAATATACGCAAGAACCTCTACCGGCAGGAGTAGTTCCTCCTCCTGTAAGCGATTCAGACTACGCGTATTATATGCCTGGAAAAGGGTTTGCTTACACTCCATTCCCTACCGATTTCTTTGGATCGGAGTTGGAGTCTGAGATCATGAATTTGCGTTCCAGATAGATCCTCGGATGGGCTGTATTTTTCAATGCAGCCCATTTTTCATGATATAGAAGAAGGTTTAGGACTTTGTTTTTGCAGAACATTGCTCTTCTATTTACTGAATTTTTAGAGCTACAATCAATGCTGTCAACTTAAGCATTAACACACCCGAGGCATAGGAAAGAATCG
>CAMFIG010000041.1 GCA_945952445.1 uncultured Chlamydiae bacterium
TAGCTGGGTCTTCCTGACCATATGTAGGGGGTCAATATGTTCCAGTATAATTCCGACAAAATCTAAAATTATACTTTACTTGCGTTGTTTGATTTGTTATAATCATTAAACGTAATCAATCTTATAACAAACGAGGTTAATAATGACTGTTTCCGCATTAACACAAAACCAATCACAAATTATCCCAATGAATATGGATCAACCAGAGAACCAAAAATATAATCTATTGACCATGCAAGACTATAAAGGAAATTTGATAGAACAACTACGCAATATTTTCACAATCCACATCCTAACTCATCCCACAAACCAAAAAACAGCCCATAAGCTTGAGAATGACGATTACACTCAGAACAAAGCAAATTGGAATCTTACTAAAAATGCTTTTAAGCATTCATGGCGCGCATTAACGAATGACGAATATATACACGGGCTCAAGCAATTAGGTCATGCATTGATAATAGGGAGCGCCCATCTTAGCCGTGCGTTTTGCCGATCAGTCACTACGATTACTCTAGTGGTGGCACGCTTCTTCGCAATTACAATACCAGCAATTGTTATAGGCGGGCTCATCGCATTAACAGGACTGCTTCTCTGGACGCTCTCATGCGGACGTTTCGCTCTTTCTGATTACACGGATAACAACGAAACATTCATAGCTGTAGCGCGGTATGGCTTCAACTCAGTATGACCAACCCTTATTGTGATAGACACGTGGAGAGCACTCCAACTGCAAGGCGGAATTATACGGCTCTTTTGAGACCTCAGGACCTCTAGCACAATTTTCTTATTCGGGGGCGTGGGGAGGAGTCTCCCTCTCGCCCTGCCACACAAAGCGCTTAATGGTCGGACAAAAACGAGTACAGCTGCCGAGTAAAAATATCAGCATTGCTTTAAGGCGGAGTTCCTACAGCTCCGTCTTCATACCATTTTTTCAATGCACAAATCGCATCTTCTATTCTGCGAGCTACTTCTTCTTGGGCTTGTTTTTTATCCTGCAAAAGTTCTTCGCTCATCCGGATTGGAGATCCGAAAACACAAGCTGTTCTGCCGGCTAGGCGAGGCCACTTTCGACCACGAGGCCATATCTCGTAAGTTCCGTGAAGATAAGCAGGAATCACAGCTCCTTTTGTGCGTGAAATTAACATCGCAATACCCGGTTTTATCGGTTGCAAAGATCCATCTGAAGAGCGTTTACCTTCAGGGAAAATAATCACTTTTTTATCCGTTTTTAAAAGATGGAGGATCATTTTAAAAACAGCTACGTCTTGCGCATTCCCAGAAACAGGATGAGAGTTTAACGCGGAAATCAACGGCTTTAAAACTCCTTTAAACAGCGTTTTTCTCGCCAAGAAATGTACTTCCTGAGGTGCAGAAGTAGACAGCAAAGGCGGATCGAGAAAAGACACATGGTTTGCAGCCAAAATTGCAGCGCCGGGACAAAAATGTTCCGCACCATAAATTTTATGCCGATATAGAAGCTTAAAAAACCAAAATGCCAAAAAGTAAATTAGCTTGTAGAAAAAATGGGTAGATTTATGGGGAAGCCATCCTTGCATTATACATTCTCTTTGTTCTTTGCATATTTTATGATAGCAGAAACGACCTCTGAAATGCTCACATCTGATGTGTCGATCACGAAAGCCCCTTCTGGGCACTTAAGAGGAGCTAATTCTCTTGAAGAATCATACTCATCTCTTTTTTGTATAGATAACAAAATACTCTCTTTAGAAAACGGCTGCGTTGGATCTTTCCGCATAATTTCCTCATATCGGCGATGTGCTCGAACATCGGGACGAGCCGTCAGAAAAATCTTCACCTCAGCATTGGGAAATACAACAGAGCCGAGATCTCTTCCTTCAAAGACTACATTTCTAGATGCCGCATACTCTCTTTGAGTGGAGAGAAACGCCCGACGCACTTGAGGCAAAGCAGAAACAGCGGAAACGAAATCGGTTACTTCCTTTTTCCGTATCGCCTCTGTCACGTCTTGCCCCATCACGAAATATCTTCTTATCCCTTCTTCTTCTCGCATCTCAAATGAAAAATGGGAAAGGACCTCTTCGATCGCTTCCTGGTCTGCAAGAGAAGTCCCTTTTTGTAGAATAAACCAGGAAATCGCTCGATACATAGCTCCAGTATCAAAGTAAGAAAAATGGAGCTTTTCAGCTACACTTTTAGCCACAGTAGATTTCCCTGTCCCAGAGGGACCATCGATAGTAATAATCATAGAAGCTAAAGGGTGATTTTTAAATAGAAGTATACAATAGGGGCAGTAAGGAGCAAGGAATCAACCATGTCGAGCACGCCTCCAAGGCCCGGAAGTGCATTGCTGTCTTTAACAACAGCATCTCTTTTTAGCAAAGACTCCGCTAGATCTCCAATTTGCCCTAATATCCCAATCAAAGATCCAAGCCATAAAGCATCCCAAAAAGGGAGTTGCAGAAGATCCGGAGCCACTTGGCTTCCCAAAAAACTCATGAAAAGACTGCATAAAACAGCGCATAGAAACCCTGCTATAGCCCCTTCTATCGTCTTATTGGGGCTGAGGATAGGCGCTAAGGGATGTTTTCCCCAAAGACGGCCTACAAAATAGGCGCCGGCATCTGTAACTTTTGTAACGACAATCAGATAGACAAGCCACCATCTGCCATCTAATACTGTCCCATCGGTTGCAATTGGATAGAGAATGGCCAAAAGAAAACTCAAAGGAACTGCAACATAACACACCCCGAAAAACTCGACGGCAACATGCACTAAAGCGTCGCTTGTATCTTTAAAATGCATCATAAAAAAAATGACAGCACCAGCAGCTAAAATAATCGCTGGGCTTTGCGGAAAAATAATCAGTTTATGCGCAGAAAAAAACGCGAATACTTCACATACTGCAACGACCATCATCGCAAGAAGAGCAGGCCTCAGCCCTTTTGCTCTTGCAAAGCGCGCATATTCCCAGATCCCAATCGCTACTAGAGAAGCTACGGACACAACTAAAAGAGTGATGACTAGAAGGTTCTTAGAAAAGACCAACAAGGTAGCGATAATTAAAATCGCAACCGTAGACACCATTAATCGCTTATTTAAATCTGCCATTCTTGCTAGAGTCATGAGCCTCCCAATCTTCTTTCTCTGGTTTGGAACTCCCGGATTGCATCTAAGAGCGTTTGTTTGCCAAAATCAGGCCAAAGAACCTTTGTTATATATACTTCTGCATAGGATATTTGCCAAAGCAGAAAATTGCTTAACCGAAATTCTCCGCTTGTGCGGATCAATAAATCGGGGTCGCACCAGTTTGCTGTATCTAAATAAGAAGAGATCAGCTTTTCTGTAATGCTATCTTCCACAAGCACCCCTTTTCGAGCCTGCTCTGTTATTTTCGCAACAGCCCGCCGGATTTCATCCCGGGCTCCATAATTCATCGCCAATACAAGAGTAATTTTGTTGCAGTGCGCGGTCGCTCTCTTCGCTTCTTCTAATATTTGCTGCACTTCTGATGGAAGCTTTGTCAAATCGCCTATAGACTCAAGCTTAACCCCATCTTCTATCATGAACTGCGTCTGATTCTGAATGTACACGCAAAAAATCTTCATGAGCTCATCAATTTCTCTTTGAGAACGCGCCCAGTTCTCAGTAGAAAAAGAGTACAAAGTCAAAACTTCGACGCCGAGATCAGAAACCTGGCGCACAATCTTTGTGATTGCCTCGGCTCCTTTCCAGTGGCCATAGACATCGGGCAAGCCTCTTTGCCTTGCCCAACGCCGATTGCCATCCATGACGATGGCAATATGCCGAGGCACAGGACCTTGGCGCACTTGGGACAGCTCCTCTAAAGAAAAAACAGCATCTGAAGAACAATCAACAGCAAACGAGCTCATGTAGATGCGCCGAAAATTGATGTTAGCATAAGCGTTCTATGCCGCTCTGGCCCTAAAGAAACAATGGAGATCGGACAGCTGCATAATTCTTCAATGCGACGAAGGTAAACCTTGGCAGGCTCCGGTAGATCTTCATAATGAGCAATATCTTGGGTTGCTGACTGCCAGCCCGGTAGCACTTCATAAATCGGCTCTATATGCTCCCAATCTGCGATTGAAGCAGGAGGCATAGACAATTTACTACCATGCAGCATATAGCCGGTGCAAATTTTAATCTCAGGCAAACGATCTAAGATATCTAATTTCATAATCGCCATCGAATCCGCTCCATTGAGCGATAGAGCCTTGCGCACAAGAGGTGCATCAAACCAACCTAAGCGGCGGTTTCTACCGGTAGTCGTTCCAACCTCTCTTGCCTCTGCATTGCTCATAAACATCTTCAATTCTTGTTCTGTTAAAGCCGTCGGCAAAGGACCATTCCCTACGCGTGTCGTATATGCCTTGACTACAGCAACAACATGATCGATCCTCGTAGGACCAACACCACCTCCACAGGCAACTCCAGATGAAAGAGTGCTTGATGATGTGACAAAAGGATAGGTACCAAAGGTCTGATCCAAATAGGTACCATGAGCCCCTTCAAATAAAACCTTTTTATTTTGTTCTAAAGCCTGAGCCACTTGCAGCTCAACATCCTCAGAAAGATACTCGCGCAAGAATGCCGCATAGCCTAAATACTCTTGAAAAATCTCCTCGAAATCCATAGGAGGCATATTAAATAAAGCCTGCAACTCCCGATTTTTCATCAAGAGCACCTGTTTCAAATGCATAGCAAAAGAGTCAGGATTGCAAAGCTCGCCAATCTGTATCCCAATCCGATTTGCTTTGTCTGCATAACAAGGTCCAATCCCCTTGCCTGTGGTCCCGATAGCAAGACTTCCTTTTTGTTCCTCATACAAACGATCGAACACGCGATGATAAGGCATGATCATATGAGCCGCTGTCGAAATTGCTAGCCTTCCTTGCAATGCAATTCCTTTGACCAACAAACCTTTTATCTCCTGAATCAACACCCCTGGGTCAATGACAGTCCCTCCCGCGACATAGCAGCAAGTATTTGGATATAGAATCCCGGAAGGAATCAAGTGGAATTTGTATTCCTGAGAATCAACCATAATTGTATGGCCTGCATTATTCCCCCCCTGAGAGCGAACAACACAGTCTGCATTTTCCGAAAGCAGATCGATAACCTTTCCTTTTCCTTCGTCACCCCACTGGACTCCGACAATAATTAACCCTGGCATAATTTTTCTTTTATCTCTTGATTTTCATAAACAGTTAAAGAAGCAGCATAGCCGATAGGGATTTTGTATGGTAATTATTTTTATGCGAGTTAACTCGGGATCCCTTCAGATTAAATTTTATTTAGCTAGACAGAATCGCAGCGTCGGGATATTCTCTTGCATTAAAATCATTCTTTTCAAGAACCAAGGATCGTACTCGGCATGCAAAAGCAAAAACGATGGCAATTTATTCTCATCCTCTCCGTCATTCTTCTTACAGTCTACAATATTCTTCCGACGGTTTTCTTTTATGCGAAACCTTTGAACGCACCTATTCAAGAGCCAAGAGCCAATCAGATCGCTCTCGACATAGAAAAGCGCGTGAATTCTCTTGAACCACAATCCCTAGAATGGGTCTCTTCTTTCTGTCGTCTACTCAAGCTGAAACCTCAGGATGTTCTACTAGATCCGAATGATTCTCAGCTCATTTCCGTGACCTTTAAGAACACTTCCGATGCCGATCGATTCCGCCACTTTCTTCCAAGAGCAGGCTCTCTTATTCCTTTCACCCCCTCCCAGCTTTCTCTTTATGATGCGGACAGCGAATCAAAAACCGTGAAAGTGCTGCGCAAAATCCCTCTTCATTTCGATCCAAATGCAGTACAATCCTATTTTCAATACTCTTTAAAACGAGATGAAAACGGCAGCGCTACTCCTCTTTACCACGCCCTGATCAACGACCGCGCTCTACAGCTTCTTCTCAGCCTTACAGGAGAAAGCCAAAACGGGCAATACGTACAAGCGATTGCAAATGCTCAAGACACTATTTTACTGCAGGAACTGACGACTCTTCTTGCTGAAAATATCACAGCTTTCGATGCAGCTTTTGGACAAAACCAAGAAATTGCACGTCGCTATTACACTACATTCAGCCAGATAGACTCCTCAAACAAAGAAGATCTAATCCAAACGCTTTTTAGCAAAATTCAGTCTACTCAAGACGGCATCCGCTCCGAGCTTGCAGAAATTTCTTCTCAAGAAGAAAGCCTGAAAAGCCAAGGGCAATTTTTAAACACAACCCAAGTCCAAAAGAAGCAGCTTCTTCTATCCAAACAAAAACTCTTAAGCTCTGCTTTTAGTATTTTAAAGAAAAACGCACAGGCATTAAGTCAAGGGCAATCCCCTTGGTCTTACGCCCAAATCGGCGCTATTCTACAAGACAGTCTTCAAAAAATGGATCCATCTGCCAACATCCAAAAAATTTCCCTTCAAGGCAAAAATCCATTTATCGATTCTCTCTGGATTGACTGGCGCAATGATCGGATGTATCTCACCCTCCACCAAGATGTCGTTGCATACAAAACAGCGACTGCAGCAAAAGACTCAAGAAAAGCAGAACAAGAAGAACAAATTCTCTATAATGAGCTCGCTGCTATTTCTCGACAAACAGATGAAACTCTATTGCCACACCAAGACCGCTTTGTCATCGAATTAGCAGGAACAACCGACAGCAATAGTTTCCTTGCATTCCGGCTCGGAGCAATTGCGCAAGCTCAAAGCGATGAAATCAAAGAACTCATCGCCTCCTCTTGGAATCCGAAACATGCCGACCTACAGCCCGACGCATTTCCCCTGCTCGACTATGAGACGTTCATCAATCTCCCTGCAGGGCAGAAAAAACTATGCTTAGTTGTATATAGCCCCGTCACCCGCTCCAAGCCGCCTGAAAGCGGGTTTCGAATGAATTCTATTTACATCATTGCAAAGGGAATGGACAAAATCCTCAAGAAAATCCAAGATAGTCCCAATTCCGAACAATCCCAGCAGTTCGTGCAGGACTTCCAATCTCTGCGCCGCATATTACAAAACAATGGGTTCATGGGGTACGAGGGTTCTTTGCTGACTGTTAGCAAAGAATTTGCCGGAGATTTTATTTTTGAAGCCCCCGACTATTTCCGAAATGTCCTTATGGCAACCCGTGAAGATTTTCAAGTAAAAGGAACAAAGCGCTACGCCGTTTTGGAATTCACGAATCTTGAACAAAGAATCCTTACAGAAAATCGAATTGATACTCGAATCCATGAAGACCTCTTAAAGTGGAGAGACGACTATGCTGCAGCACAACTCAACCTCAAAGGGGTCTCCCGCTTCGACGTACCCAAACCCACACAAAGCGCCTTATGGAGCAATTTAAAACTCAGCGCGACGAAATACTTTCGCGGCGATGATAGAAAAGTCCTTCATTGGGGACTTGACCTATCGGGAGGCAAGACTGTACAAATCGAACTTAGAGACTCCAACAATCGCCTTGTCACAAACGAAGCTGACATCAAACAAGGAATGAATGAGCTCTATCGAAGAGTCAATAAAATGGGCGTCTCGGAAGTCAGCATCCGCCAAGAAGGACACTACATCACACTGGATTTTCCAGGATCTCAAGGACTTTCTGCTGCTGAGCTAGTAAAAGCTTCTTCGATGTATTTTCATGTTGTCAATGAAAAATTCACTCCGAACAATCCAAATCTAGCGGATTCTACCCAACGCTTTTTACAAGAAGTATGGAATGAAGCTGTCGTAACCAATCGAAAATCAATCGAAGACATCCAAAGAATTGCCTGGCAACATCTTTATGGAGATTCTGTTGATCCCGACATGATACAACCTCGCAGCGATGCGGCAAGAAGACTTTATGAAAATGGCCTAAGGCTTGCAAACCCACGCGATCCTTTCATAAGCAGCACCTTTAATGATACAGTCTCTGCAATTGCCATGTTCCGGGGAGAGGACTACACGCAATGGCAAGGACAGACCCACCCGCTGCTTATCGTATTCAAAAACTTCGCCCTCGAAGGTGCTAACTTAGAAGATGTCCGCTCTTCTTACGACCCCTCCCGCGGCAACTTTCTTTCTTTTAGCATTCAAGGAAGCTATACAGCAAAGGATGGCGTGAAAGTCAACCCAAGAGACGACCTTTTTTCTTGGACTATGCCCTTTTCTAAAGAAAAAATAACAGGCACTCCTAATGCTGCCTATTCTCAAAATCGAGGATGGAGAATGGCTGTAATCCTTAATGGTACAATCGTTAGCGCCCCAGCCTTGGATTCCGCATTAAAAGACAGCGCCATGATCACAGGCAGTTTTTCTCAAAGGGAAATCAACCAGCTAGAGGCGGATTTGAAAGCAGGGTCTTTAAGCTTTACACCCAAAATTCTTTCAGAAAAAAATGTAAGCCCAGAACTTGGCTCTAAAGAAAAGCACCTGGGAATTCTCGCTACAGGAATTGCTCTGGCTTTAGTTATCGGCGTCATGCTCAGCTACTACCGATTTGGAGGCCTTATTGCTTCTGTTGCAGTCGTATTCAACTTGCTGATCATGTGGGCAACCCTCCAAAACATCCAAGCAACCCTCACATTAGCAAGCCTGGCTGGATTAATTCTAACAGTTGGAATGGCTGTCGATGCGAACGTCCTTGTTTTTGAGAGAATCCGCGAGGAGTTTACAGCTTCAGGACGCATTGCATCCGCCGTCCAAGCAGGTTATAAAAAAGCCTTCTCTGCCATCATCGATTCCAATCTCACAACCATCATTGCAGCTTTGATCCTGCTCAATTTTGATTCGGGTCCTATCAAAGGATTTGCAATCACATTGATCATCGGGATTATCTCATCGATGTTTACAGCTCTATTCATGACCCGCTACTTCTTCATGGGATGGATTCAGAATCCAAATCATAAGCATCTCCATATGATGAATCTCTTTAAAGCCCGTCACTTCGATTTTCTCAAACACACGAAGATGACCATCATCCTTTCCTCTATCGTCATCGTCATAGGATCGGCTGTATTGTTGAAAGAGAGACATTCTATTTTAGGAATGGATTTCACCGGTGGATATGCTATCACATTAGAACTGCAGCCTACAGAAAAAGAACACTATAGGCAAACTGTAGAAAAGGCTCTAGAATCCGCAGGGGCCACCTCTCAAGACATTCAAGTGCGAGAGCTTACCCCTTCCAACCATGTTCGAGTTTTCTTAAGCCATGCTCTGCAACAGCCCGGCAGACCTCTTAGCGGGCTCAGCAGCTCCATAGAAGCTCCGCCAGAAACCACTATTATCGGCTGGGTTGTTGCTTCCATGAACCGAGGACAAGTCAAGCTCACCGACAGCTCTATACAAAATTTGAGCCAAAACTGGGCCGAGCTCAGCGGGCAAATGTCTGAAACAATGCGCAACCATGCAGCCGTTGGAATCTTGATTGCCCTTGTCTCAATTTTGATCTATATCACTGTTCGCTTTGAATTCAAGTACGCTGTCAGCGCAACTCTCTGCCTGGCTCATGACCTGATATTCACTCTAGCCACTGTCGCTCTATTGCATGCGCTCGGAGTGCCTGTGCAAATCGATTTGAATACTGTAGCTGCATTCATGACCATTGTCGGCTATTCTTTAAATGACACAATCATTGTATTTGATAGAATCCGCGAAGATGCCAAACTCATGCGCAAAGAGTCTTTCTCTTCCGTGATCAACCATGCACTCAATGTGACTCTTAGTCGAACCATTATGACTTCCGGAACCACGGTTCTTGTATTGATTCCTCTGATTGCACTAGGAGGCAGTACAATTTTTGGCTTTGCGCTTGTGATGGGAATTGGTGTTATTTTTGGAACTCTTTCCTCATTGTTTATCGCAGCTCCGCTCATGATGTATTTCCATAAAAAGGAATTGGAAAAACAGAAAAAACTGGCAATGAATTCTTAACCTACAAAATGTAAACTTGAGAATTTTAACCATATTTGCTAGAAATCGTTAGACGATATGTGCATACGCAAGGGAGCACCATCATGTCAACACTTTACCCTCCTCTGGATCCTGTCTGGATCTACCCCTCGACGGATCCAGAATGGGTAAAAAAAATCATTAAAGAATTCAATATTCATCCAGTCACCGCTCAGGTGTTGGCTGCAAGAAGATTTGATTCTTTAGATTCCATCCATGAATATCTGTATGCCAAACTGCCTAACTTACACGATCCCCATCTTTTTCCCGATATGGATCTTGCTGTCGACCGCGTCCTCCATGCGTTAAAGCACAAACAAAATATCCTAATCTATGGAGACAATGATGTCGATGGGATCACAGGCACCGCATTGCTTACTGAATTTCTCCGATATGTAGGCGCTAATGTATTCTTCTATGTCTCGAACCGCACTTCGCTTAAGCAAAGCCTGATGCTCGATGCTCTCGATTATGCAGTGAAAAACCAATGCAAGCTCCTCATTACTGTTGATTGCGGCATTACCGCTGCCAATGAGATTGCAGAAGCAGTCAAGCAAAATGTCGATGTGATCATTACCGATCACCATGAGCCTACAGCAAAACTTCCCCATTGCATCGCAACGCTCAACCCCAAGCTGCTAGACAGCACCTATCCCAATCGAAGCCTGACAGGCGTTGGGGTTGCATTTAAACTCGCGCATGCTCTTACCAACCTCCTGATTTCAAACAATGAACTGAGCACGAGCAAGATCGATCTTAAGAGATACTTAGACCTTGTTGCTCTGGGCACAATTGCAGATATGGGTTCTCTCCTAGGAGAAAACAGAATCTTAGTGCGATACGGTCTCAAGCAGCTACGCAAAACCAAGAGAATCGGTCTTTCCAAACTCTTTTCTGTATGCGACCTCAAAGCGGGAGAAATTACTCCGGTTGATATAGCGTCGAAGATCGCTCCAAGACTCAACAGTCTAGGCCGGATTGCAGATCCTATCAAAGGCGTAGAATTGCTCCTCATCCGAGACCCTGTCGAAGCGGAAGCCCTAGCTAAAGAGCTAGATTTAAATAATATTGAGCGACAAAGGATCGAAAGAATAGATGCAGAAGATATCGAACAATACATCTTACAGCACCCCGGCATCCTAAAAAACAAAGCCATCATTCTCTCATCGGAAAAATGGCATCCCGGGATCATCCCTATTATCACAGCTCGCATTGCGAAGCAATACAACAGACCTACGGTCATCATAGCAATAGACCAAAACCTAGGAAAAGGCTCCATCCGAACTATACCGGAATTTCCACTTCTCCCTCATTTGCGAGACAATGCGCAATTGTTAGAAAATTTTGGAGGACATGATTTTGCTGCAGGGCTTTCAATTAAACAAGAAAACATCCCCGCTTTTACAGACCATTTCATCCAAGCAGCCAATCATCACCTCAAAGACCAGGACATTATCACAAAATTATTCATCGATGCAGAAATTCGATTCGGGGATCTCACTTTCGATTTTATGGAATCACTCAGCCTTCTGGAACCTTTCGGCAACGAAAATCCACCTCCCGTCTTATACTGCGATGCGAAACAAATCTGGCCTCCTAAAATTGTCGGGAAAACACACTTAAAGCTCTACCTAGAGCAAAATGATCGTTTACTAGAAGGGATCGGATTTGGGATGGCAGAAAAAAGACCCCGCCTTTGCAAAAAAAATCTCACCCTACATATCGCCTTCACCCCTCACATTAATAATTTCCTCAATAAGTCGAGCATCCAACTCCAGGTTCGAGATTTTCAAATCATAGACACAAAAACATGACCCGCTGCCAGATTGATCGGATAGCCTTTGGAGGAGACGGTATCGGCCGCATTGATCAATATGTGGTTTTTGTTCCCTTTACCGCTCCGGGAGATATTGTAGAAGTCTCTTATGTAAAAAAGAAAAAATCCTTTGCTCAAGCAAAGCTCTTGAAGATTGTCTCTCCAGGACCTGACAGAGTCCCTCCTCCTTGTCCTGTATATGGCACATGCGGAGGATGCCAACTGCAGCACTTGTCTTACGCAGGCCAACTCGAGAGCAAACGGGCCTTTATTCAAGAATCGCTCCAGAGAATTGGAAAAATCTCTTTTCCCGTCCCTCCCGTCATCCCATCGCCTGTGCAATATGGATATCGCAGACACATTCGATTGCGATGCCTCAGCTCCGATACTCAATGGACTCTCGGATTTACGCCGCATGCCGGAGCCGATCTTCTTCCCATCCGGGCCTGTCCGCTTTTCGAAGAAGACTCCCGAGGATTTCTCTCCACTTTGCAAGACCTTTTTGCTGAGCTTCTTCCAAATCCTTCAGCGGAAGGGTCTGTTAAAATCTTTAAAACCGAAAACAGCTCCTACTTAGTCTCTTTCGAATTTGCCCAGCATTTTCCCCAAGGACTGCAAACTCTGTGCTCCAAATTACTTTCTTCTCCTCTCTGTCAAGGGATTGCCTGTCGGACAAGCACAGAATCATTTACACTAGGAAATCCTGAGCTCTTTTTTTCATCTAATGGACTCCGAATTACCGCTTCTCCTTTCGGTTTTATCCAAAATCATCCCGATATCAGTGAGAAAATCTATGAGTATATCCTCTCTTACATCGAATCGTCAAACAGGATACTCGATCTATATTGCGGCATTGGAATCACAAGCTTGCTCTGCGCCAAGCGTGGGCTTCAAGTTCTGGGAATAGAAATGAACGAGCAAGCGGTTGCTTGCGCACAACAAAATGCGATCCTTAATTACATCGAGAATGCAGAATTCCGCTGTTCTACTATAGAAGCTTGCGTAAGGGAAGTTCTTTCTTCCTTTCTCCCTGACTGCATTTTAATAAATCCACCGCGTATAGGCATTGAAAAGCAGGCGCTTATCAAGATCGCTTGCGCAAGAAAACTCGTTTATGTCTCTTGTTATCCGCCTACTTTAGCAAGAGATCTACAAATATTGCTTGCTTGCGGATATTCGATTCAGAGCGTGCAAGGCTTTGATATGTTTCCTCAAACCACGCACGTAGAAACAGTAGTTTTTCTAGAAAAAAACCACCTGTTCGGTCAAGGACAGGTGGAACATGAACTGTCAAAATTCAAAAATCCTTAAACAAAAAAAAGAAGCTTACATAGCTTCTGAATCTGTCTTTTTATTAAGGTAATTTTCTTGATATTCCCTGACATCATTTGTATGGATCACCCAAGCAGCTCCTTTTCTAGAAGCTTTAAGCAAACCCACTCGTGTCGCGTAGTAAATTTTTTGCGCAGGAACATTAAGCATTTTTGCTACTTGGTTGACCGAGTAAAATCCTTTCTGATTATCAAAAAGCAACTCTCCATCAAACATCGATTTGGACCTAGAATATTTTTGCTTGCGATAGGATTCCAGATCATCGAGATCAATAGTCCACCGTGTTGTATCTTTGTAAGCTTTTAGCTTTTTTTGTTTAATCGCTACATAAATCGCCTGGCGAGTCACGTTATTAATTCGCGCAGCTTCTGTAATAGAAACGACCTTTTTTTGGCCTGGAGCAGATTCTAGAGAATCTATCTCAGTAAGATGAGTTGTTTCTTTTTCCATTGTATTCCTCCTAAAAATCAAAAATAAATCTTTTTTTCACAACCGGAAGCCTCCCTTCCAAGCCGCCCCCCCGAAAAAACACGGTGGGGAATATGTTTTTATTTGTTTTATCTTTTTTACCTACTTTGATTAATTATTTTGACATAAAAATGAATTGAAATCAAGCTTGAATATTAGTTTCTGAAAATTAGAGACTTTCATCCGTATCCACTCAAGATTTTTTATAGCGCTAAACATCTGATTTCCTATATGCTCCAGCTAACTTAAGACAAACCGAGAGGATGTCATGATGCGGAAGTGCTTGTTCCTGCTCTACATAGCGCTACAAACTCTTTGCTTTGCAAAACCCCCTTCCTTAACTCCTCATGATACAAAAACAAAAATCCAAGAAATTCTGCGAGCTCATGTCTCGCATCAATATTTAACTGATGAAATCATCCGCCGGTCTTTTCTCAATTATCTGGATGAAATAGATCCTTTAAAAACTTATCTCATTGAAAATGAGGTGTCTAAATGGGCAAACCCTTCTCAGGAACTTCTAGAATCCACGCTTTATGCCATACAAAACGAAGATTTTAGCACATTTCTCTCTATCCATGAAACAATGATTTGCGCTATTGACCGAAGAAATGCGCTTGAAGAAGAAATATCTGCGATGCATCTTCCTCAAGATGTTAACAATCAGGAATTTAACGACATTTCTTGGGCAAATGGAATAGACGAGCTAAAAACAAGACTACTTCGAATCAAGGCCCTTCAACTCCAAACAGCAGAAAAGCTCTCCGAAGAGACAAAAGCACAGTGGATGCAAAGAATGCATAAAAGAAGGGTTAACCGCGAAGAGGAGCTAAATCCGCAGACTTCCGAAGAAAGAAACCGCCTCGTCTTGTCTTATGTTCTCAAAGCTATCAGTTCTTCGCTCGACTCACAGACAGCATACTTTACACCCGCTGAAGCCAATCAATTTATGATCCAAGTCCAACAAAAACTCTATGGCATCGGAGCTCAGCTGAGAGATGACCTAAATGGGTTAACCGTCGTTCGTCTTTTAGAAGGGGGCCCTGCCATCTTAAGCAACAAACTAAAAGTAGGAGACAAGATCATCGCTGTTAACAAAGAACCTGTGGTTGGCATGGATATTACAGAAGCTGTTGAATTAATCAGAGGCCAGCAAGGGACACCTGTTGTTCTTACTTTACTGCGTGAAAACGAGGAAACAGAAGAAAAATTGGAAGTGGACATCATCCGAGGGGAAGTTGTTTTAAAAGAAACTCGTCTAGAGTCTTCTTATGAGCCTTTTGGAGATGGGATCATAGGAATCCTCCACCTGTTTTCCTTCTATCAGGACAACAAAAGCTCTTCCACTTCTGATATTGCGAATGCCATCGAAGATCTCAAGAAAAAAGGCAATCTAAAAGGAATTATTTTAGATTTGCGCAATAATGCAGGAGGCCTACTTCCTCAAGCTGTTGGAGTCTCTGGGCTTTTTATCTCGAAAGGCGTTGTCGTATCGGTAAAAGACAATACAGGACAAGTTCAAAGACTTCGTAACATGGACACTAAAAAAGTATGGGATGGCCCCCTTCTCGTTCTTACCAACCGAGGAAGCGCTTCCGCCTCTGAGATCGTCGCCCAAGCCTTACAAGACTATGGAAGAGCCCTCGTGGTCGGAGATCCTGAAACTTTTGGAAAAGGAACATTCCAAACTTTTACACTCGAGTCCTCCCACTACGGCAAAGTAAACCCTAAGGGAGAATACAAGGTAACGAGAGGCCGCTATTATACAGTATCGGGGAAAAGCCCTCAGTTGGTAGGAGTCCATGCGGACATTGTTGTCCCTAGCCTTCTGGCAGATTTAGATATCGGCGAAAAATTCTCTAAATTCCCCTTAGAAAACGATCAAATCCCTCCTAGTTTCGAAGACGACCTATCCGACGTTCCCTATCTACACAGAAATCAGATACACCGCCTCTATAAATTCAATCTGCAAACGATCCTTACACAATATACATGTCACCTTGAAACCTTAAAAAACAACTCAGCAAAGAGATTGGCGGAAAATAAAAATTACCAAAACTTTCTTTTAGAAATTGCAAAAAAAAATTACAGCGAAGTTTCCGAAACTTTTGGGCAAACTGACCTCCAACTCATCGAGGCAGAAAACATTTTAAAAGACTTGATTTTTTTAACATCTTTACCACCCCAAAGCTAAAAAGAGCCTCTTGCAATCTAACAGATAAAGCTTACAATGGAAGGCCTTGAGAATAAAAAAAACCGTAAGGAACTGTTCCATGTCTGTTAGAGTTCGAATTGCCCCCTCTCCTACTGGAGATCCCCATGTCGGCACAGCCTACATGGCTTTGTTTAACTTGATTTTTGCCCGGCGCTTCCAAGGTAAATTCATCTTGAGAATTGAAGATACAGATCGAACCCGCTCCCGCCCGGAATATGAAACTAGCATCTACGAAGCTTTGAAATGGGCCGGAATCCATTGGGATGAAGGACCTGACATCGGAGGTCCTTATGGTCCGTATAGACAATCTGAAAGAACGGAGATCTACCAAGAATACTGCCAGAAACTGTTAGATACAGGAAAAGCTTACAAATGTTTTGCCACGCCTGAGGAACTTGCTGAGATGCGGGAAATGGCCTCTAAGCTAGGGCAAAGAGCAGGATATGACAGAAGATACCGCAACCTCAGCACAGAAGAAGTTGCCCGCAGAGAACAAGAAGGTCAGCCTTATGTAATCCGCCTTAAAGTTCCCCTAACAGGAGAATGCGTCTATGAGGATGGGATCAAAGGCAGAATCACATGCCCCTGGGCTGATATCGACGACCAAATCCTTCTCAAATCAGACGGATTTCCAACCTACCACCTTGCCAACGTCGTCGATGACCACCTTATGCAGATCACCCACGTGATCCGCGGAGATGAATGGATGAGTTCCACACCAAAACACATCATGCTTTACGAGAGCTTTGGCTGGCAACCTCCAACTTTTCTGCATATGCCCCTTCTTCTTGGCAAAGACGGAAAAAAACTCTCAAAACGGAAAAACCCCACCTCGATTTTTTATTATCGAGACAGCGGATACCTCCCCGATGCTTTTGTCAACTTTATGACTCTGATGGGATATAGCATGCCGGGAGATCGGGAAATGTATTCTCTCCAAGAGATCATCCAAGAGTTCGATCCAAAACGGATCGGCGTTTCCGGCGCATTTTTCGATGTTCACAAGTTAGAATGGCTCAATCAACAATATCTCATTAAGAACATCCCAGAAAACCAACTCTGGGAAAAGATCAAAGAGTGGAGCTTTAACGACGCTTTCATGAATCGGCTGATGCCCCTTTGCCATACTCGGATTAAAACCTTCGGCGACTTCATGGAGCTATGTGCTTTTTTCTTTGTAAACCACATCGCATATACTGAGGAGCTCCTATGTCCTTCAGCGAACTACAATAAAGAAAAGATGGCCTTTGCTTTGCAATCGATCATCTGGAGCTTAGATGAACAAGAAAACTGGGGCAAACCCGGGATTGAAAAGGCCTCTCGAGATGTTTCTGAAGTATTTGGGCTGCATCACAAAAAAGTAATTATTCCTTTATTGTACGGAGCCATCACTGGCAAGCGGCAAGGCCCCCCTCTATTCGACTCAGTAGAGATCCTTGGCAAAGACCGCACCCGGGCACGCCTTTTGACAGCCATTGAATTCTTAGGGGGGATTTCCGGTAAAAAAATGGATATCCTTACAAAGGCCTGGGCTAAAAAAGAAGGAAAAGAGCTGATGGTGTAGTCACCGAGGCAGCTCAGACTCTTGCGCAGAGGGGATTTTTTGGTCTTTTGCCGTATCAGAAATGATATAAGAAGGCTGATATCCCGTTTGCGCGCATGAACTTAAAAACAGTAAAATGCAAGCAGCCAATGCCTGTTTCATACAAATCTCCTCACGCCGAAAACTTTTGACTTTGGCAAAGAGAGGGGGGCGTGTTATAATCCTCTCAAAACCTCTCAAGCACTACATATAAAAGCTGCTTCTATGCTCATATTGCCGCAAGAGAGAGTGTAATAGTTGTTATTTATCTTTTTTTTCTTCTTTTGTCTATGAGTATTTGAAATGACATACCATCGCCTAGCCCCATTCCCCGCCAAGATCCTAGCCAAAGAGCTTCTTAGCAAACCCGGCTCCAGCAAACAGACATATCACCTCTCACTATCGATCCGAGATTCCGGGCTGCAATTCCGTCCCGGCGATTCCATCGGAATTTATCCGGAAAACGACCCCCATCTTGTAGAAAGGGCTTGTGCCCTCTTAAGGACCTCCCCTCAAGAAACCGTATTAGATCCACGCTCCAAAATAGAAATGAGCGCCCAAGAATTTCTTTCCAAAAAAGTGAATTTTTCACGCATCTCTTCCTCTCTTTTGCATACCCTCGAAGCGAACATATCTTCTCATGACCCTAAAAGCCGCCTGCAGCATCTGTTAGCACAAGACAACAAAGAGCTCTTGCTCCGGTTTCTTCAAGAAAGAGACCTCCTCGATCTTCTGAGAGAGTTTCCTGAATACCGCCTATCGATCCAAGAGCTTGCTCAGCACACATCCCCTCTACTGCCCAGGTTTTATTCTATCGCTTCTTCTTCTCTTGCACACCCAGAAGAAGTCCATATCACCGTGGCTCTTCTTTCCTATTCCCACCATGGGGAAGAAAGATATGGCGTTGCAAGTCATTTTCTATGCCATCTGGCAGATATCGAGAAAACAAAGGTCCCGCTTTACATCCAACCTTCCTCTCATTTCCATTTGCCGGAAGACCCTCATGCTAACTTAATCATGGTAGGCCCAGGAACTGGCATTGCTCCTTACCGTGCCTTCATGCAAGAAAGAATACATAAGGAAGCTACAGGAAAGCACTGGCTCTTTTTTGGAGAACGAAACCGCGCTTATGATTTTTTATATGAATCCTATTGGACCTCTCTTGTACAATCAGGAAAACTCCGCATGGATGTTGCATTCTCTAGAGACCAAAAACAAAAAACATATGTTCAGCATAAGCTTTATGAACACGCCAAGGAACTTTTTGCATGGATTGCAGAAGGGGCCTACTTCTACCTCTGCGGAGATGCGACTCATATGGCCAAAGATGTAGAACAAACCTTGCTTCAGCTGTTTCAAGAACAAGGCAATCTTTCAGCAGAAGAAGCGAAGTCTTTTCTAAAGAATCTCAAGCAAACCAAACGGTATCTTACAGATGTGTACTAAAAGTGTCTAGATTCAATCACGCATGACTTCCTGGATAGCTCCGCAATTGTCTTTGAAAGAGCCTTTGCATTTTCCGCATCCAGATTAGCATCCCACTCATCGAGCAAAATAATCGAAGCTTCCGCACTCTTAATAATTTCTTCGAGCATCTTGATCGCTCTCTGCCCTGTAGAAAGCCTTTCTTTTGAGAATTTAGACAGCAGATCATGTTTGGCAGGAAGATAAAAAGCCTTTTCTCCATATTTATATTTGAGCAAGAGAAGAAGAGAGGTTTTTCCGCTACCATTCTCCCCTTTTAATGTAATCCTACCTTGACAAGGAAGTTCTTGCAATAAGTCTGTTACGGGATATTCGTGCGGTTCTTTTTGCTCTGTTGCAATCGTTGTTGAAATAAGATCCCATCGAATTCTTTTTTTCAACTCCTCAGCTGCAGCCTCGTTAGACATAGATGAAGGATCGATGAGATGCAAGACAGTATCCAATCGACTTTTCTGCATAGGGAAATCTGCAAGAGAAAAAAGCATTTCATAAGAATACATAAGAATCTGAAAAAGGCGAGGCAAAACCACAACAAGCATCGCTAAAAAAACAAGATCTGCATGTCTAAAATAGGCGAGTAAACAAACAAGTAGAAAAGTAGGAGCCAACAGAAAAAATGCCATAGAGACAGATACAATCTGACTAAACATTTCCAACTTTAAAGTACTTCCATAAAGTCTCTTGCCTCTTTTACCTACCTTCTCTTTCCAAAGATTTAAGCTATAACGATTATTAAGCAATACATGATCCCATGACTTTAAAAGCATTTCAGTCCATTGAATTCTGCTTTGCTGAGCTCTCAATGCTGTCAACTTAAGGTTTTACTGCACGCCAAGCCGTGATACCATCTT
>CAMFIG010000042.1 GCA_945952445.1 uncultured Chlamydiae bacterium
CATTTGAATATATAATACAACATATGATTATATTTATGCAAGCAGTTAAAAGCCCTCTATATAGATTCATCATAAGGTGTACTTTGATCTTGTTGTTGATCCTCTCCGCCTTGCCACTATCGATCCTATGCTTGAAGTAGCTCAGCAAGCCTTCGGTGCGATACAGAAGACTGCTTTGCACTTTAGCCAGTAAGTCTACTCCCGATTTCATTTTCTGTGCAGTCTTTTGGGGTCTGTTTTCTTTTGATGACATGGTTGCTCCCTGATGAGGATGTTTAGAAGTGAGGGATTGAGAAAAAGCTGTGTATGCGGTAAAAGCAATAAGGCTTTATCTGATTTAGTGGAGGCTACTGATCGGGGCAGAGACTGTATTTTTCCAAGACTTCAGTTTTTCATAGTTTGTAATTTTTCGTTTTTTGTAAGCAAGTCTAAGGTGTAGGCGACAAAGTCTTTTCCTTTGTAGAGTCGTTTAATATTTTCTCTTTCTGCTTCGTACTTAGTAACGACAGGATCTTTTTCAGAGAATGATTTGAATACTGGGATTGTAAAATTCGAGAGAGTGAAAGCTCCTTTATCGGTAGGAGAAGGTCTTGTTTTACAACTACTCCATGATGGAAGGCTTACAGTCCAAAGTTTTTCTTGTTCAGTTCTGTTTGGCTCTTTTGTATTTCTGCCTTTCCAAGTATAAGAAAATGCATTTTCTCTACCAAAACCATATAGAATTCCCCATAAGGTAGCATATTTCCATCCCTCTTCTCCTCTGAGTTGATCCCAGAATTTGGAAGTTGTGTTCTCTAACTCGAACACAACTTCCAAGGGATCAAAATCGTATCCTACCGCATGCTTAAAGAGTTCATAGTTTTCTTGGATAATGAGAGCTGTTTTAAGTATGTCGACCAAAAACACATCATAAATGGCTTTACACCTAGGAAATAGGCTTTTCCAACTATCAGTAATCCACTCTTTTTTCACTAAAAGGAATTTTTTTTTAATTGGAAAGCGGTTTTGGATCTTTTCCCACCTATCCCATAAATCTTCAATAGGGTAGATGAAATCCTCTTCAGCAATGAGATAAGCTTTTTCTTCTTTTTCCAAAAAAGAGAGAGAGTTATAAAACTCCATGTCTTTTTTGTTATTTCGATTTAATAAAAAATAAACGCGCTCATTCCTTTCGTCTTCTCGAAGCTGTTCTTCCGTCATGTCTTCATAAAAAAGAGGCATGACGGTCAGAGGTTTTGATCCGGCAAGTGTGTAAATAGCGGTTTCATGAAGCATAAAATAGCGAAAGAATTTTTCTAGGCAAGCATGTTCTTCTTCTGTAAGATCAAATTTTTCTGATTTTTTCGAGGAAGGTGTCGAGCAAGCAACAAGGAGTGTCAGAAACATCAGCAAAGCATAAATTTTTTTCATAAGATTGATGGGATGGAAACTCTCGAATTTATTCGTGAGAGGAAATCCCACTCCTTTGTTATCATTCTTATTGTTCGGTCATCATATTCCACGACTGACCGATTGTCGTGATGGTATAACTTAATTGCTATCGGGGATTGCACCCAGTCAGCACGAGGACAGCGAACTAGTTAAGCCGAGAGTCCGATGTAAACCGTCAGGTACAGACCTCTTGTGCGGTGCTATACATGGCTGACCTAGTCAATTGAAAAACTCGCTGGTATTCAGCTTGGTATCAAAAAGCTTTTGACTCTATTTGAATATTGTTTACATGCTTGTACCTAGGTGTAACAAAAGTCAAGTGTAGAAACATAAGTGGTTTCGGACAAGTCTATTTTCTGAAATTTATGATTAGTGCTTGCCTTAAATCAAATAGTGCTATAGGAAATTTATTTGACTTGCAAAAGTCATTCACAATCATCCTAACCGGAGTTCGCTATGATCACAAAAAAATTCTCTGTTTTTTGATTTCAGCATTCTTTGGTGCTATTGTCTCTTTGCATGGGGAAATAGTTCCTGTAAAGACAGCTGAGCACCATCTAATCCATAAAATCGTTGAGAATCAGAAATATTGTGTGGCATCTTTTGATGGGGATAAGATTTTTATTCGTTCAGAAAATATCATTTCTACGAATCAGGGTCTCTTCATTAATCTAAATGGTTCTGAGTTCTATCCCATTCCACTGCTACAGTTTAACAAGCAGGGACATTTTATACAGGCTAGTTTTGCGCGTGGTATAGAGTTGGCTGCTAAAAAGGAGGAAACCAGAGGACCTTGTCCTGAATGTGGTATGAGTACAAACAAATATGGAATTTGTAAAAATATCCAATGTTTTTTCTATGGACTTAGAGTTCTTTGATTAAAGACAATGCAATTTGTAAGAAAAAAGGCAACACAATTGTGTTGCCTCATGCAAACAAGGAGCTTTTTATTCAGTCTTAGCTTGAGTGGGCTAAGAACTCGCAGATCAGAGGAATGTTGACAGGTAAAGGAAAGGGGATCTGATCTGTGTGAGGAGAAGAGAGGAGTTGTCCTGAAAAATTCCCAGCGTCTAACGATAGGTATCCAGGGACATCTCTTCCGCCTGCTTCTAGTGAAGTCTTAACCAGAGGCATGTTTTGTGATTTTGTTCTTACAGAGATCACCATTCCAGGACGGACAAAGAAAGACCTGCGGTCTACTTTTTTTCCATCTACAAGAATATGGCCGTGTGATACCAGCTGTTGTGCGGCAAAAATGGTGCTTGCAAATTTTAGTCGGTATACGATGTTATCCAATCGGCACTCGAGTCTTTCTGTAAAGGCTTGAGGAGTGTTGGCTTTAGAGTTGGATGCTTCTTTGTAGTAACGGACGAGTTGTTTTCTGCTCAGCATTCCGTAGATTGCTTTGAGTTTTTGTTGTTCGTCGAGCTGGACGCCATAGTCAGACTTTTTCTTGCGCTTTGCTCCGTGTACTCCAGGCGGGTTTGCTTTGTGTAGTAAAGGATTTCTCGCGCGTCCAAAAAGATTGACCCCAAAACGGCGTGCTATGCGATTTTTTGGACCAGTATATCGAGCCATTGTTTCTCCTAAGTAGTTGATATATTTCGCGTAAACAACTCTCCGGCTCAAAGTCGGAAGTCTTATAGAGGAACATGGAAAAACATCACGTTCTCTACATCGGGCGGGTTTACAGACGCCCTGCCAACGATACCCATCATTGGCACCTGTCAGTCTTGCCGTACAGGTACGCATTTAAGTTGCAGCCAACACTTTAACACAGGATCAGAATTTTCTCCCATAATTTAAGTCTTGGGTTTCAATTCTGTCAGTTTTGTGAAAGACACAAATCCTATTAGAGATTTGGTTTTTTAACAAGAGGTATTTGAAAAGAATTTGAAAAATATTTTTTATTCAAACGGTAAGGTTATCTTTGAAAGGTGTAAGTCTCTTCAAACCGATAGCTTGCAAGCTGATAAAAATTGGGGTTGTCGCCTAAATATTTTGCAGAAGGAGTATAAGTGGCGAAATCCTGGGCTATGTTTTCGATGGCTCGAACGGCTGATGAAATCGTTTTGCGCACATTTCCTAGGCAGCCGGTTGGATGGGATGGCGTTATGGGACGGCTCTCAGTGATTCTCATTGAAGGGCTCTTTGTTTTTAGAACATATATTATCTCGAGAAGTATTACTTCGAGAAGCGTTTTTTTGGCTGAAAAAACTTTTTCTTGTTGCTTATCGCCAGAAGCTCTATATTTTCCCTCCAAAAAGAGATTGGGTGCTCCTATGGAACAAAGAAAAAAATACTATGTTTTAGCTTTTTATTGTTTTACACCGATAGAAAATCCTCATGAAGAGGTGGCTAAACATCATGAATTTTTTAAAACAAGAGACATCTGCTCGAGAATTTACATATCTTATCAGGGAATCAATGCGCAGATGAGTGCAGAAGAAAGCCATGCCAAAGAATATATGGATTGGATGCGGCAAGACTCAAGATTTGCGAATATCGATTTTAAAATTCATTTTGCAGACGAGCAGGTGTTCCCAAGAGCAACGGTGAAATTTCGCCAGCAGCTCGTTGCCTTGGATCATGATGCGAATCCTGTGGAAGGAGGAGACCATGTCTCTGCTTCTGAATGGAAAAAGATGTTAGAACAAAAAGATCCTGATACGATTCTGCTCGATGTGAGAAATGACTATGAATGGAAGGTCGGGCATTTTGAAGGCGCGATCAAACCGAAGCTCGATATTTTTCGAAAGTTTCCTGAATATGCAAAACAACTTAGCGATCAGTATGATGCTAAGAAAACAAAGGTGATGATGTATTGCACCGGAGGGATTCGTTGCGAACTTTATTCTGCTTTGATGAAAAAGGTAGGCTTCGAACAAGTATACCAGCTCGATGGAGGCGTGATTAAGTATGGTCTTGAAGAGGGCCAATCTCATTGGAAGGGAAAGTTGTTTGTTTTCGATGACCGCCTTGCTGTTCCCATCAGCCCAAAGGAAGACTCAGAAGTGATCAGCGTATGCCATCATTGCGGAGCCCCAAGTGATATATACTACAACTGCGCTAACATGGACTGCAATGAGCTGTTTACTTGCTGTCCTAGCTGTGCAGACCAGTACAAGGGATGTTGCCAAGAGTCTTGTGCTCATGCTGAGCGGCTCAGACCTTATGAGAAAACGGAAAAACCTAAGCCTTTCCGCAAGTGGTATCACTATGAGAATGTAAAAACTCAATAAGGCGTAAAATCCGTTGCTGTGTGGGTTCTAAGACAACTGTAAGACCTGGCTTAATCCCTTCTTCGGATAATTTAAAGGCTTGCATCGTATTGCAGATGCGGCCGTCTAAGCGCACTCCGATGCCCTTGACGCCGGCCATAAGGCCCCAATCACCGAACATCTTCAAGGTCATCTCACATGCGGTGATTAAAAAGAGGACTTGGCGGTTGGGGTGTTGAAAAACAGCTTCGAATATTTTTTCTCCAATATAGTGAATGGTTGGAATAAAAAGAGGCTGGATGCGATGGGTGGGAAGCAAGTGCATGCACTTTCCGATGAAACATTGGCCGCAGACTGGATGCTGGGGATCATGGATGCAACGGTCTGTAAATCTTCCGGATGGACATTCAAAAGGCTTGTGGCAATAGGAAAATCCAACGAGCAAAACAGGGTCTTCTTGCGTGAAAATTTGTTGAAATTCCTCTTCGCTTTGCAGTCCGTAATAGTAGAAGTCTCCTTCAGAATGGTACGAAGTTCCTTTAAGATAGGATGCTAGAAGAGTGCGGATATGATGCAAGGGGCGTTTGAAAAAATAGCGCACGAAGAGGTGTGTTTTATCATATCGGATGAGGTAGTATAAGCTCTTCCATTTCAGAAGCTTTGCTGTTTTAGGAGTAATCCCTGCGATGCGGGGGATATGGGAGAGGGTGGTAATGGGATGCTTTTGGCGGAAATGGCAGGAGCGTTCTTCCCACTGCTGTTTTTTTTCTTCCCACGAAGGGAGGATGGATAGTTTATGAGACATATTTGCTTTGGTTATAAATAATGGAACTGATTTTCTCTTTTGCTCAAGAAATTCGCAATGAAGAAGTTTTTTTGGCAGTTCAGATAGCCGAAAAAGGTAGCTCGCGTTTTGTATATTTAGATGACCTTAGAGCGTTAAAAAATGAGGCTCCTAAGCTGAGTTCCTTGCTGATTCAGGAGCAGTGCCGCTCTCTTCGTATTTCTCCCTTAAGCAGCCAGGCTGGGACGGTACATTGTAACCGGGTGTTAGTTCGAGAAGAAAACGCTCTTGAGGTCGTCAAACAACTTATTTTAGCCAAAAAAATCTTATGGAAAGGAAGAGGGCTGTTTTTTCATCCTTTGCTGAAGCCAAAGCTCCTCTATCATGCAGAGAGAGATTTGCAAGGAGGGCTGGAGCTGTCTGGCTTTTGCAGAATCGAAGGAAAAGAATACCCATTGCAATCTTTGGATTTTATATTTCCTTCTTCTCCGGTTTGGGGAATCCATGAACAATGCGTTTTTACTTTTCCCGAAGATGTGAGCTGGAAGGCGATCCAAAAAGTGTATCCTAAACCTCAGAGGCTGGAGGGTAAGAAAAAACAAGATTTTGTAGAGCTCTATCGAGAAGAGCCGCCGGTCGGAGTCGCAGAAATTATATGGAAAGGAGAAGAAGAAAAAGAAAGAGTTATTCTTCCTTTTCTGCAATTACACGATTCTCATGGGGCCTTTGCGGAGTTGTGGCTCGATTACGGCGAGGGAACAACGGTTGCATATCATGACTTGCGGACATGGTCTGGACGCGATATGGCGACAGAGAAGTTTTGGGAAAAAGATCTTCTTGAGACGGATTTTATCAGAAAAAGTGTTGGGGTATCCCACTATTACTGCCCTTTAGATAAGGTAGCCAAAAGTCTTGCTTTTCTTTTGGAGATGGGTTGGAAAGTTTTCGACCGGCAGGGAAGGCAGATCTATAAGATGACGGGAAAAGAGCTTTCGATGAGTTCTGCCGAAGAGAGGGTTGCAATCTACGGCAAGGTTCAATATGAGCAATTTAGTGCAGACTTAAGTTCGATATTAGGAGCGTTTAACCGTAGGGATAAGTTTGTTGAACTCTCCTCCGGCGCCGTGGGTTTACTGGATGGATCTTTAGAAATAGAAGAGCTGGAAGGCGCTGAGATAATAGGGGGCAAGGCTTATCTGCGCAAGCAGCAGTGCGGGGTGTTAGGAGATGCTTGGCAGAGAATCTGCGATGAGCCTATGGCTCGTTGGCTTGGCAGGTTACAGGGCGGGACTGCATTGGAAGAAGCTCCTCCTTCTGTAGATTTTCAAGGCTCTTTGTATCCTTATCAGCAAGCTGGGGTAGATTGGCTTTATTTCTTGTATCAGATGGGAGCCTCGGGGCTGCTGGCAGATGAGATGGGCCTTGGAAAAACGGTGCAGCTTCTTGCTTTTTTCTCTAAGATCTATGGAAAAGGCCCTCTATTGCTCGTTGTCCCAACGTCTTTGATTTTTAACTGGAGGCGGGAGTGGGAGAAATTTTTACCGGGCAAGGCTCTCTATGTCCATGAAGGGGCTTTGCGTGCCAAGGAGAGTGATCGCTTGCAAGAGGCTGGTGCTGTTTTAACTTCCTATGCATGCCTTCGAATCGATCAGATGCTTTTTTTCAAAACTCGCTTTTCTTGTATTGTTCTCGATGAAGCCCAGACGATAAAAAACTCTGACAGCCAAATTGCCCGCACTGTGTATCAGATGCAAGCAGACATGCGCGTTTGTCTTACGGGGACTCCCATAGAGAACCGAGCTGAAGATTTATGGTCTTTATTCCATTTTTTAGAGCCGAGCCTTTTAGGTGATAAGAAAGAATTCCAGGCTCTTCTTTTCGCAGGAGAGTCGGATAGTCGTTATCGGCAGAGGATTAAAAAGAAGATAAAACCTTTTATTTTAAAGCGCGCTAAACAGCAGGTTGCTCAAGATTTGCCGGAGAAGATAGAGCAGGATGTTTGGGTAGAGATGGAAGAAGAGCAAAGAGGATTCTACGAGGGATGGCTTGCTAAAACCAAGAAAGGGCTCCTCCAAAAGGTCCATGAAGGCGGCATTTCTTCGCATCGTATGGAGATTTTAGAGGCGATCCTGCGTTTAAGGCAGATCTGCTGCCATCCGGTATTGGTAGATGGAGAATATATAGCTTCCAGTGCGAAATTGGATCGATTGATGACAGATATGGAAGAGGTGGTGGGCCAAGGCAAGAAAGTCCTTGTCTATAGCCAGTTTACGAAGATGTTAGGTTTGATCGCTGCTGAAATCCAAAGCAAGGGTTGGGAACATGTCTATCTAGATGGTTCTACAGAGAACAGAGAGTCTGTCGTCTTTCGCTTCCAAAATGACCCGAAGGTGTCTATCTTTCTCATCAGTTTAAAGGCAGGAGGAGTCGGTCTGAACTTAACAGCAGCAGATTATGTGTTTTTATTCGATCCTTGGTGGAATGAATCTGCAGAGCGTCAGGCTATCGATAGGGCGCATCGTTTAGGAAGAAAAGAGCCTGTGGTTGCTAGAAGATATGTTGCAGCAGAGAGTATCGAAGCGAAAATTATGAAGCTTAAAGAACATAAATTGCACTTGGCTCAAGGATTGCTCGACATAGAAGAGGGGACAGGACCGCTTTCTCTTTCTGAGTGGCTCGACTTGATTTAAAGCTCTTCTCGGTCTATGTTATCTTGTTCTAAAAGTTCTTGAGCGGCTGATTTTAAGGTCTTTAAGCCTTCTTCAAATCCAATCTGCCTTAGCAGTCCGTCAAGAAAACGCAGCTCTGCAAGAAGCTGGTCATTGAGTGATTCAAGTTCGGAGATTCTTTTTAGTAGTTTTTCAGCATCCATGATGTTCCTCTGTTTAGGTGCTTGGTATATGTTGCGAAAACCGTGCCAAATTGCGATATTTGGCAAAAAAAAGAGAAATTTCTAGAATGAAGTTTTATGAGAAAGCTGAATAGGAGTTATTTATGAAATATTTTATTGTTGTTTTGGTGGGGATGGGGTTGCTTTGTAGTGGATGCCAAGAAAAGGAAGAAGATAGCGATGTGATCGACAAGATGGTCCGGATAGAAGAAGAAGCTGTCGAATGGAAAGCACCTCAAGACAAGCATCTTGCAGAAGAGGATGGTCTTTCGATTCAGGAAAGTCTTACGGATGAAGAGTAGAAGCTGTTTTTCTACTCAAATTAAGCTGGGATTCAAAATCTAGGAGCTTCTCTTTCAGTAGGATATCGAATGCAAATCCTCCTATTCCTCCGTTTTGATGAATCACGCGGTGACAGGGAATGAGCAAAGGGAAAGGATTGTCTCGGCAAACATTGCCTACTGCGCGTGCGGCTCGCAAATAACCGGCTTCTCTTGCGACTTCCCCATAGCTTTGGGTTGTGCCAAAAGGGATCTTTTCAAGGGTTTTTGTGACTGCTAACTGAAAAGAAGAAAATGAAGAGTGCAGAAAAGCCCAAGGGGCTTCTAGAGGATGCCCTTCTATATAAAGGGTAAGCCAATCGCTGATGGCTTGGCAGGCAGCAGATGAGGGGTGATGGATTTTACAGCAAAACCGGGAGGCGTGTTTAAGGGTAATGCGATGGATCAAGCCGTCTTGTAAGTAGAAGTCTAATTGGACTTGAGGTCCTCGAGAAAACAGGTGTTCTTCCATAGAAAAGAAGGCGGGAGCTTCTCCCGCCTATATTTTATGACCTTTCCGCTGCTTGTTTGTTGACAGCTCCGGAAATCATTTCGTCAAGCTGAGTGAGTTCCTCAAATTTGGACTGGCTGACTTCTTTGCCGGCATAATGCCAGATGACTTTTTCTTCTTGGGAAGAAAAATAGGTTTCAGGTCCATGTTTTTCATCATGATCCCAAGGGATCTGATGAGAGATCATCGTGCCATCGATAAAATGGAGTTCCCAGCCATGCTTTTGGCCATGAAGATAGGTAACTTCCTGGTGTTTTGTTCCATTTTTAAAGTAGGAGGCTTTTCCGTGGAGGGAGCCATTGACCCACTCTTCGACGGAAAGAGGTTCTCCCATGGATGTGAAAGTTCTTTTTTCTCCATGGAGTCGGTTTTGTTGGTAGAAGGCGATGCTTTCTGGAGATCCATTTGGATAAAAGGACTCTCTTTTTGTCATGTAGCCAGCTTCTAACGTATCTCTGTAAAGCAATAGGCCTTTGGCATCTCGACAGACTCGAGTGCCTTTCCCGTGTTCTACGCGGGATTCCAGTTCGTTTTTAACGGTAAAATATTGTCCTTCCAGGAGTTCGTCGTTCGCATATTCTTCTACACTTTTAGGAACTCCATCTTCATACCATTCAACACGGGAATGGCGATGGGGAGAAAGCTTTATCGTTTCCAATGTGGGCATTCCGCTGATATTGTAGCGGATTTCTTTAACTGGGACGTTTTGGTTGTAGAGAACATATTTTTCTATAATTTGAGAGTGGGGGTATGTGAATGTGCAAGGGCCATGCAGGACGCCATTTTCATAGGTCGCTGTGACGGTAGCTCCGTTTTTCAGTGTTGTAATCACATTTCCTGGATAATTTCTAGCTTCCCATTCTTCTTGGGATACAGCATATCCATATTTATGCACGTACTTTTGGGAAACGACTTGATCGTCTTTTTTGTCCTTTTGGCAAGACGTAGCTGCAATGCTTAGAACCGCCAGAATGGGAAATAGTTTGTTTTTCATTCTCACCTCGCAAGAGAAAAAATTAGGTCATTAGCATTACAATATACAATCGTGTAACTTTTCCGCTACCTTTTGTATTAATTTTGTATGTTCATGTTCGACGATTTCTGTAGAGATGGTTTTGTTGCGATCTCTATAAAAGAACCGAAATGTGATATTTTTGCGGTCTAGCCCCAGCTTCTCGCTTTGGTATAGGCCGAGAAGAGAGACTTTTTCCAGATAGGAAGACGCATTCGATCGAATTGCCGATAGCACACAAGAAGAGGAGATTTCTCGTTTTAAAGTGACTGTCCAATCTCTTTCAGATCCGGGGAAAGAGGGCAACTCTTTCACTTTAATTGGAAGATGGGCAAGAGCTAAAACATCATGCAGGTTGATCTCTGCGAAGTAGACACGCGTAGATAGATCCAGCTTAGCAAGAGAGGCTGGATGGATTTCTCCAAGGGTTCCGAGGCATGCGCCTCCAACTTTAATCCGAGCTTGCCGTCCTGGTTGGAAATGAGGAAGGTGGGAGATCTCAAATTCATAATCTTGAATCTGAAAGCGATCGAGTAAGTTCTCTATAATGCCTTTGAGGTCATAGAAATCCACCGATTCTGGTTTTTCGGCAAAATGGTAAGGGGATCGATTCCCAGCAAGAACAACTCCAATGGAAGTTTGCTCTTTGTAAGAGCCTTCTTGCTCAAAGTGGATCCTTCCGATTTCAAATCCATGGACGTCGTGATTTTGGTGGTCATAGTTGTGTTTAACTAGTTGCAGCAGACCGGGGAGTAAGGAGGTTCTTAAGATGGAAAAGTCGCTGGATTTTGACTGGAGTACATGGATAGACCGGATCTGTTTTTCCTGAAATAAAGCGTCCAATTCGGGGCTTAAAAGATCGCATGTGATAAATTCTTGCAACCCTTCTTGAAGCAGTCTTTGTCTGACCTCATTTTCCATGGAAAAGATCGGAGCGTCTTGCAGGGAAGAAGAAGCATGCATAGCGGGTCTTTTGGGGATGCGGTTGAACCCATAAAGACGGGCGATCTCTTCAATGAGGTCGATCTCCTCGTGTATGTCATTGCGGAAAGAGGGGGTTTCTACTGTAAGAGATCCCTCTTCTTCTTTCAGAACATCCATGTGGAGTCTTTTTAAAAGATCGGCAATCTCTCTTTGGCTGAGCTCTAGCCCTAACATTTTACATACGCGCGCTGTGCGGCAGACAATTTTTCGAGGTGTAAAGGAGTGGGAACAGGCTTCTACTTTCTTGCTTGAGCTTTCACCTTGGGCTAGCTCCGATAAAAGTTGAACTGCCCTATCCATAGCAACAGGGATCATTTCCCAATCGACACCGCGTTCAAAGCGGTAAGAAGAGTCAGACCGCAAGTCGAGGGCTTTGCAGGTGCTGCGAACTTTTGAGGGTAAAAACAGAGCAGCTTCAATCAGCACATTTTTTGTATGGGGCGTGATAGAACCTCGCATGCCTCCCATGATCCCTGCAAGGGCCAGAGGGCCTTTTGTGTCGCAGATCAAAAGTGTTTTTGTAGGAAGAGATCTTTGCTCTCCATCTAATGTGGTGATTTGATTATAAGGGTGTTGCGAAGTAATGGATAGGGTCCTTCCTTCGATTTGTTCTCTGTCAAAAAAGTGGAGGGGTTGTCCAAGTTCCAGCATGACGAGATTGGAGATGTCGACAAGATTGTTAATGCTGCGAAGGCCGCACTTTTCTAGCTTTTTTACAAGCCAGCTAGGAGAGGGCTGTACAGATACATTGTTTACAAGCCTAAGGCAATATCGAAGGCAATTTTCTCGGTCTTCTAAAGCGACGGAAAAAGGATTTTCAATAGAGGGTTCTAGCTTTGTTACTTGAGGAGCTTTGCAAGGTAGTTGTAGGATGGCTGCCAACTCTCTTGCAATACCATAGATGCTGAGACAGTGTCCCAAATTTGGGGTAAGAGCGACATCGAAGATCACATCGGATACTAAAGAAGAGATGTCAGTGCCTAATGGAAGGTCGCTTGGCCACTCAATAATTGCATCTTGCTCTTCCGAAAGAGAAAGCTCCTTCATAGAACAGAGCATCCCGAAAGATTCGACATCGCGGATTTTGCTTTTTTTGATTTTCCAAAGCTTTTCGGTTTCATCTGTTAAAGAGGCTCCCACTTTGGCAAATGCCACTATAATTCCGGGTCTGCAATTGGGTGCGCCGCATACGACTTGGAATGTATCTGTGCCGTCAAAGACTTTGGCTATCCTCAGGCGGTCTGCGTTGGGATGGGAGGAGGTTTCTAGGACTTTGGCAGCGACAACGCCTTGGAATTTGCCTCCGAGGACTTCGATGCCTTCGACTTCGAGTCCTGCGAGTGTCAGTGCTTCTGAGATCTCTTCTATCGAGATGGATAAATCAACGTATTCTTTGAGCCAGGATAATGGGACTTTCATAAAAACTACAATTATTATAGAGTAAGGATAACCCTTTATAGCAGAATCGAAGATCCCGGAAAAGATAATTTTCATATGCACACATCTTTTGAACAGCATTGGATGCAGCGAGCTAGGTTTTTAACTCAGGCGCTTATTATTAGCGGCACCCTGAATATTGGACTTATTGCGACATTTGTTTACTTTACTATCCAGGATGAAAAAGCGGTTGTCTCTTACGAGGTCGAATCCAAAGACTCTCAAAATGAACTATTTACTAATGAGCAAGTTTTGCGTTCTTATAGCGTCGCATCCTTTCAGGATCTTTTGCTCCGATTAGAAAATAAAGAACTGGCCGAAGAGGGGTATGCAAAAAGAGATTTGGCTTTAGCTTGTCTTGTCGCTTTCCATCATTTTAATTTAGAAAAGGCTTTAGGCGGGATTTTACTCCAAAAAAGAGTGATAGCGTTTCGCAATGCGCAAGGGAATGAAAAGGTAGAATTAATGGCCTATCCGGGCCTTACCGATGAGCATTTTCAGGCTCTTCTTAGCTATGCCCGGACCGAAAAATGGCCTTACACTTCAAAAGGGTTATTTTTCGAAATGAAAAGAAACCATTCTCCCTATGATGCAAGCTTGCTCGAGGCTTTTTATTTAACCTCGGAATTTCATAGCCTTTATGCTCTTTTGCTTAAAAATGGAATCAGTATTGATAAGAGCGTGCTTCTTTCCCTTCTTATAGAGGGAAGCTGGGATCAGTGCAAATCCTATGCAGATCGGCTCCGTCTCGAGCAGAACTATTCGATAGATGCTTGCAGGGATTTTCTAGTTGGGTATCTTTTCCATTGCGGGTCTAAGCTAGCAGCCGATCTCTTATTTCAGTATGACATTGAATTTGTCGTCAAACGTTTTGAAGATAGGCAGCTTCTCTATTTTCTCGATCTGAATGCCGAGAAAAAAGAAGAATTGGAAAAGTTGGCAAAAGAACTTCTTTTAAGTCCCCGTAGCGATTTAATACGCCAAAGGGCGGCTTCCATCCTCTATTCTCTTTCTCATGAGATGATGCCGCAGCCATATGACTATCTGACAGTGCTCAAACGCTTTTGTCCTGAAATGCTTCCTCAGCCGGTAAAAGTTCAAGAAATTCCAGCTAAGCCCGCTGTGAAGATAGAGACGGCACCTCAAAAACTTAAGAAAACACACAAGGTGCAAGACGGAGACAACCTCTGGAAGATTGCCCGTAAATATGGGGTCAGCGTAGAGTCTATTATGAAGGCTAACCATCTTGAAACCGACCGGTTACGCACAGGAAGGGAGCTGCAAATTCCAGAAAAGACTAAGGGATAGGATCGCATCCTCCTGGATGCCATGGATGGCATTTCCCAAGTCTCTTGATCGTAAGCCATGTTCCTTTGCAAGGGCCATATTTTCGGATGGCTTCTAAAGCATATTCAGAGCAGCTAGGATAAAAACGGCAGCAGCTTCCGATAAAAGGGCTGATACACCATTGGTAGATGTGGATCAAAGACAACAAGATATATCGCAAAAATCACTCCTCTTTTTTATAGCTGTCGTGAGCTGTGTAGATCTTCCTCTTTTCAGGCCAGCTGAATTTTTTCACAAAATCTGGGTGCTTGGGAGCTAGTTTGATCATCTCTTCGTAAAATCCGGCTATGTCATCTTCAGGAACCCATCCAGGTGATACGCAATGTGTGATCAGGGTATATTTACTCCCTTGAGCGGGGGTTGCTGCAAACCAGGTATTTCTCTTGACGACATAAAAAAGCTGTTCCTCTTCGAAGATATTCGGCCCTATGCGGACTGTCTTGATATCTCCATTTTCAATGAAGAACAAGTCGATAGGGCCTCCGAGGCAGTACTGCCAGCTTTCATCCGATAACAGCTTGTGGAGAGGAAAAATGGTCCCTTCAGGAATGAGATAGTAGGCCCAATTAAATAGAGGACGTATTCCATTTCGCATAGGGATCGTGACATCGGAGCAATAGTCTTCCTTTATATAATCATGATCCCAAAGAGGCTGCAGTCCTAGTTTTTGTACGATCCTCTCCATTTCTAGCATCATCATCTCCTATTTCAAGCGTAAGAACGGATCATAGGACAGCTTATATTTTTTTTAAAGATAACGAGGTGATTTCATACTGACGTAGATGGGTGGCTGTTGCAGGGATTTGCTCTACGGTGCCATCGTCATGTGTGACGGTAGCCTGTGCTGGAACAATTTGTAGAGGTAGGCTCCATGTCCATGTTTCTTCACTTTCCTTCGAAAAGAGCTCGCTTAAGTATTTCTGGATTTTTTCTGCTCCTAGGATCGGGGATGATTTTTCAAGATCAATCTCATCTGTTCCAATCTTAGAGGTCACTTGGACAACTTGCTTTACTGAGAAGTGATCTGCGAAGTAGACTCTTCCTTCAGGTTCGACTAAAGAACTCAGTTCTCTAAGATGGTCGAGTTGACATTGGACGAGCCAGTTGTCACATGCTTGATTTTTTTTTGATTTTGGAATGAAGTCTTGTTTGTAAGTTTCTTGCGATACACTTTGTATATAAGTTAAAAGTCCGCTTGTAAGCTGTGAGCTCACAAGGGAAGAACAGACAAAAGAGGCCTTCAAGCCTTTATATGGGGGTTCTTTTTTTGTTAGAGAAGGGAGCATGTTTACTACCTCTGAGCGGAAAACAGCAAAAGAAGGGTTTCTGTTTTTAATGGCGTCAACTCGTTCTTTAAGCTCCTCAAAATAGCCTGTTAGATCAGCTTGGATAATCTCTACTCTTCCTCGTAAATCTGCAGGGAGTTTCTCTGTGGCTTGTCTTGTGTATCTGGTATCGATATCCATTAAAATCACCCGATGAAACTGCCTAGCAATTTTTTCTAAGGGGAGATCTTGGCAAGCTCCTGATCCCATGATGATAGCAGTCCCGCTTAAACCTGTTATTGCATGCTCGATTGCAGCCTGACTACGAGTGAAGTGGTCCTGATAATAACCTTTTTTTACTTCGGTAAAATCTCTAACTAAATGGTCGCTGTATGCTTCAGTCGTGTTTCTGGGGGTGATTAAGGCTGCCATATTGACTCCGGTTTCTTAGAAAAGTTAAGATATAGTGCCTGATTGCCTGTTTGTTTTACATTGCATTGTTTTCTTTGATGGTTTTCTATTGTTATTCAGACGATTTAAGGCTGATTGCTCTTGGGAATGTTCCAGTAAACTTAATCGTAGGCAATATAAAAGGGAGGTTTTTTTGACTGGTAAGGATTTGCGCACTCGAAACTTGCAATAAATTTCTTTAACAAGAACGGTAGAGTCTGTGCTCCTTGAACGGCGTTGGATTTCTTTGCTTTTAGACCTTGAAAGGGCCTTTTAACATCCGGAGCCTGCCATAAGAACGGTGGGGACTAAATGCGCAGGTGTAAGAGTATATGTTTTATTGGGGATGATTTCTACCCAGTTGGTATGAAGATCCGGCTCTTCTTCGCTCTTAGACCAGACAAGGATTCTGAAATACTCGGCATGATCCGGGATGGTCAGGTTGATTTTTCCTGTTTGGTTCAGAGTTTGCAGTGTCTTTGGATCCAAAGAAGAGCCATTGAGAATTGCTTGGTTGGCTTGTTGCACCTCTTGAGCAGTAGAGGCCCACTGCACAGCAATCTTTGAGTGTTTCTCTTTCATAGGGTAAGAAGTGAGATTGTCCAATGTGAAAGACTCAGCAAACGCTGCTGCAGAGACCAGTAAAGAGAGAAAAAATAGCAGGGTTGTTTTCATGATTTTTTTACCTTGTTTTAAAGAGTTATTCTATGGTGATTCCTTCTTGAGGCACACAAGGTGCATCTGCATTGGATTTTGGGGCTTTCAAGGGAAAAACTCCTTCTTTGCAAAGGGTCAGAGGCTTTCCTGTTCCTTTAAAAGGCTGCTTAGGAATATGGACTGTAACGTTTTTGATCATGTTGACGGCTTCTGCGATTTCAAAGTCGCCCACCATACTCAAGAATTGATAGCTTTCTTCAGTAGACAAGCCTTGCGTGCGCACCAGAAAATCAATGGCATTTCTAGATGCAAGCTTCATGGCTTCAAATAAATCTACGTTCAGTCCTACGATCATCCAGTGAGTCTCATTTTCGATGATCGGCCAAGTAAAAGCACTTCCGCTTTTTCTCTTTGTTTTATCGAAGACGCCTTCTGCTCGTAAATCTTTTCTGACGATAAATTGCATAGTAATGGCTTCATAGGAAGTTTCTAAAGCGGTGATGTCTATCTCGCCGTTGCTTTGCATGGCATGAGAGTCTCCCGTCCAGACGAGACCTCCTTTTTGAAAGACTGGAACAAAAAGAATCGACCCAGCTTGTAACTCCGGCTGGTCTAGATTTCCTCCAAAAGGCCCGGGAGGTACCGAGTTGAATTCTCCGGGAACAGGCTTTGCAGCAGGGGTGTCTATGTTGACAGGCCATCCTTCAGGCCAATCTGCCGGAGGCGCGACTGCCAGGACTCCGGGAAAAGGCTTTAACTGTAGGCAGACTCCTTTGGTGAATTCCGTCGTGTTATTTTTCTTGTCATATTTAAAATACTTAATCCTCGGTTTGGTAAACTCTGGCAGGATACCTTGCGTAGGGCTTAAGAAATTATAACCAAAGTCATTAAGACGGATATCGAGAATGCGGATTTCTAATACATCCCCTGGTTCTGCATCTTCGATATACACAGGGCCTGTTAGAGAATGCATCCCTCGTCTTTTTTGGATGTCATGTTTAATATAAAATTGTGCGACATCAGCAGGAGTAGTCTTATTAAAAACCATTTCATGTAAGCAGCTATTCCATGTTCCCATGGAGACTATGTCCCCAGAGCGCACTTTGACGACGGGCGGTTTGTTCAAAGTAAACAAACCTAAAGTCACTGTATCGGAAGTGGCAGGAACATTATAGGCATCTCCTGCAAGAAAAGAGGTCTGTAATGATGCGATGAGTAGTGAATAAAAAGCCGTTTTTTTAAACATGCACACTCCTATATAACCAAAAAACAAGAAGTAATAGTTTTGAGCAAGGAATGCAAGAAGTTTTTTTAAAATAGCATGGTAAGTCTTGCTGTCACAGCGACAACGTTGGATTGATTAGGGTGAGCTCCCGGATTGGGGATATAGCTTAGTACAGGTTCAAAGTAGATCGATCGATATAGTTGTGTTTGGTAGTAGCCTTGCAGCATCAGCTCTGAACGTCTGACGTAGGTGTATTTATTCAGACGAGACCAGGCAAGACCCACTCCAAAGGAGTCGTTAGGGCGGTTTGGGACTAAAGCAAAGCCTGTCAACCCCATGCCTAAAAAAAGGTTCATTGGCAGAGTTCTTGAGTTGTTCCATCCAAGCTGTAAAAAGCCGGAGATATTGCCTTTGTTTGTTGTTTCAGAAGCCCGCGTCCAAAGAGCCTGTGAACCGAATGCGTAAATCCCCCCTGTCCCATTTTGTCTTTGTGATTCAGACTGAAGCAGGCCGCTTTGATACCATCCTCCAATCGCTGCAATGCCCGGCTTGGAGCTAGTCCATCCATATCCTGTTTCCATAATTGACAAATAGTATCCATTGAAATGAGGCCCTGTCAGACCTGTTTGTACGCCCCGAGCTAGGTTCCCATCGAATACGCCGATGTTTATATAAGATTGCGTTGCCGGCGCTATGGTTGCAACTACTCCATATACAGAGTTGTAGTAGCCTCCAATAACACCGAGCAAAGTAGTATTGACAAAGATAGGGGTGTAGATGAGACCGCTGACAGAAGGGATTGATACAGCCGGGTTATTTGTAGGGACCGGCTTAGATACGTTGTTAAAATGGTATGTAGGGATCGTTTTGCCAACTCTCACGATGAGCTTGTCTTCAAACAAAGCTTGCCGGAGCCATAGCTGATACAGTTCTGAGCGGTTCAGAGGAGGAGATCCTGGCAAGCTGTTATATCCTTGCACCACGCCGGCATCTGCATTAGTCGGCTGACCGTTGAATTGAAGAAACTCTACACCAAAAAGCCCTCCTTGCCATTTGAGCGCTTTTTGCAAGTCGATCGAAAGGTCTAAAATAAACAGACTATTGCCTGTTAAGCGTCTTCCGTTGACTCCGCAAAGAAGGGCATTATAATCTCCCATCCACAGGCCTCCTAAACGGATGCCTGTTTGCTCGGGGATTTTCAGCCAATTGCCGAGGTCTCCTGTTCCGGTGAGGATATTCACAGCGCCGGGGTTGCCGCTGATCCCGTAATGAGCTTCTTCTCCAGAGAGGGCTTCGCGAGCAAAAAGACACAGCAAGATGCATATCCAGAACATTGAGGCCTTTTTCTTTTTACGAGATGCAAAAAATGGATCTTACGGATTTTTCCAGAAAGCTTCAATAGGCTGATGCAATGAACTTCTTTCGAAACTCATTGGTCTAGCTCCAAATTATAAATTCC
>CAMFIG010000043.1 GCA_945952445.1 uncultured Chlamydiae bacterium
CAGCCCTCTCCTCTGAAGATAAATAGGGTTTGGCCCCTCTTCCCGGCTGATCCTTGGGGTTTGAAGTCCAATGGAACGAAAACGTACGCTAAGGATTTTCGTCCAATTCAAATGACAGGTTAAGAGGTCTAAGTTTTCCGTGCATTACATTTTCTGCCAAAGTGAATGAGTAATGTCCAAGCACATTGACGTGCCTACTGACCAAAGGGGATAGTCTGGCCTCATCCTCGTTCTTTATTTCTATAGACTGCTTTTTTAAATGATCCAAAGCCTCCTGCATATAGAGGGTGTTCCACAAAACAATGGCATTTGTCACAAGTCCTAAAGCACCAAGTTGGTCTTCCTGTCCTTCACGATACCGTTTCCGAATTTCACCACGCTGACCATAACAAATAACACGAGCAACGGCATGCCTCCCCTCTCCTCGATTCAATTGCGTCAATATGCGACGGCGATAGTCTTCATCATCAATGTAATTGAGAAGATATATGGTTTTATTGATGCGTCCAGCATCTATGATAGCCTGAGCTAAGCTTGAGGGCCTTTCACTTTTGAGAAGGGAACGAATAAGCTCAGACGCCTGAACTGTTCCCAATTTCAGCGAACCGGCAACCCTCATCATGTCATTCCAGTGTTGTTCTATACGATTGGTGTTTAAGCAACTTCGAGCTAAATCATTGAGCACCCCATAATCTGCATCTTTATTAATTCTCCAAAATACAGCCTCTCCGGCATCAGCTAAACGAGGAGAAAATTGATACCCAAGAAGCCAGAATAACCCAAACACCAAATCGCTAGTTCCAGCAGTATCTGTCATAATTTCAGTTGGATTTAGGCATGTTTGCTGCTCCAGCAAGCCTTCCAAAACAAAGATTGAATCTCTTAAGGTTCCTGGAATAACAATGCCGTGAAATCCTGAGTATTGATCTGATACAAAATTATACCATGTAATCCCTCTGCCAGATCCAAAATATTTACGATTAGGTCCTGCATTTATCGTGCGAATTGGTGCAACAAAACGCATACCGTCAGCAGAAGCTACCTCTCCTCCGCCCCATTTTCCAGCTAATGGCAGCGATGTTTGGTAATCAACTAACCTGGCGTTAGCCATTACCAGTGTTTCTGCGCGCAGGTAGTTTTGCTTGACCCAGCTCAATCTGTGCCTAGTCAACGCAGGGACTTGATGTTTAATCAATGGTTCCAGTCCAATATTGCAGGCTTCTGATAGCAGCACAGCGCATATGCTAATAGAAAGATCATCTGCACGAGCATTGGATTTACTAACATGGGTAAATTCTTCGGCAAATCCGGTATGAGTATGGATTTCTAATAAAAGTTCTGTAAGATCAACTTTTGGCAATAATTCGTTAACTTGTTTGCTGAGTTGGATCAGGCTCGGAGAGTCATTAAGCTTTTCCAAATTTGTAATTGTTAAAGATGGGTGTTTAGTGGAAAAGTCAAGAGTCACTGAGTCATTATTTTCAAAATTGCTAGCGACTTGCTTATAAGTGGTATCCAGATTATGAACTAAGGCAGATATAGCTTCTTTTGGATCAATTGGGTGACCGAGAGAGCGGCAAACTTGTATCCGATTTACCTGCCAATCAGCTCCTTGCAACAACTTTGCTCTGGGATCTCCCCAACGATCACTTTTTTCTATATATACATTACGACGACGAAGCGCGTCTTGGAGCCTGTCTAGAAAACACATTGTATAACCCCGCTTATTCACTCTGCCCTCTTTATCAAAGACCAGTCTTTTCCATGGATTTGTGACGATATCTAACGGTGCGTCTTCTAAAACCTGTTTGCGCAAAAAACTTAAAGAACTTAAATAGTTGAGGGATTCCAAAATGTTCCTACCCGCCGGTGCAGATTTGAATTCAATATCATTGAGCAACTTTGGCAGAAACCTTCGCACACGCCCGTAAAGCTCCACCATTTCATCGTGGAAATGGTCATCTAATGGACGTGCCAGACTATGTACAGTTTCAATAGTTGCTTTTAGATGATCTCTTGGAACCTGTGAGAAAATGGATTCTCTTAGTTTATCATCTTGCATTTCTTCATTTAGGATTAAGGTGCAAATGTCAGCCAAAGCCAGCGCCGATTTATCCAGGTCTTTTAGGGTTCGTAACCGATTTTTCTGGCCGGCGTTCTTTGCCTCCCCCGCAATATCGGTAATAAGTAAATCTAAAACATCGAGAGCTTCATCCAATGCTATGATTTCAAATGTCTTTGCAAAGGCTACTAATATGGCTGTGCGTTTATCATCAGGCATTCTGGCAATTTTATGTATAGAGGTCATTCCGGCATAGCGTGCGAGGTTTTTCAAACGTACAGGCGGTATTCTTGAAAAATCTAATGATTGCATCTCAAAAGCCATCAATTCTTTGTAACGATCTACAGCTTCATTAAATGCTGGGCCACTAATCGTCACCGGCCCTTTCCTATAAAGATCAAGTTGTGAGATCCGATGGCCCTCGGGTACTTGTAGAAGTGTTTCTAGTTTTGCTTTTTGGCTGCTCGATGGCAAAGATGACAATCGCAACCATAATCGGTTGTCAGCTCTTTCTCGAATTTCAGCTATTAACCTTGTCAGCGTTGTTACTCCAGGTAACAGGACTTTATTTTGGATGAGCCAGGCCGTTGCGAAGTCGAACAACAAGCTCGGTCTTTCATTGCTGATCCATGAACGCGTGTAAAGTAATCGACTTAGCCGAAAAGACCAGGGAGGGTTGCTAAATTCATGGTATCCATAATGATCACGTATCAATGCGGTATGTTCACGCTTTGTTGTTTCTCTTTGTGCATAATCAGCCAATACACTTATATCATTGATAGCCAATTGATTGGCAACAAAGACTTGTACATTAACGGGTACTAACGAAAAATCTGATATAAATGTCCCTAGAAAACGCACGGAGGTTAATTGTAACGCAAATCCTAGACGATTCTGGTTACCGCGCCGATTAAAGATAAAGTCCAGATCAGATTGATCCAAATGAAAATAACGAGCCAACTGCACTTCGTTTGGTTCACCAGAAAATTGACCATATCCAGCTTTCTGTTCCTCTGTTAAAAAATCGACAGGCATCCATGACCCATTAAAAGTGTCTAAAATATTATAAATTGGTAGACAGCATAAACTCTTTGCAATATGATGTCTATAAAATCGTTTTTCATAACATTAATAGACATAATGTCCACAAATCGAATTAGGAGACATAATTAATCAAAATGAGACTTTTTGGATATGCTCGCGTTTCAACAAATCAACAATCACTAGATATTCAGATTAATGCACTCAAGGAAGCTGGTGTTAAAGGAAATCGAATTTTTACCGATAAAGCTACCGGAAGCCATTCTCAGCGAGATGGATTAACACTATTACGCCTAAAAGTTGAAGAGGGGGACGTGATTCTAGTAAAAAAGCTGGATAGACTTGGCCGAGACACAGCAGATATGATCCAATTGATTAAAGAGTTTGATGCGATGGGAATTTACATTCGCTTTCTCGACGATGGTATTAGCACGGAAGGTACTATGGGAAAAATGATTGTCACCATTCTTTCTGCTGTAGCCCAAGCAGAGCGCCATCGCATTTTAGAAAGAACCAATGAAGGTCGTGTAGAAGCCAAGATAAAAGGCGTTAAATTTGGTCGCAAACGAACAATTGATAGGAAAAAAATAATCGATCTTCACAGCGCCGGGATTGGCGCAACGGAAATAGCAAGAAAGACTGGGATTGGAAGATCGACTGTGTACAAATTAATTAGAGAAGATAAATGATAAAAAAAACACCACTCATAGCAGATTAAAAGTTTATATGAATAATGCGAATAATAATTTAGAAGAATATTCTGATCCAATAGAATATGATTGTGAATATGGAAAACCAGAACCTGAATGTTCTTTTTATTCTCAGATTGCGAAAAAAGTTGGAAACCCAATTTTAGAGATTGCATGTGGCACAGGAAGAATCTCAATACCATTAGCATTACAAGGTTTTAAGGTTACTGGAATTGACGTCTGCGAAGGGATGATTAAAAGAGGTATTGAAAAAACTACGAATATCCCCATAGAATTCAAAGTTTCAGATTGTCGAACTTTTGAACTGGATCAATATTTTCAAATGGTCTTTATGACGGGAAATTCGTTTCAAGCCCTCCTAACCCGCATAGATCAAGAAATGCTGTTACAAAGTATTCGCAAACACCTTTCATCAAACGGAATTTTTGCTTTTGATACGCGTTTCCCTTCATTAGCTGAGCTATCTAAGACTTCAACTAAAGAAGAATATTGGCATACTTATATAAACTCTAAAGGCATTTCTGTTTCAGTTTCCGGTTACCATATTTACGATCCTATTAATCAAATAGCGGAATATACAACTTTTCGGAGATGGCTGGAAAATGATCAACCTAAAATGAGAACGACAAAAATTTCTATTCGCTACACATTCCCACTAGAAATGGAAGCGCTTTTATACTATAATGGCTTTAAAATTGAACAACGTTTTGGAAATTGGGACCGCACTATCTTGAAACCAAATAGCGAAAAAATGATTTATCTGTGTACTTTAAGATAAATGAGATTTTGAAAATCCTTAGCGTACGTTTTCGTTCCATTGGACTTCAAACCCCAGAGTCTATCAGATTCTATCAATTAAATTTATGAATTTATTTTTTAGGAGTGGTATTATTTAAAAAAACTGTCGAAGAGCAAATTGCGAGATTAAACATCTCAGCATCGGTATCATTAGGAGTCTATTAAGAGACAGCTTGAGCTGTCGGTATTTGACTTTTTCTGGACCAAGAGCTTAAGGGCAAGGAGTCGCACCAGGACAGGATTGAACGGGGGTGATTGTTCCTGAGGTGTTGATTGTTCCTACATTCAAGGTGTTTACATCACATGGGCTTAAGTTGAAAACACCGTCAACAGGATTCGTCAGAAGATAATCGGTGCTGCTGTTATTCCCATTAAGAGTTAGGCATGCTGTAGGACTTGAAAGACTTGAGCCGAGAATGACAGCTAAGCCTGTATTGCCAGATAGCGTATTATTAGTAACAGAGCCTGTTAAGTTTGTATATTGCTCTATATCAAGGCCTGCAGCTGCATTTGACGACAGGTTTTGGCAATTGTTGATCGTGTTACCCGAAACGTTCAAAGTCAGAGAGCCGATACCAGTTGGGGCATAGCTGATAATTCCTGTTCCTTCGCATCTGTTAATTGCGTTGTCCTGTAATGTTAGATGAACCGTCGAGAAATCTTGGTTTATGGCAATTCCATTGGATGTATTTCCAATGTCTGTAATGGTATTGTTATTGATTGTTATATTGCCATTTGAAGTAGATGTAGAACTGATTACTGCGATTCCGTTATCGTTGCATCCTGTGATTGTATTGTTTGTTGCAAGCAGTGTTAAGTTGTTGGTTGGGGTCGCAAGAACTAGAGCGGAGCCTCCATTATCGGACATTGTGTTTGCAGATGCAGTGAGTTCAAGAGTGGTAAATGCACCGGAGGTATGCAGATAAAGAGAGTTGGATGTATTGCCAGAGAACGAGTTGCGATTTAATACGATTGAGCAGTTATTCGTAGTCTCACTCAGGATGACAACAAAGCTGGATCCTAAAGATGAGAGAGCTCCTGTTCCATTATTTGTAATCACATTGTTCAAGCAGGTGATATCGGCATCGATCACATTGTCCAAGTTAAATCGAATGCTGCCGGTTATATTATTGTCAAAGGTGTTATTCTCAATGTCGGCATCAAAGATATTGCCATCTGCTGATATTTCGAAGGGGACACTGGAAACAGAAGTTTGACCTGTAAACGTATTATTGGAGCAGACAACAGAGGATGTTCCATTCAGCGTCAAAAAAACACCATTGACGTTATCTGAAAATAGATTGTTCGTTAAGGATACAGAGGCTGCGGCCGGAAAAGAAGCTTCGATCGCAAAAGTACCTGTATTTTCGATCGTGCAAAAAGAAACATCCAAGTTTTGCGGGTCGGTTCCATAGATAGCATCATTGATTGCGGATGTAATGGTGAAGCCGCTTATGGTGTTATTAGCAGCTAGCGTGATTACATTGCCATCCGTATCGGCATTAGTATTTGTAATGGTAGGAGCAGCTCCGCTTAGTGCGGGGATGGAAATTGGCCCTTCAGTAGTTTCTATCAAGTGACTCATGCCAGAGCCCCAAAACTTTTGATTTGCTTTTAATAAGATCCCTGAATCCATTCCTCTAGTTGTTCCATCTCCAGGAAATACGTAGATAATGTTATTAGGAGAGGAGTTGTTTTGTGCTTGAACTAAGCTGTGGTAAGGGCTTTCATATGTACCATTTGAACTGCTTGTATTATCTACAAATACAAAGAAATAGGGGAGCCCTGTGGCAGGATCGATTGCTTTTGTATGTTGCTTTCTTTTCCCTACGACGATGATTTCTTCTCTTGCTACAGGCTGGAGCATTCTAGAGACAACAGCGTTAGAGCTCTTGCAGGAACCTGGTTTTTTTACACGGGATCTGCTTCCAAAGGGCAGGGTGAAGGTAATTTGGCCTTGAAAATTGTTGTGGAACATCCTGTCATAGGAGTTGCTTATTTCGAGTGTGATGTATTCTTTGAACATTCCAGCTAAACGCGCTTTTCCTCCCCAAGTATTGCGGCCTATTTCCCCAATGTAATAATAAGGCCCGGCGGCTGCATAAAAGTCAAAATTTTGAGATTTGCCAAAATGAAATCCAATCTCAGCGTCTGCACCTTTCATCGCAAATTGGCGTTTTTGAGAGAGGATCAGACGATGACCCGAAAATTCATCGAATTTTACGTTATAAGGGGAGGTAATCTTGTTGCCCGCTGGTAAATAGCCATTGATTCGGAAATCCCAAAGCGCTCCTAATGTTTCAAGCCCAACTCCAGCTTGATTGTAATGAAGCTTGTTCGTATTTCGGTAGTCGTAGTAGGCATTAAGTCCGTAAGTTCTGCATCCCAAAATCTTTCTCAACCCAAAACCCGCATTAGCAGCCATTTTTCCATCATTAAAAACGTGTCCGCGGACATCTAGAAAAGGCATCAAAAATAGATGCTGAGATTCAGGAGCAAAAAAACCTTCCAGAGTAGTGTAGCCTTGAGAATACCCTATTCCTCCGCCTTCTATGTGCCGGACTGATAGGCGGTAATGCTTTTTTCCTTCCTGGGAGATTTCTGAAGACGGTGATTTTGTTTCACTGCTATACATTGCAAGCGTGGTAAAGCAAGCTAGAAAAAAAACAAGTGAATAGGAGGGGACCTGCGACATAAAGCTCCTTTAAGTTTTTATTTATTAAAACCAAAATAATCTTTTGAAATCAATGAGAAAGACGATTGTTCGTATAAAGTGAGGCAAGAAGATGGATGTGTTTTTGTCGGTCTGTAAGTTAAAAGGCTGCTTCAATTTTGTGTTGCGATTGGATTATCAAAATTCACTTGAAAATAATGTATCCTAAAAGATACTGTGTAGTTATAAAACTTGGAAATTTTGGTGATTGCAAAAGCAAGGGAAATAAATCATGGCGAGAAGTAAAAAATACCAAGAATTTCTATTTGAGCATTTGACAGATCGCGATGAAGCTGTCGCGTACCTGAATGCAGCTTTAGAAGAAAGCCTTAAAGGAGATGATGAGTCTCAACAGCTTTTCTTGATCGCCCTTCGAAATGTTGCACAAGCACAGGGCGGTGTAGGTTTGCTAGCAAAAAAAGCTCATGTTGGTCGGGAAAGCCTCTACAAAACTCTCTCAGGCAATGGCAATCCTAAATGGCAAACTCTTGTTTCTCTATGTGTGGCGATGGGATTTAATCTTAAGTTGAGTTGAAAAATTGGCAAGCTCGGTTGTCTGAATTGCTTTGAAAATATCTATTTTTGCATTGGAAAAATAATTACGTTAAAGAAGACTGAAAAAGTGGAAAAAAAAGAAGCTTATTGGACTATTTGTCCGAAATGTTCTGGACGCGGAAAAAAAAACTTGCGCCTCCGCAAGGAATCAAGAATCCGCTACCAAATAGCGATGAATGAATTTGAAAAAACTAAGCGTGAAGGAAAAGTTGCAGTTCGTCCTAAGATCACTCAATTTTTATGCGATAATTGCAGCGGATCCGGTTTGATTCCTGCCACGAATCGCCCCATAGCAGATTCAGAAAACTATCCACATGTAGCGATTATTGGTGCAGGGATAGGAGGCGTAGCCCTTGCTGTAGCTTGTTTGCATCGCGGAATTCCATTTACTCTTTATGAACGCGATAGCAGTTTTGATGAACGAGCTCAGGGCTATGGACTTACCTTGCAACAAGCCAGTAACGCAATTAAAGGATTGGGTCTTTTCTCTTTAAAAGACACGAGTCATTCCACTCGCCATGTAGTGCATACTACAGAAGGAAAAGAGATTGCTGAATGGGGAAGAAGAACGCATTCAAACATGAGCAAGTTTCCAAAGCGTAGAAATGTGCATATTCCGAGGCAGTCCTTACGCTTAGCTTTGCTTGAGCAATTGGGTGACCGTGATGCCGTGCAATGGGGGTATCGTTTAGTTGGTTTTACACAATGTGAAGATAAAAGTGTGGAACTCAGTTTTCAAGTCGACGGAGAGATAAAAAAAGCCAAGGCAGATTTGGTGGTGGGTGCCGATGGCGTTCGTAGTGTTGTGCGCAGATTATTGATTGGTGAGGATATTACTCCTTTACGTTACCTGGGTTATGCAGTAATTTTGGGTATTTGTTCTTTAGAAGCTCTTAAAGGTGTTGAGAGTTCTTTGCTCGACTCCGCCACCGTTTTTCAAACCGTCAATGGTTGTGAGCGAATCTACGTGATGCCTTACTCGGTAGACTCTGTAATGTGGCAACTTAGCTTCCCTATGTCCGAAGAAGAAGCTAAGGCCTTGAGTGCACGAGGTGCTCAGGCGCTTAAAGAAGAAGCGTGCCGTAGAGCGCATTGGCATAAACCCATTCCTCAAATGTTATCAGCAACTCTACCAGCACAAATTTCAGGGTATCCCTTGTACGATCGAGAATTACTCAAACCGGAGTTATTGGAAAAAGTGGGTCCGTTTACTTTAATTGGAGATGCAGCCCACCCTATGAGCCCGTTTAAAGGACAAGGTGCCAATCAGGCTCTGCTCGATGCTCTGGCATTGGCTCGTAACATTTCAATAGGATGTACTCCCTTGTCTAAGTGGCGAGAAATCGGAGTGAGAGAAGCGATACTAACTGAATTTGAAGAAGAAATGTTGGAGCGTAGTGCTTCTAAAGTAAAGGATTCAGCAGAAGCTGTGGAATTTCTACACTCTAAAGGTGTGCTACGTGGAGATTATCAGCCTAAAGGGCGGTCTTTTTGACTGTGCTTCCCTAAATTAAGCGAGCGCGAAGTCGAGGTTCGTATTTTATCCCTTCATAATTGCAAACAGCTCATTTTTAAATAGATAAAATACACTCTTAAGCTGTCCTTGCTAAAAAGGATAGCTTGTCGTATGCTTATCCTTATAAATAGGTATAGAAAATGGAATCCGTTTTACAAACACTCCAAGAAGAATTTCATGCAGCACTTTCTTTAACAGAAAAAAGCACACCTCGCATTTATAAATTCCCTACCGCTGAAAACCTTATTAAGGTAGCTGTGGGAATGAGACGTTCGGGTAAAACATATTTTCTATTTCAAACAATCCGGGAACTATTATCAGAAAATATACCTTTAGAACGCATTTTATATTTAAACTTTGAAGACGATAGAATCTTGCCTATGGATCACAAGGCGATGGGAAGACTGATTGATTCATGGTATACTTTGTATCCTCAACATCACAACCATGAATGCTACCTGTTTTTAGATGAAGTTCAAAATGTTGAAGGATGGCCTCTTGTTTTAAGGAGAATGCTTGATACAAAAAACATTAAAATTTATGTAACGGGTTCTTCTGTAAAATTGTTAAGCAAAGAAATTGCCACATCATTACGTGGTCGCTCTCTTTCTATAGAGATTTTCCCTTACAGTTATCTTGAATATCTAACAGCCCATCGTCAAGAGCTACCGTCAAAACCGTTTGGACAAAGGGCTCTTGATTACCACCGCAGTTACTTATTAGAATATTTTCGTTCAGGGGGGTTCCCTGGCGTTCAATCAATGCCGCAAAATGAAAAACTCGAAGCGTTGCAAAGTTACGTAGAAACTGTTATTTTTAGAGATGTCATTGAGCGATATCAAATTGGCAATATAGCTCTAATGAAATATTTCATTAGTTTTTTACTAAAAAACATCGCATCCCCCTTTTCTATTAACAAATTTTACAATGATATCAAAAGTCAAGGACATAAAGCAGGTAAAGACACCTTATATTCATACTTAGACTATCTTGAGGATGCGTTTCTTATTTTTACAGTTCCTGTTTTTACCGAATCGCTTCGCCGCATGCAAACCACACCCAAAAAAATATATGCAGTTGATAATGGTTTAATTCTTGCTAACACCTTTAACTTATCTGATAGCTTAGGAAAGCTTTTAGAAAACCAGGTTTACTTGGATTTGCGTCGAGAAGGAAAAAAAATCTTCTACTACTATACTTCAGATGGCTATGAAATAGATTTCATTACACAGGACGCTCAAGGGAAATATGAAATGATCCAAGTTGTATGGGATATAAATGACTCAAAAATACTGGAGCGAGAAAAAAGGGCTTTGGATCAAGCTGGAAAAGAATTAGGCTTTCCAGGAAGACTTTTGGACTACACTCACTATTTGCGACATTTTCTGACGTCCGATGAGGAATTTCAAAAGATAATGACTCTCTATAGCAACTCTATCCCAAGATTGGCTTGGTTTTCTCCTTCCGAACGAGAAAAGATGATAACAGAGGCCTCCCGTACCGCACAAAAGCAAAATGGCAATTTCTTTGATGTGCTTACAAATCTCACTTTTGAAAAGAGCATTGAACACGGCAAACGGTCTGAGTGAAAAAAAAGCCTCCCTGAATGAGAGGCTTAAAACTCCAGTTGCTGGGCTGTCCTAGGCTAAACTTGATTTGACATTCGCTAGTTATCTAAACTGATTGATAGGCATCTCGATGGAGCGATTGACTCCGAGACGTATCATTTCAAACTTGAGGAGTATAAGAAGTGATAGTGCGAGATTACATCGGAGATGACAGAGCGTGTCAACGCGGATGAAACCTGTCTAATTACAGCGAAGAATGTATTGGATTTGGCGAAGCGGGCGAAGGAACTCTTTATGAGTTCGAAGATGGGCGAAAAACAGCAACTACTGGATTAGGTCTTTTTAAACTTGAAATTGTATGGGAAAAAACTGTCTGTAACACTGCTAGAACCGTTTTCAACGACCCTAGCAGTATCACATCAACCAGTGAATCTCCGGATGCAAGATTCGAACTTGCGACCAATGGATTAACAGTCCACTGCTCTACCGCTGAGCTAATCCGGAACAGAATGACGCTGATTGTAAAGAAAACAGCGATTAAAACGCAAAAACTTTTTACGTGAAAAAAATAAAAAAAACTTTTGCAAAAAAAGAGGATTGGGTAAATGTGAGATTGAGAGTGTATCTCAGCAATATATAGGCCTGGTAACCCCAAGAGGATTTATGGCAAAAAAGACAGTAAAAAAAGCAGCTCCTAAGAAAGCTGCAGCGCCAAAGAAGGCGGCTCCTAAGAAGAAAGTAGTGAAGAAAGCAGCTCCCAAGAAAGCGGCAGCACCAAAGAGAGCGGCTCCTAAGAAGAAAGCAGTAAAAAAAGCAGCGGCTCCTAAAAAAGCAGCTTCTAAATTCAAGAAAGCAGCAGCAAAAGGCGCTCCTATGGGCACCGGCGGTGCTATGTAATTTCCTTTAGGGGAGATGTTCTAATGAGTGTCTCCCTTATGTCTTTAAAATTCTAAAAAACAGCATACCTTGTTGGCCTTTGATGCAAACTGCTTTAAGAAAGCGGTGGCGTTTAAGAATCTGTATTGCAGCATGCGCAACAGAATTTTGGACGGGTAAGTCTTTTGGAAGGAAAAAAGGGCAAGAAAAAAGGGATTTTATAATAGATTCTCTTGGTTCTTGATCTATATAAGGTGTCAAAAGGGAGTCTATTTTAAGCGCTAAACGATAGGTTGAAGAGATCTCTTTTTCTAGATGGAGAGCGCTGGATTTAATAGCCTTGAGAAAGAAGACAAGCCAGTCATCCCATTTTTTCTTGTAAGATAAGTAGAATAGCTTTTCATAATACTGTTTGCGATGTTTTGCAAGATAACGGCTAACATATAGATAAGGGAAAGTCGTTTTTCCTTTCCAGTATAGGTATAAGGGGGCGAGAACTCTTGCGACCCTGCCGTTGCCATCCATGAAAGGGTGGATTGTAAGGAATTCTCCAAAAAGCAAGGAAAGTTTAAGAAGGGGAGTGTGTGTATTTTGGTTGAACTTCTTAAGGAAATGGGAGATTTTTTGAGGGAGGATTTCCGGGGGAGGAGGGAAATAGTGGGCCTCCTCGGCAGGGCAGCCGATGGGGCCTATCCAATTTTGCTGTGTTCGTATGCCGGATATGGTGTCTTTGGTTGCGACATGGCCGTGGATTTCTTCTAAAAGAGCTTTTGTCAAGGATTGCTTAGAAGAGAAAAAAGAAAGAGCTTCATAATAATCTAATACGGATTGGATTTTTTGCGGTGCACGGGCTTTTTTCTTGCGGTGGTAGTAGTAAACTTCTTCTATGGGTATTTGGATTTTTTGCGACAAAAGAGAATTCATGGCTTCTTGGTAGCGAAGCCATGTGCAAAGTTCTTGAGGATAGGGAAGCTTTGAGTAAAGAGCTTCTAGCTTTTTAAGAGCGGCTGTTGCTTTTTTTAATGCGGCTTGTATGGCTTCAGACATTAGGCAGCTAAGATCGATTCTTTTCTAGCGTTTGAGCGCGAGTTAAATAAGCCTTTAAAGGGTTGTAAGAGTTTGTCGAATTCGCTTTGAGGCGCGTCGAAAACTCCTTTCATCATGTTATTGAGGTTCTCTTGGAGAAATACCGACTGGAGCATTTGTCCTAGAACGGATTTCATGATTTGATCTAAGGGGAGCCCTTCTTGGCTGTTGATGTTTTGGAGGACCATCTGTTTGATAATTGGCAGTTTTTTTACGGGGGTTCCGTCTTGAACGTAGACAACTTCTACCTGCAAGTTGTTGATGACGAGCCTACGAATGAGTAAACTTCTTTCTTTCTCTGGTTTTTTCTCTGTTGTAGAGGTCTTTTCTGTTGAGTTTTTCAGGTTGCTCATGATGGTAGTCCAGTTGCCTTTAGGGCTTTTAGACGAGGCAAATTCTAATCCGAGATAAACATCATTGAGTTGGATCTCATCGATTTGGATGGCAGGATCTAAATAGTTGTGTAAAGGAGCGTCAACGAGAATTTCTTCGGCTGAAAAAGCTTTTTGTAAAATAGATCCAGGTACATTGCCGATTTCAAAGTTATCGACTTTGATCTCATGAAAAGAAAGGTGGATGTCATCGATTTCTACAGGGACTTGTAATTTTTTAGAGAGGTTGTTTGCTAAGATATCAGGAACTCTTGACCATCCGATGAAGGCAACGATCACAAGCGCTGCGATTACAATGGCAACCCAGCCCAAAAAACTACTAAGAAATCCTTTCATCTTGACAGGCCTCTTTTTTGTGTGTTTCTTTATCTGGAACTTAATAAAAAATAATATATTGATCAAGAAAAGAAAAAGCCGCCCCCGTTTTATGGAGGGCGGCTTTAGGGAAGCGGCGTTTTAGTAATCCGCTCCGGTCATAGCCGGAGTATTGGATTTCTCGTCAGCTTCTTCTGTGATGATTGCTTCTGTTGTCAGCAGCAAGGCAGCCACGGAAGCGGCGAGTTCGATGGAAAGCCTGCATACTTTTGCTGGGTCAACAATTCCCATTTTAAGCATGTTGCCAAATACATCGTTTTGAGCATCCCAGCCTTCTAGTGTAGAAAGAGAAGCTACTTTTTGGACGATAATAGAACCCTCTTTGCCAGCATTTTCAGCAATTTGGCGCAAAGGATAGGTTAGAGACTTTAGGATAATCTCAGCTCCGATTTTTTCATCGCCAGAAAGGGAGCTTGCGAGTTTTTCGATGCTTGGAAGGCATCGAATAAAGGCAACGCCGCCACCGGGAAGAATTCCTTCTTCTACGGCTGCTTTTGTAGCATGAACGGCATCGTCTACTCGGTCTTTTTTCTCTTTCATTTCTACTTCTGTTGCAGCTCCGACGCGGATAATTCCTACGCCACCGGCTAGTTTTGCTAGTCGTTCTTGGAGCTTTTCACGATCATAGTCAGAAGAGCTGTCTTCGATTTGGCGTTTAATGAGGGAAATTCGCTCTTGGATATCAGCTTTTTTCCCTGCGCCTTCTACAAGGGTTGTGTCTTCTTTGCCGATGACTGCTTTTTTCACTTTGCCGAGCATGTCTAGTGTGACATTTTCAAGCTTTAATCCAAGCTCTTCGCTGATGAGTTGTCCTCCTGTGAGGATCGCGATGTCTTGGAGGATTGCTTTTCTGCGGTCTCCGAATCCAGGCGCTTTCACTGCGCAGACTTTAAGGCCTGCTCTTAGACGGTTGACAACCAATGTTGCCAGAGCTTCTCCTTCTACGTCTTCAGCAATGATCAGAAGGGGTTTTCCGCTTTCAGCTGCAGACTGTAAAAGAGGGAGAAATTCTTTCATGGCGGCAATTTTTTTCTCGTAAATCAGGACAAAAGCATCTTCTAATATACATTCTTGCGTTTCTGCATTTGTCATAAAATAGGCAGATACGTAGCCTCGGTCGAAGTTCATTCCTTCTACAACATCAAGGGTTGTCTCGAAGCCTTTGGCTTCTTCGACTGTAATCGTGCCATCTTTGCCGACTCTTTCCATAGCTTTAGCAATGATTTCTCCGATTTCCGTGTCTCCATTGGCAGAAACGGTAGCTACTTGGGCGATCTCATTGCGGTCTTGGATAGGTTTGCTTTGTTTTTTGATTTGTTCGGTGACTTCTTTAACAGCCTTTTCAATCCCTTTTTTTATCTCCATAGGGTTTGCTCCGGCAGTTACATTGCGCAGGCCTTCGCTGTAGATCGCTTCGGCAAGCACGGTAGCTGTTGTGGTGCCGTCTCCTGCTTTATCCGCAGTTTTGCTGGCTACTTCTTTTACCATTTGAGCGCCCATGTTCTCGTGCTTGTCTTCGAGTTCGATTTCCTTAGCAACGGAGACGCCGTCTTTTGTGATTTGAGGAACTCCATAAGATTTATCAATTACTACATTCCGACCTTTGGGACCAAGTGTCACTTTGACAGCGGAAGCAAGAGTGCGAACTCCCTTTAGGATTTTCTGTCTTGCATCTTCTTTGAATTTAATATTTTTAGGTGCCATATAAGTGTTTCTCCTTAGTTAATGATCGCAATAATGTCATCGGATCGAATAATGACGAATTCCTCGTCATTTAAACTTACTTCTTGGCCGGAGTACTTATCCATGAGAATTGTGTCTCCAACTTGAACAGAAACAGGAATGGACTTGCCTTCTTTTGTTTGAATGCCAGGTCCTACAGCAATGACTTTTGCTGTTTCTTGTTTTTTCTTGGCTGTATCGGGGAGGATGATGCCTCCTTTTAAAGTCTCTTCTTGTTCCAGGCGCTGTGCGAGAACTCGATTTCCGAGAGGTTTTAGCGTTACTTTCTTTGTAGTTTCTTGTGATGCCATGATCTTCTCCTTTTGATAGAGTGATTTTTGGTTTTTTCTTAAGTCAAATTCTAGAAAAACAGGTTTTTTTTATCAAGAGATTTAGCAAATAGAAGATCCGACTGCTAAAGAATTGGAGTTTCTCGATAGGGATTTGACTTGAGAAAGAAGATGAAAATATCTTAGGATGCATTCAAAATTGCGAGGGGAATCTCTATGAAAAATCTAATCGTTAAAGAGCGTTGTGATGTAAAACAAGAAGATCGATGGGCGGTGGAGGCTTTATACGCAGGATGGAAGGAATGGGAAGAGGATTTTGATAAATGGGCAAGGCCTGGGCGGGCTGTTCGGTGGCCCGAACTGGATCCACAGAAATTCGATCTTTATAATTCTAAAGAGATAAAAAAATTATTGGATGTTTTTATGGAGGCGAGTCGGTATCTCACAAAATTATATACCTATGCCCATCTTCGACATGATGAAGATGTAGCAGAAGATCGAGCGAAACAGGGATATGTCGCAGCGGTCGCTTCTTTGCATGCTTTTCAGGAAGCGGTTTCTTGGATCGAGCCTACGATTTTACAAATGCCTTCTGAGCAATTGGAATTATTAATACATAGCCAGGATCTATCTGAATATAAGATATATCTAGAAAAAATGGTGCGTTTAAAACAGCATACCTTGTCTACTTCAGAAGAAAAACTGCTAGCATTAGCCTCTCAAGCGACTGAAAGCGCTCAAAGGGCTTTCGGAGCGCTGAATAATGCAGACTTGAAATTTCCGGAAATCGTATCCGGTGATGGATCTAAAAAAGAATTAACTCACGGCACCTACTCTTTGTATATGAGAGGGCAGGATAGGGTTCTTAGAAAAGCGGCTTTTACGCGCCTGCATGAGAGCTTTTTATCCTTTGAGAATACTTTTTGTGAGCTGATTCATGGGCAAATTCAAAAGCATGCTTTTGAAGCGAAGGCACGAGGCTATGCTTCCTGCTTAGATGCCGCTTTGTTTCCATATCAAATTGATCCTGTAGTGTATCGTTCTTTGGTAGAGACTGTGAAAGCCAAAAATAGCTATCTTCATCGGTATGTCCGGCTTCGCAAGAAATTATTAGGATATGACAAGCTCCATTTTTATGATATGCAGGTTCCGATTGTGGAAGAAGTAGATATGAATATGAGCTATACCGAAGCCGAAAAGCTTGTCGTAGCATCGGTGGGGGTTTTAGGAAAGGAATATCAGGAGATTCTGCAAAAGGGATTTACGGTAGAAAGATGGGTGGATCGATATGAAAACAAAAGAAAAAGAAGTGGAGCCTACTCAAGTGGTTGTTATGATAGCCATCCATACATCTTAATGAATTATCATGGGACTTTCCAGGATGTCACGACGTTGGCGCATGAAGCTGGACATAGTATGCACTCTTACTATAGTACGCGCCATCAGCCTTATCATTATTCTCAATATCCGATTTTTCTAGCGGAAGTGGCCTCTACATTTCATGAGGAGTTGCTTTTTCATTATCTTCTGGACAGGACAAAGGATCAAAAGCAAAAGGCTTTTTTAATCAATCAGAAAATCGATGATATTCGAGGGACTTTGTTTCGCCAAACGATGTTTGCGGAATTTGAGCTCTCTTTGCATGAGTGGGTGGAAAAAGGAGTGCCCCTTACTCCTGGATTTCTAAAGGAAAAATACGCATGCTTGCATGGGGAATATTACGGGAGCGATCTAGAGCTTGACCCTGAAGTATGCATAGAATGGGCGCGCATACCCCATTTTTATTATAATTTTTATGTGTATCAATATGCGACGGGAATTAGCGCAGCACATGCTCTTGTGGAGAAGGTCCTTCAAGAAGGTGGTTTAGCTCAACAAAGATATCTAGAATTTCTTTCTTCTGGTTGCAGCTTATACCCTATCGATACTTTAGCAAGGGCCGGAGTGGATATGAGGACTTCAGCTCCCGTAGAAGCGTTGCTAGCTTATTTTAATCGGCTTGTATCCGATTTGGAGCAAATTTTGAGTTAGCCGGAGGAGGTATTTTTGCTGAAATGTAAAAAAGAGTTGCCGTAAATTTTCTGCATTAGTATCTCAGTTTGTGAAAAAAAAATAAAAGGTGCACCTCCTTTCCGGGGGTGCTTAAGAGATGGAAAATAATGATGAAGCCAAAAATTAAGTCTTCGTTTGTTGTAATCAACGAGAAAGGGTTGCATACTCGACCCTCCACAGAACTTGTAAAATGCGCTTCTTCTTTTAAATCGCAAGTCCATCTGATTTATCAAAATTTGACGGTGAATGCGAAGTCTTTACTCGGTATTTTAATGCTGGCAGCTGCTAGGGGAGCAAAGATTAAGATTGAAGCTGAAGGGGAAGATGCAGAGCAAGCAGTGAATACCATTTTGCATTTGGCTCAGAACAAGTTTAATATCAAGTATTGATATTAGGTGTCTTGGACGGCGATTGATTTTTCCAGCACCTCTTTTCTGCAAAACACTGGCACATTGTCCATCAGGGCTAGCACGATGCAGTCACTAGGGCGCGCATCGATTTCTAGGATCTCTTGCAGGTCGTTTTGTTTTCTCTCTAAAAATAGTCTAGCAAAGTACACAGTGTCTTCCACGTTGTGAATGACGATTTGCATTGGCTGTATATCGTAGCCTTTCCAGATGCTGCGAATTAACTCGTGTGTGGACGGCCTCGGTTTTTTCCCTTCTGTAAGATATGTCTGGATATCTTTGCCTATGTGAGGTTCGGTGTAGATAGCAAATTTTTTTTCTTCTGTTCCTAAGATAATCACAGTGTAAGCGTGAGATTGCATGATTTTATGAAAAGAAATAGAAATTAGATCTGACGACATAGTTGCCCTTTTTTTTTGTTATATAAATATAAAAGGATAATTATGCAATAGTTTGATTTGTTTTATGGCAGCAATTCCCGCTAGCCATTTTTTCCGTGTGAGTAAAATTTTTCTTTCGTAAAC
>CAMFIG010000044.1 GCA_945952445.1 uncultured Chlamydiae bacterium
TCATTAGATACAGCTTTTTTTTACCTCGCGCCGAAGGCGGGAGGTGAACATCTACCAATTAAAAAATAGCACTCAATATTTCTGTGATCGAGATATGGAGGATGAGCTTCGGAGGTTCCTGCGCGAAAGAGTTTGCACAATCCAAGACACAGCTGTTTTGCGAGTGTTCAGCAGTTACGTCCTGAAGTATGATGCATGCTGTTCTGCTTTCTATATCAAGGAAGACCTCGAAGACTTTAGAGGACTTGTACAATTTATGCGTAACATTATATCCGCACCCGGAAGGAAAAATCCCGGTCGTATTTTCTTGACACATCATAGGGTAGCCAGACAAAAGACACCCAGGATTTCATCTTTTAGAGAAGAGAGCGAAGGCCATACGTATGCAGTATGCCAAAAGCGGCTGAAAGACCTTCCAAGAGGCAAGATCGAAAAAATCCACCTGCCTTCGGGCATCGACACCAAACGGGTTTTGGCATTTTGTAGAGACTTCAGCGACAGAGTTCGCCTTCTTGATCCGAAAGGCATAGTTTATTCAATTGGTTTTATCAAGAAGGTTATAAACCAATTAGAAAACGCCTCTCAGCGGCTGGCTGCGCTCAACCAGATTTCTCTAGAAGGAATATCTTCCGAAAGAAAAGAGGCTATTTCTAAAGAAAAAAACGACTGTAAAGTGACTCTTATGGAGAAATATTCTTTTCCAGCAAAGCTTCAGTTAGAGCTTGCAGTGTACGAGATGACTGGAAATTATTACCAAGATTTGTTGCGCAATATAAGAGAAAACCTGTATCTGAAAGGCTTGCTTGCACAGGCGGGTTCAGAAAACGTAAGTTTAGACTCTGCCTATTTCTTTAAGATCTTGGAATATATATTTTCTCTTGACCCTGTAGTCAAGGAAGGAGAGATCTTATCAGAACAAGAATCTGCATTTTTGAAGATGTCCGCATCGATTCAGTCGTGTGATGTGGGGAAGAAAGAAGAGCTGGAATCGTATTACTACAACCTTCCCAAGAGATACCAATATGATACTCCATTCGGGCCTATTGGAGAGGAATCTGCGCAAGCTTATGTAGAGCAGGTGCTTCAACGGGTTATGCACGGATTGCTATCTAATTCTATTGAATTGATGCTATCGATGGCAGATCTTGAGGATGCTCCGGAAAATCGCGAAAGGATATCTCGGGAGATCGTCCATCAGAGCCTCTATTTAAAAAATCGGCTATGCCACCACATCGGCCTTAGACATACCATCACTTGGGATTTGCAGGCTAACTGCGTAGAGGAGGGGATCCTTTGCAAAGACCTGTCGCAGCTGCTCTCGATCTTTTATAGATACTTTACGCCTAAGGTATTGATTGAAGAGATGGCCAAAGATTTCAATAGACTGCCTAAGGAATTAAGTGGGAAGGTGTATCAGAGTTTGTATCGGCTGCAGGACTTGCCGCCTATGGATCGAGACATTTTGTACGAAAAAGAGGTTGCAAGAACCGCAAGCTATTGGGACCTTGAGAGTGGAGAGTTGCGCCTTACAGAGGCAGGAGCATGCGAGGTTCTAGTGAGAGCTGGCTATCTGCAGCGCATTTTATAACGCGATGGAATAGAGAAAGACAAGCGCTTCGGCGCCTGGGTTCTTATGTCCTAAGCTTGCGTTCGATATATGGTAAAACTGCGCGCCGAATCTTGATCGGTTGCGGAATATATAAGAGAGTTCAAGAGCGGAGCGGAATTCGAGAGGAAAACCGAGATCTTTGCCTTTGCCTTTATAATATAGCCCTGGTGCAAAGCTTGGAGAGAGTACAAACCGGTTGCCAAGAAAGATGTCGAAGGCAACGCCTCCGTAGAGATAGGTTGTTCCTTGCTCAGTTGCAAAAATGCCGATCATCGGCCTTACATAATGGCATCTGTGGAAATAGGAGCGGTACTCGATTTGGAGCATCACATGATGAGGGTCATGGATGATGTCATAGATCCCAAGCCCCACGCAGAGCAGTTTTGGAGTGTCTTTTGGATTTTGTTCTTCTGCAGCCAAATGAAGGGAGCATAGGCAAAAGAGCAAGCAAAGCCAGATTTTTTTTCGCATTCTCCCTCCGCGTCATGCGACGTCAAAAAGAGTGGATATAAATCTTTCTTTGGGAAAAAGCAAGCGAATTAGCTGTAGTAACCTCGGTACCAGTCAACAAAGCGGCGGATCCCTTCTGTAAAGGGGATCGTTGGACGGAAGTGGAGGAAGCGTTCGCTTTTTTGTATGTCGGCATAGGTCTCTTCCACTTCGCCGGGTTGCATGGGAAGATATTCTTTGATCGCTTGTTTGCCGAGGTTTTGTTCTAAGCAGTGGATCATCGTCTCCAAGCTTTGCGGTTCATGGTGTCCTAAGTTGAATACTTCGCAGGGAAGGTCGAGGTCAATGGCTGCTATGGACCCCTGGACAATATCATCGATATAGGTAAAGTCTCTTTTCATATTGCCGTGGTTAAAAAGTTGGATCGGCTGCCCTTTTAAAATTCTCTCTGTAAAGAAAAAATAAGCCATGTCGGGCCTTCCCCAAGGTCCATAGACGCTAAAGTAACGCAGTCCAATGACCGGGATCTGGTACATGGCGTGATATGATTGTGCGATGAGTTCGTTGGCTTTCTTGGTCGCTCCATAAAAGCTGGCGGGCGCATCGGTTCTATCCGACTCGCTAAAAGGCACTTTTTTATTTTGTCCATAGACCGATGCAGAAGAGGCGTAGATAAACCGCAAGCCTTCATTTTTTTTGCAGGCTTCCAGCATATGCACAAAGCCTTGTAGGTTGCTATGGACATAGCTGTAAGGGTCATGCAGCGAATGCCTGACTCCTGCTTGTGCCGCGAGGTGCACGAGATGGGTGATCCCCCGGCTTTGAAAAAAAAGGTCCCATTGAGGATTTGTGCAGATGTCTTGGTCGATCACTTCGATCCCCTCTTCTTGGAGGATCGCAGCCCTTGCTTTTTTCAGATTCGGATCATAGTAGGTGTTAAAGTTGTCGCATCCGATGACGAGATCGCCCCGTTTTTTCAGTTGTCTTGCGAGATGAAATCCGATGAACCCGGCAATCCCTGTCACGAAAATTTTCTTGCTCGATGAAAAAGCCGGCGTAGAAGTAATATGCATAATCACCAGATGCAATAAGAGGTTGAATAATGTGGATTCATCGTAGCAGATTCCTGTTTTTGGCACAGCCTCTTTTCATTTTTCTGGTAGCTTGCCTTATGCAGAGTTGTTCTAATGTCCCATATCGAGGTAAAGACGTATTGGGCGCCGATGAGTTTGTGATGGACTCTTACAAGATCCGAGAGGGAAAATTTTCCATTTTGGAGGTGATGCAGGGGAAGGATTATGCGCCTCTTGCTGCCAACTTGCTCGATCCTTATTCCGATGTTGTCCATGAAGGTGACGTATTTAGGATCGAGTTATTCCACCCAACGCGCAACGATCTTGTCGCTTCTTTGGCTTCTTTAAGCCATACGTTAGGCTTTCGAGTGCAAGATGGTAAGGTGACGCTGCCCGATTTGGATCCCATCGTAGTCGAAGGACTTACCTTAGAGCAGGCAAGAGCAAAGATCCAGCAGGAGTACCAAAACCATATTAAAGACATCCAAGTCTTCTTGTCTTATAAGGATCGGATTGAGAGAAAGGTGGAGCTTGCAGGGCTTGTGCAGGTGCCTACCATCCCTGTCGATGGGAGGATGCGTCTTTTTGAGACGCTTGCAATCGCAAAAGTTCCTGCAAGTGCAAATTTTTTTAAGAGCTACGTCGTAAGAGAGCAGCAAATGATCCCTGTCGATCTCTACAAGCTGATGAAAGAGGGGGACATGTCGCAAAATATCGTCATGAGAGGAGGCGATAAGGTGTACATCGCAGAAGCTGCTGATGCGACTTTGATGGTTCTAGGAGAGGTTGGCAAAGAATGCGTTATCAATGTCCCCAATGGGTTTTTAACACTTAGAAAAGCTCTTGCAGAAGCTGGAGGGATCCCATACACGGGGGATAAGTCCTATATCCAGGTAATTCGCGGTAATGTCTTGCATCCGAAAATCTATACGTTGAATTGGCAACATGTAATCCATCTGCCAAATGATAGCATGCTTTTAATCCCCGGCGATATTGTCTATGTAGCCGCGAAGCCGATCACCGAATGGAATCGTTTTGTAACGCAAGTGCTCCCAACCCTTATCGGTATCGACTTGGTATCAAAAGGAGTCAAGGCAATTGGCGTCAACGTCCCATAACCGAACAGAGGTCTGATGGAAGAAGTCTTTTTTACTATGCGGGATTTAGTCAGGCTCTGCAAAAGACGGAGTCGTTTCTATGCAAAGACAGCTTTGTGGGTGTTTATCGGAGCGTTTTGTGTTTTATGGCTACAAAAGCCTTTGTATCGGGCAGATGCTATTTTTAAGCAGTCGGAATCGCGCCAAGATCAAACGGAATGGGTCCGTTCTTTTTTGCGTAATGTAGGCAGTTTCTCTTCCGATGCCGGAGGACAGGTTGTCATGCAGTCTCGAAGTATATTGAAAAAGGTAATAGAAGACCTTGGACTGCAAATGCAAGTCAAAGAAAGAGGATTTCTGGGTTCTTGTGCTTTTCGGATGGCGCACAATCTCCTGGCTGAATTAGGAATCCATCTTTCTCCTCAGGATCGGTTTTTTTTCCGCCATGTGGTGTTTGAAGGAGCTGCTTCCCGGTCCTTTTTCTTGCGGTATGAAGGAGAAGGTCTTTTTTCAGTGCTTGATTTGGATAAACATGTGATCGTGCAAGCCCCTTTAGGAGGAGTTTTTTCCTTAGGGTTTTGTTCTTTTGTGTTAGAGCAAGTCCCTTCTTCTATGAAAATAGGAAAGTTGTATCGGGTCGATGTCAGACCGTGGACCGATCTTTGGAAGAGAGCGAAAAAAAGATTGAAGATCAAGGTAAGCAAGATAGATAAAAAAGCTCTGCTTCTTTCTTATCAAGACGAGCATCCTAAGAGGGCGGCAGAATTTCTCAATCACTTAATGGCCTCGTACCAGGCATACCTTAAGGAGGAAAATGAGGAGGTAGCACAAGCGCAGATAGAATACTTAAGAGAAAGACAGCAAGAACTTACAACACACTACGAAAAAGCGCTAGAAGAGCATGAGGCCTACTTAGTCCGTTCTTTAGGAGAAGACGGGGTGATTAGCTTGCAGCAGGAAATAGAGGTGCTTGAAAAACCAAAAGAAGAGTATCTCAGCAAGCTATTGGAAGTTGAGCTGGGCTTAAGTCGTCTATATAGGGTTTCTAAAGAGAAAAATGGGATTTCTTTTGGAGAAAAAGAACAGGAGAAACGCAATCTGCCAGACATAGCCTCTCAAGGACTTCTCGCCGTTTCTTTTTTACAAAAACAAGAGTCGAATACTATGCAGGGCATCGACCCTGCGACGGTTCAGACGTTGTTGATTGACTATCAAGGTCAGCTCGACCTGCTGGAGCAAGACATCCATAAGCTGTCCTATTTACAAGCTCGGATCATAGATCCCGATTTTGAGCTGAGCTCGTTAAGTGCTTTGCTGACAGATCCGGTAAGCCAGAATATGATCCAAAAAGCCAGCCAGGTGACCTTCGATTTAAAAGATGCTGTGAATCACAGTCCAAAAGACCTCGATCGATTAAAAGAGTCTCTCAAAACACAGAAAACTTTTTTAGAACATCATGTAGCGCAGACAGTAGAGGTTCTACAAGAGCAAAGCCGTCGCATTGAACAGAAAATAGCTGCCTTGCAACACTCTCTTTTGCGGATCTTAGAGCAAGAAAAAGGGCTGATTGAAGAGCGTCTCCATGCAATGAGCGACCGGATGCAGGCCCTTCCGGAGAAATGGAAAATGGAAAACAGATTAGCCTTGCAAAGAGATCTTAGCATCGGGATGATCGAAGGTTTAACGCGGCTTGCCGAATCGAAAAATGTCGACTCCCGTCTTTTTACTGTGGAATCGAAACCTATCGATTGGGCAATTGTCCCTAAAGAGCCCATCTCCCCTCTACTGCTGATTCTCTCTGGCCTCATTGCTATAGCAGGGGTTTTGTTGTTATATGTAAAAGATGTGTGGAAGTGGGTGTCGGAAGGCTCCCCTCTTTCCATGGAGTTGTTCCAATTTCATGGGATCCAATCGCCCGGGGTTTTAAAGCAGGATCTCGACTGCTCTTGGCTGGAAATAGGAGGGCAAGATCAGGAAGTGATGCGCTCTTTAGTCCAGTGGATCATCAGTAAAAAAGGGGCTCAAGTGTTTTCGATTGTCGGAGAAATCGATTCACATTTAGCAAGACATATGGCTCATCTGCTCGTTGTGCGGGGCAAGAAGGTTCTTGTTATTGAATGCTGTGCTGGTTCTGTTGTAGCAAAACAAGGACTTCATGACTATCTGAAAGGAGAGCTTCCAGAGATCCCTATTGTTAAGCAAAAAGAGTATGACTGGGTCTTTTCAGGGAAATATACGCCTTACGCAGTGGAAATGCTCGGAAGAGAGCGTTTTTCTCAGTTTATCAAAGAGATGCGTTCTTGCTATGACTATCTGATTCTTTCTGCAAAAGCTCCGATTGATTCTTCTTCAGCATCGATCCACCTTTCTTGGACAGATTGTTGTATAGCGTATGCAGAGCAGGGAGCTTCGATGGCATATTTAGAGCCCTATCTACAGTGGTGCAATGAGAGGTTTTCTGTCGTTCTAAGCCAGAGGGAATTAAGATGGTAAAAAAAATATTAGTAACGGGTGGGGCGGGATTTTTAGGATCGCATCTTTGTGAAAGACTGCTGAGTCAAGGACACCATATCTTCTGCTTGGATAACTTCTTTACAGGAAGAAAAGAGAATATTGCCCACCTTTTGGATCAGTTTCGTTTTGATCTTATCGACCACGACATATGCGATCCCATCGATATCCCCGTCGATGCCATTTATAATTTGGCATGTCCTGCATCACCTATTCAATATCAGCACGATCCGGTGAAAACGACAAAGACAAGTGTAATGGGAGCTTTGCATATGTTGGGGCTTGCTAAAAAATACCAGGTTCCTTTGTTTCAGGCGTCGACAAGCGAAGTTTATGGAGATCCTCTCCAGCATCCGCAGCAGGAAGAATATTGGGGTCATGTAAACCCCATTGGTCCTCGTTCATGTTACGATGAAGGGAAGCGATGTGCCGAGACTCTCTGTTTTGACTTTCATCGCCAATATGGGGTGCCGATTAAAGTGGGAAGGATTTTTAATACCTATGGACCCAGGATGCTTCCGAACGATGGAAGAGTGGTTTCTAATTTCATCATCCAAGCCTTACGTGGAGATCCCATCACCATTTATGGCAATGGAGAGCAGACTCGTTCTTTTTGTTATGTCGATGATTTGATCCGAGCGATCTGTGCATTGATGGAGACAGGGCCTGAGGTAACAGGACCTGTCAACTTAGGGAATCCAGAAGAGTTTACAATGTGTGATCTAGCCCAACTGATCCTTGAGCTGACAGGGTCTTTATCGCCTCTTGTATTCTACCCTCTTCCTCAGGATGATCCAAAGCAAAGAAGGCCGGATATTACAAGAGCTTATAATCTTTTAAAGTGGCAGCCTCAAGTCTCCTTAAGAGAGGGGATTTTAGCTACGATTGCTTACTTTGTAAAGACAGGACTTGGCGTTACTCAAGAGGGATTTCCTGAGCTCCTCCGATAGTAAAGATGCCATTAACTCTCAACCCTCCTGCAGCGTCTTCATACTCAAAAGGAGCTTGGCTTCCTAAAGATTGTATGGAAGTCATTCTTGCTCCCTGTATGTATAAGGGCAGGGCTAAATCTTTAGCTCTCTTCTTAGCTAAATCATCCAACGCTCTCTCATAAGCAGGTAAGCAGGGAGTTGGGTAGATTCTGTCTCGGAATAGAACAGGTTGTTCTCTTATTGGGTCCCAGAGCATCCGAAATAGAGCCCTTGCTAGGATTTTTCCCGACACCGGATCCTTGACTGCCAGCATCCTGTTTTTCCCATCGATGAGATAAGCAAGAAGACATTGATTACGAGCCGGATCGCCATCTATTCTTTGGCAGGAACCGGCAACTTCTGTCCCGCATAAAAAAAGATCCTGCCAGTCATCGGTGTCGACGACGAGTACTTTTTGTTCATGTGCTTGGGTTTTTAAACAATCATTAAGTAATCCTTGAAGGTCATTGGCTATCTCATAACCTTGCAGAGCCTGGATTGCTGCTATGAACTCTTCTTTTTTTTCTAAAATCTCTGTTTCAGAGCAGCTACTACGGTATAAATGGATTAACAGGTCTTGTGCTCGTAAGAGAGGGTTTTCTCCTTTTGCAGCCATTTCTTGGCATTCGAGCTGCTTTTGATCTGCATCTTCTGAACCTTTTATGACAGATGTTAAAAACTCAAGAGAGGTTCCATCTGCTATAGAGAGATGCCCATCTTCATATTTTGTTTTTAGATAGTCTTGAAAAGAAAAGGAGGTTCTTTGCTCTGTAATGTCAAGAGATACCACCTGTCCTTCATGAGGAGCTTTCCATTGATTCCATACTGCCTGATGCTTTTGTACAATTCTAATGATATGAGGGCTGCTCTTTTCATCATAACGAGCTTCTCTATGCGTGCCATTAAGGATATGTATAAGGGCATGTTGGAATGCTTTCTGTACACTTTCATTGTTTGTTTGTTGGATTTGTGCGGCGTAAGTGCTCCAGGCATTGGGAATCCGCATGGTAGCCAATGTGGACAGGTACTTTTCTGTCAAATGATCCACTATATCTAATCCCAAGTAAGGATCCTGAGAAAGAGCTTCTGTAATGCAATCTGACAGATACTCTGTCAAGTTCTCAATGGGCTCTATTGTTATTTTCTTAAGAGCCTCTTGTTGTTGCATCATCAAAAGAGCTTGGATGTAAGAGAGTCTTCTCTGTAGATCATCGGTAGAACATTCTGGGTTCAATGTTTTGTGCAGTAATTGGATTTTCTCTTTATTAGATAACTCCGATCGATGTTCGAATGTTAGGCAGATTAAAAGCCATGTTTGCATAAGGCCACTATGAGCATTTTTAAAGGGACTTTTGTGTTTAATGATATAGCTTTGTATCTGCTTACAGGCATTTTCAATCTCTGTAGCACCCGCGTATTCTGCCTGCCATTTGCCTATCATGAGCATGGGAAGGCGTAAATATACGATCCCCGATGGAGTGTGTTTTGTAGAGATTAAAGCCCTGTAGCTTTCCATTGCCTGTGGATTTTGGATATAGCTAGAAGTCTCTAAAAGAAAAGAGCATAAAACTGTGACGTTGCGGTATGTGAGAATTTGTATATATGTGTTTTGGATGGAGATATCGATGGGATTTCCCATATATTCATCTAAGATATATTGGATTGCACAAAGTTTGATAATTGCTTGAGGGCTGAGTTCTGTGATATTTTCAGGTTCAGTTGTTAGAATCGCTAGATCTCTTCTTTGGCGAAGCTGGCTTTCATTTTCTCCTTCAGGTGCCCGAAAAGCCTCCATAAAAAACTGGTACTTTTTTAAGAGAAAAGCTTCTCTAACGGAAGGGAATATCTTTGTCTTAAAATGCTCTTTGGCTGCATCTGACAGATGGAAAGAAGAGGCCATACTCCAAACGCATATATTTTCAAGGCGCGTTTTTTGTTCGGTTGTCAAGGAGTGAAACTTTGCATGGATCAAGGGCAATATAGAGGCTCCATCTTGTAGAGCGCAGAATTTGGCAATCTCGAAAAGACGGTTCGGACCTATACTCTCAAAATTCTGAATATGTTCGATTGTTGCTTTGCCGTTTTCCTCTGCGCAGAGTTTTGCAATTTTGAAGAGAAGCTCAGGATCTGTAATGCAGAAGTTGCGAATGTTTTCAGCAACGGTACCTCCATGGAGCTCAGCGCAGAGTTTTGCGACTTCAAAGCGATGTTTTTCATTTGCGAGCCTAAAATTGAAAACATACATTACCGTTCTCCATCCATTTTGTTTCGCGCAGAGTTTTGCGATTTCAAAAAGATGTTCTTGGTCTGTAATCCCAAAATTCTGAATATAATAAGCTGTCCAATACCCATGCCCTTGAGCGCAGATTTTAGCGATGTTGAAGAGATCGATTGGATCTGTGATTCCAAACCTAGAGATGTTTAGAGATATAGATTCTCCGTTGTGCAGAGCACAGATTTTAGCGATCTCGAAAAGATGACGTTTGTCTGTGATTTTAAAACCTTCAATGTATTCAGCAACCTCATGACTAGATTGTTTAGCATAGCACTTAGCAATCTCAAAACGGAGGTAAGGGTCATCAATGGAATCCATGAAAGGTAAAACATCCCATAGTCTTGTATTGGCAAATTTTATTGCCACAGCAGTATATAGTGTTTCTTGGAATGTTCTGTCTAAGGTAGGTGGTTCTACTCTTTTAAAAGTTTCTCGGTCACATTTTGTCATTACACAATCCAAGGATTCGATAGATGCTAGCTCTATACAACGCTCTATGATGTTATTTCCATTGTCATCTATGAAAGTTAATAAGCATCGAGGATTTTCTAGAATTTGATTTTGGCCATATGGAGGTTCTTCTTGAGGTTCTTGGTGAGCATGCCATATCCATTTGCAAAGAAGAGCTTGCACAGGTTTGCCCAAGCTCTGAAATTGTGTTTGTAAGGTATTTGTACTATTTTTAGGATCGCGAAGTGCCAGTAAAAAATTTTCCAAGGCTTTTATTCTATTTTGGCGAAGAGAGATTTCTGGTGAAATAGCGAATCGCGGCTTTCTGGATTTTAAACCAGAGACAATATTAGAAATCCATTCTTCTGGAATAGAAAATCCTTGAGCAGAAGGGATGGCTAGTTTTTGGAGGCTTACAAGAGCTCGTTTTATAAGATATTGAGACGACAGGGTGTTGCTTTCTTTGCGAAAAGCTTCTAAAGAAAAATAAGAAGGAGGAGTAGGTTGAATGGGCGAAGACATACAAGCTTATGACCTGATTTGAAATGTATTTATTCGCAAACTATATAAAAATAAATTGACTGTAAATATAAATTTAGAGCCTAGTTTGTTTGTGAAGAACCAGGAGTTGGCAGTGTAAGGTAAGATCTGCCTTTATGCTTTTTTTGGATTTCTCTCCACTTTTCTACGATTTGTGCAGCCAGAGGAGCTGCTTCCTTTCCTCCTGCTTGGCTAAAGCGAAGATAGACAACAACAACAAGGTCGGGTTCCCCCCAGTGGTCTTCCGGGGTTTGGGTCCCTTCAGTAAAAGCAATGCCTCCAAACCAGATGTGGTTTTGGATTTCTGCTTTCGACTGTGCATCGATCCACGGTTTATAGAAGATTTCTGCTGTACCAGTTTTCCCGACAAGATGCTGTTTTAAGTTTAGATAGGGTTTAACAGCTTCCGGATTTTGATGGAGGTATCGGATGATATTGGGCCTTGCAGTCCCTTTAGGCCCGTTGATCACCTGGCTCATCCCTTGAAGGAGAAGATTGCGGATCTCTAAAGGCATAAATACTGTCTGTTTTAATGTTGGAATTACCTGCTGGATAGTAGGGTTGGTGTGGATTCCCAGCGTTTCTGTGAAAAGGGGAAAGCTGGCTCCGATGAGAGACAGCGCTTCTTGAAAAGGGAAGTTTTCTGTAGAAAGAGACAGCGCTTCAGAGGCTTGCTTGCCAGCTGTAAGATGAACAATCTTAGGTTGGAACATCTTGCCGTAGTTAGCGACTGTTGCTAGCATTGTTGCCGTTTGTAGAGGGGTAACTACGAGGGAGTGTTGTCCAATAGCAAAAGAATAGAGCCCTGTTTTATTTTCTCGAAGGTCTTGAGGGATTTTCCCGGGGATCTCACCGCTGAGTTCTATCCCTGTTCTTGTCCCGTACCCCATCTCTTTGGCTGCTTTCTCCAGAAAAGAAGGGTCTTCTACATGTTCTGCAGCAAGAAGAGAAAAGTAGATATTGCTCGATTGCTCGATGGCTCCGATCAGATCTATTTTCCCGATATTAGGGTGGCTGCGCGGTAAAAGGCCTCCTTTGTATAAACGTCGGATCGGTGTTCCTTCCAGTGTATAGCCGAGCAATTGCTGAGGACTGCCTGGTTTAATGTCCCATTGGATCTGGTCGATCAGCGTGAGAGGGTTGAGCTGCTCTAGGCTTTGGTGATGCTCTTTGAGGTAGGCGTACCGTTCTTTGAGAGCTTCGTAGGCTATCACGATTTTAAATACCGATCCAGCTGGCGTAGATTGTCTAAAAGCCTGTGATCTGCCGTAGCCGAATCCGGAAAGGGGGTAGAAAGCGCCAGCTAAGTGTTTTTCCAGCTGGACTCCCTTCGTGTTTCTTAAGTAGCGATATTTCCCGTATAAAGGTCTTGTGAGTTCTTCAAAACTGCGCATCGTTTTGAGATATTGGATCGCAAGAGAAGGGGAAAGAAGGGCTGTATGTTCTTTTAAATAGTCAGCAAGGGAGACTGCTTCGGAAGATTCTTTTCTAAACTCTAAAAGCATATCAAGGTAAGGAGAAAGCTGAGGGTAGCTGTCCATGGAGATTCGGACAGTACCATGGATAAATGCATCTAAGAAAATAAATTTACATGTCTGCCAAAATTCTTGGAAAAGCACTTTTTCCACGCGGTCTAAGTATTCTGTGTAGGGGAGGGCATATTTTTTTTCTGCTTTCTCTTCTTTTCTTTTTTGTTTTAAGAGTTCCTTAAAGTGCTGTTCTCTCCATGTTTGAAAGTCGCGTTGATGGTGAAGGTTCTGGACTTGTTTTCGTACTGCATCGTGGATTTGAGAGAATGCTTGTGTTAAGCTAAAATAGGTAGAGAGAGATGTCGAACCAATTGCTTCGATCAGCGGGGCATCGAACCGTTCCGTGTCGACAAGGAGTTTGCATAGGTCGAGAATTAGGATTTTATCGTCATTGTGGGGAACTTCTGCCAAAACTCTATGGAGCCGTTCTATATGCGGAGTTGCTAAGTCTTGTTCATCTCTTAGTTTAGCAAGGACCCATTCGATCTGTTCTGTAGAGAGGCTCTTTTTGGTGGAGATATGAGGAGTCGAAGAATAAAGAGCATGGAGTAGGGTATGCAGATCGCAGGGATCTGCAAGCTTCAGCAACGCATTGGCGCTTTTCTGTAGGGAGTAAGCAAGTTCAAGAGTTTGGGTTTGCTTGATAGCATTAAGAGGTAAGCTTGCAGGAGGAAGAACAGTAGAGAGGTAGAGATCCCATGTCAGATCGGCCTTTTCCTCAAGCCACTGCCTGGATGTAAAAGAGAAACGCTCTCTTGATAAAGAAGCTTTGCCATCCCAGATATTTCCTACGTACCGTTCGCTTTCTACCCACCTTAACACAGACTCTTGTTGCCGTTTCTTATTTTCAGCAGCAGGTGAAGAGATAAAATCGTTCGGATCGAATCGAGGGTAAGAAGCTAGGGTGAGCACCTCTCCTGTCTTAGGGTCTAAGGCAACGATAGCACCACCTCGGATCCAAGGTTGTCCGGGTTGTGGCTGACCTGAAGGATCATTTTTGATTCTGAGTCCTTCATTCATGGCAAGAAGTTCTTCTGCAAACTGCTGGAGTTCAGCGGAAATGGAGAGGAAAACCCTCTGTCCACTAAGGCTTTTTTTTGCTCCAGGAAGCTCTCTTAAGATATTCCCCTTGGGGTCGATCTCGTATCGTTTTCTTCCATGAGTTCCTCTTAGCTCTTCATCAAAAGTAGATTCGATGCCTGTTTTTCCTACCCAGTCATTGAGAGTATATGCTTTTTCTTTGAGCTCATAGAGTCGTTTCCGCGCAGAGAGAGGATCATTGTAGCCAGGTGGAAGAAAAGCCATCTCTCCGGCTTCTCTTTTTTGAATGTATTCTTGCAAGGTTTTGATCTCTTCGGCGATTTGGAGGTATTCTTTTTGGCTGATGGCTCCCATGAATCCGACAACGTCGCAGGCGACTTTCCCTTGAGGGTATACTCTACGAGCAGTTCTTTGCGCTTCGATTCCCGGCCAATCTTTTTCAAGAGCTAGGATCCGGTAGTATTCTTCTTCCGTGAGATGCTCTTTGATGACAAAAGGAGTATGAGGGAATAGGGAGGCTTTTGCATGGATGGTATCTTCGATGATTTGAGGATCCATTGAGAGTTCTTTAGAGAGCTTTTCTGCAAGGGAGGAGATATATAAAGATCGTTTTGGAATCCTTACTTTTTTCCCGCTTTCATCAATTTGCCAGACGCCAGAGGGGATCTCTCTTAGTTCTGCATACCGGACGGCCGCATTATATTGAATGGTGTTTTGTGCAAGAGGGATATTAAAACGATCTCGGATCGTCGCTCTTTCTATGCGGTCGATCACAGTCTTTCTTTGAGGTTTCCTAGCTTCGATAGCAAGTTCTTCCTGCTGAATGGAACCTAAATACCATACCCGGATGAAAATCAAAATAAAGGCGAGCAAAATCAGGTTGAGCACGCGGTTGGCTTTGCGGGGGATTTGGAGGTCAGCTCTCATAGCTAGCGGGTGTTGGCTTAAAATCGGTGTCTTTTACGATAATACAAGGGAAAAACCATCTCGTCTATGGTAAAAAAAAATTACATCTGACTTTTTTTTGTATTTTTGTTGGAAAGAAATTCTCTTTGGTGTAAAACAGTTAGGTAAATTTAAGCGCCTGTAGTTCAATGGTAGAACCGTAGCCTTCCAAGCTACTTGTGTCAGTTCGATTCTGATCAGGCGCTTTTTCTTTGTTGCAAAGGACGCACGAATCTCGTCTGTTTTTGGATGGGAGGAAATGCGTCCTTTGTGCTAATATGCACGCATTGCTTTTTAGATGAGATAGCATGGGTAGTAAATCCCTAAATGCCCAAAAGTGGGGAATCATCAAAATATCAACCAAGACTGAAATTTCTCTTTAAGGAGAGATGCCGTCGTCAACAGAAAGGGACAAGGCTTGGATACGCAATATACCGAAGTCACCATTAAGGATTTATTAGAAAGCGGAGCCCACTTCGGGCACCAAAAACACCGTTGGAACCCAAAAATGAAGAGATTCATTTTTGAAGAGCGCAACGGAATTTACATCATTGACCTTGCAAAAACTCTCCAACAGATCCGCTATGCAAAACAAGTAGTGCAAGAGGTCGTTGGAAAAAGAAAGTCCATTCTCTTTGTTGGAACAAAAAAACAAGCAAAAAGTGTAATTAGAGAATGTGCAGAAGCTTGTGCCGAATTTTATATTTGCGAGCGCTGGCTTGGTGGAACGTTGACGAACTTATCCACCATTCGTCAGTCAGTGAAAACTTTAGAGCGCATTGAGAAGAAGATCGCATCCGGAGGAGAAGGTCTTACGAAAAAAGAACTTTCTCTTATGGGCAAAGAGCAGATCAAGCTCGATAAAAACTTGTCTGGTATCCGCGCCATGAGAAAGCCGCCGGGCCTTGTCATTGTAGTAGATCCAAGTGCAGAGCATATCGCTGTGGCTGAAGCGAATAAACTGGGCATTCCAGTTATGGCTTTAGTGGATACAAACTGCGATCCGGATCCTATAGATTATGTCATTGCTTGCAACGATGATGCACTCAAGAGCATTAAGCTCATTTTGCAGTCGATTACGCAATCGATCATCGAGAAAAAACAAGATATGCGCATTTCTTTGACTAAAGGCGATGAGCAAAGCGGAGAATCTTCCGATGAGGAAATGATCCAGTCCAAAGAAGAAGGCGAGGAGTAATTATGAGCGGGAAAGTAACAGCAGAAATGGTGAAAGAGCTCCGCGAGCGCACTGGCGTGAGTATGAGCAAATGCAAAGAAGCGCTCGATCAGTCAGGTGCTGATATGGAAAAGGCGATTGACTTTCTTCGTAAGTCGGGCATGGCCTCTGCAGTAAAAAAAGAAGGCAGAGAAGCAAATGAAGGGTTAATCGGGTTTGCCGATGCAGAGCAAGCTATTGCTATCATTGAAGTGAATTCAGAAACAGACTTTGTGGCTCAAAATGAAAAGTTTAAGCTATTCATTAAGGATATTTGTGCAGAAGCGGCGAGTACAGTACCGGCATCTGTGGAAGATCTCTCTAAGCAGACATATAGCAAAGATCCTTCCATCACAATCGATCAATATCGAGCTCTGACTGTGCAAAGCTTAGGAGAAAACATCCAAATTAAAAGGATGATGATTCTTCCAAAGGCTTCCGATTTGTCTATAGGGCTTTATTCCCACATGGGTGGTAAGATCGTGACGGCAGTGCTTCTTAAGGGAGGCTCCGGCCATGAAGCGATTGCGCGCGAAATTGCGATGCACGTTGCAGCCGAAGCGCCTGATTATCTTCGTCCGGAAGAGGTTCCAAGCGATGTTAAAGCTCGAGAAGAAGAGATTGCTAAGAGCCAAATCCAAGGCAAGCCAGCAAACATGGTAGAAAAAATCGTGGAAGGTAAACTCAAGGCGTTCTATGATCAAGTTTGTTTGGTCTGCCAAAAATATGTGAAGGACAACGCAATGACTATCACAGATGTATTAGCTGCGGAATCGAAACGAGTGGGCAAAGAGCTTACCATCGAGCGATTCATCCGATGGAAAGTAGGAGTCTAATTGGACGATGGATACACCTCTTTACAAAAGAGTGCTGATTAAACTCTCAGGAGAGGCTCTCATGGGAGAGCAATCTTTTGGGATAGAACATACAGCTTGCGAGCACATAGCGCGCTCGATTCAAGAGGTGTATCAATTAGGTGTCGAGATCGGGATTGTTGTCGGAGGGGGCAATATCTTCCGCGGAAGCCAAGCTGAGCAGTTTGGTTTTGCAAGAACGCCTGCAGACCATATCGGGATGCTTGCGACAACAATCAACGGTCTTATGTTGCAGCAGTCTTTGGCAGCGCTAGGAATCGAAAGCCGAGTCATGAGCGCGATCTATGATTCTTTCGTTGAAAAATATAGTTGGAGCCATGCAATCCATTGCCTGCAAAAAAGGACTATTGTCATTTTTGTCGGCGGCACAGGCAATCCTTACTTCACAACAGACACAGCAGCTGCTTTGCGAAGCAGCGAAGTCGAAGCTGAAATTTTGTTGAAGGCGACGAAAGTAGATGGTATCTATAGCGATGATCCCAAAAAAAATCCTCAAGCAAAAAAATATGAACGCTTGTCCTATTTTGAAGCTTTAAGTAAAAAACTGAATATTATGGACGCTACGGCGTTTGCTCTTTGTCGCGAAAACCGGATTCCTATTTATGTGTTCAACCTGTTTGAACCCGGTTCTCTGAAAACGGCTATTTGCAAACAACAAGGCGGAACTTTGGTGACAGGAGAATAAGTATGGAACCAGTAAATCAAGCAAAAGCAAAAATGCAAGCAGCGATCGAGCACTTTAAGCAAGAGCTCAAAAACCTTCGTACGGGCCGAGCAAATCCTTCTATTTTAGATCATGTACAGGTCGAAGTATATGGTACTCAAATGCGCTTAAAAGAACTTGCTAACGTGACGGCTCCAGAAGCGAGAATGCTTCTCATCACTCCATTTGATCCGCAAACGGCAGGAGCGATCAGCAAAGGAATCGAAAAAGCAAATCTCAACTTGCGTCCTATCTTAGATGGCAGCGTTGTTCGCATCTCTATTCCTCCAATGGATGAGTCAACTCGCAAAGACATGGTTAAAATTGGGAAAAAGAAAGTAGAAGAGACGAAAGTAGGCATCCGAGAAATCCGCCGTAAACAGAATGAGTTAGTCAAACAGCAAAAAACGGATGGACTCATTACAGAAGATCAAATGAAAAAAGCTGAAAAGACCATCCAAGACTTAACAGATCAGTTTTGCAAAGAGACTGATGACCTGATGCAAGCAAAAGAAAAAGAGATTATGACTGTTTAGTGCTTGCGGAAAAATCCCGCGGCGCGATAGAATGTGTGCCACAAATTTAATGAAAATTGGCCCCATCGTCTAGCCTGGCCTAGGACACCAGATTTTCATTCTGATAACAGGGGTTCGAATCCCCTTGGGGTCATTCAGAGACTTTAGCTCAGTCGGTAGAGCATCTCACTTTTAATGAGAGGGTCGATGGTTCGAGTCCATCAAGTCTCAAACTAAAGCACTCAAGTTTCCTTGAGTGCTTTTTTTATTTCCGTAAAGTAATGATTACGGTTCTTGAAAAAGTCTGCAGGTCCAATCATTGATAATAGATCTATTGTTATTTTCTATGTAGTTTTTGAAAAAATCTTGTACGTAATTTTGAGCACAGTGCTTGTCAAAAGCTTCTATGTTTGCATATTCTTGAAGTAGAACGATTGTATATTTTGATATTCCTGGAGATCCGGGATGGGTAATTTGGCGTGTTGCATGTGCTCTAATGCACCCAGGTTCTTTTCGACTTAAATCCATAATTTTCTTTAATTGATCCCATAGCTCGTTCTCTTTATTTTCTTGAGCTGACCATTCAGAAACAACAAAAACAGATGAATTAGATGACATGTATAAGCCTTCCTTTGTATGAGGTTACAGTTTTTTTAGCTTGACAAAGTCACATTAACCAAATCTTTTTTTAAAGAACCCAATTTTCCACTTT
>CAMFIG010000045.1 GCA_945952445.1 uncultured Chlamydiae bacterium
TGTGTAAAATCGCCTAAGAATCAGTCGATCATTATTTTTCTAGCGGGAATTACTGAGTTGTGACAACTACACCAGAGACTCTGTTTGATGTTTTTTTTGATAAATTAATTTTAACTAATTAAAAATTTTAAAAAAGAGACTGTGACCATCTGTATACGCACTCAAAAAGCAGCGCTTGTGGGTGATGCGACTTTCTCGAGAGAAATGAACTCAATATTGCAGAAAATTGTCATTTTTGTCTCTACGTGATGTAATCCCGAGTGTAACTACAAATTGTACTCGCCATTCATGTGCATCAAGTTGTTCCTGGTGCTTGATATAAGACCTAATTTCAACCTCGTTAAATTCTACAGTCGACACTGTATAACCACGAGCCCATAGACTTTTTCCATTAAAATTTCTCTGTTTCCCTCCGAATTGCCGAGCAACAGCAATGGCGTTTTTTTTCTTTATGTATCCTAACTACTTCAGATACAGAATATTTAGGAGGAATTTTGATCAACATATGCACATGATCTTGGACCATGTGCCTTTCCAAAATTTTGGACTCTCTCTGCTTTGCTTATTCGTGAAATTTTGGACCTAAAAATTGCCGAATTTTCCCGTACAGCACTTTCTTTCTCCCTTTTGGGATAAAGACGATATGATATTTACAATCCCATTTAGAATGGGCTAAACTTTCGTACAACATCGTCTTCTTCTTATATCGTACTAAATCTTTAGGCCAAGCCTTATGAGTCCACTGGTCAAACCAGTAGCTTACCTCTCAATGAGTTAATAGCCATCATGAACTTCATCTTTTTCAGTAAATAGCTCTAAAGGCAAGTCGTTAAGTGCATGACCTTCTTCAGTTCTTTGAGGGTGTGGCTGCTCGGTGATCTTTGGGGCTAGAAATACTGCATAAGGAGGTTTTGGCGCGAGGGGGATTGCGGCGAAGGAAGAAGCTGGATGAGAGGGGGTGTGTGTAATAGAATCTTTCTGCTTCCTTACATTGTTTATGCATTCAATAATATTTTCAGGTGTTGGCAAATGGGCCTTTTCTTCCGGATATGCAGTTATGTGGTTCGCATAGGCGTTTTGTATCTTTTTCTCAATGATGTTAAGCTTGTGGGCTTCTGTGATATTTTTCTGTGTCATGTTCACGCTACGGTGTATGAGAGCACTACAGACTTCTTTCTGTCGGGTTGTGGAAAGAGCTTCCTTGGCTGCTCGAGCTTTTTCCCCTGAGGGAGCTTGTGTATAGGCAAACCAGATGGCGTATTTTTCATATGGAGTTAAGAGTTCGCAAGTTCTCTGTGCTTGCTTTATTTGAGCAAATCTTTGTTGGATTTGAGTTTGTGTAAATAAGGGGGAGGGACCAAATCTTGTAGAGAGCTGATCGATTGCTTTCTGCCAAATCTCTGGAGGAGTTTCTATGATATTTGCGTTTGGATGTATGTAGATAATAGAGTTGAGAAGCTCTAGATCAGACTGTAGATCCCATGATCTGATAGTAGTAGGTGGTACATCATCCCTACGAACTTCATCTTCTTCAGTAAATGGGTCTAAAGGCAATTCGTCAAGTGTATGATCCTCTTCAGTTCCTTGGGGAGTTGGCTTTTCTGCGATGTCTGTAGGTGCTGTATGAAGAGGCTGAGGAGTGGATGATATCAAAGCTGGGATAGCAGGAACAATAGAAATAGCATTGGAAGCTGTGGAATTGCTGCTGTTGGTGGCGATAGGAGGGGGTGTGAATGGAGTCCAGTGCGTCTGGAATAGATGCAAAAAAACTAAAGGAGGAAAAGAAGAAAGCATTGATGCTGTAGGGAGGAAATCATCTTCACGAACTTCACCTTCTTTAGTTCTTTGAGATTTTGGCTTTGGTTGCTCTACGATGTCTGTAGGTGCTGTATGAAGAGGCTGAGGAGTGGGTGATATCAAAGCTGGGATAGCAGGAGCAATAGAAATGGAGGTTGTGGAATTGCTGCTGTCAATAACCGAGGAGGTAGAAGCGGAATGGGGGCGTTTTTTTTGAGTGTGTGTGGGTTTGTTTGGAGGATTTGAAGGAAGAGAGCTTTGAGGTGTGTGTATGTATGCAATAATATCTTCAGGTCGTGGTAAATGAGTCAGCTCTTCTGGGTAAGCAGTGATGTGGTTTATATAAGCATCTTGTACCCTTTGAGAGGTGATTGCGAGGGGTTGTCGTTGAATGTCTGTCCGTGTTGTTGCAACGCTATTTTGTATGAGAGTAGCACCGGCTTCTTGCTCTATTTGAGTATGTCTTTGTCGGACTTGAGTTTGTGTAAATAAGGAAGAAGGACCGAATGTCTGAGAGAGTGTATCTACCGCGTTTTGCCAAATTTCTTGAGGGTTTGTGATTCCTAAGGCTTTGCTTTTGTCAATAGAGTTGTAAAGTACCTTATCATAGTTTGGATTCCATGAGCTTGAAGATGTGATTGAAGCCATAATATTTCCTTCGTAAAGGATCGGAGTGAAAATATTATAACATCTCGCTTTTTAAAATACATTGAATTGTTGTTGAAAAATCGATTTGTTGAATGAGTTGTAATGCTATGAATCTTACTCGTGATGTTAGTTTTTTTGCGCATTAAAACAAATGATGATAGTATTAAAAGCGTTTTATTAAAATTCAAAAAAAAGGATAAGGGAACAATGATTGCTTTTCCTGACACGACATTAACAGCGTACGTAGAAATGCCAGATAACGAGGAAGAAAATCCAGTGGCAGAGAGAAATTGTATGATCAGTTCAGGAGTTGGAATGACAGGGATTGGAATTGCATTTTTAGTGGTGGGCTTGCTTAGAGAATCAGTGGTTAGCTCTTGTATAGGAGTTCTCGCAACAGGTTGTGGCGTTTTTGTGCTGACAAAAACCATCGCGCCTCAAACGCATGAAAAAATTTTAGCGTGCACAAGAAAGTATTTTAATTAATCTACGTTCATTGCTCATAATGTAGTATGATGTGTTGTGTCTTGTAAGTCCAATCTTGAATTTTTCTTTACACAAAAATAAAACCTGATAAACTTTAAAAGTGTTTTTATAAAATCCTTAAGGAGCCAATTATGCATCAGCTGCCAGATCTTCCCTATGATTTTCAAGCCCTTGAACCGGTTATTTCTGCGGAAATTATGCAATTGCATTATTCCAAACACCATGCTGCCTATGTGGCTAATTTGAACATAGCTTTAGAAAAATACAAAGAAGCAGAAGGTAAGCAAGACTTGTCTGCTATGATCGCCTTAGAGCCTGCAATCCGTTTTAATGGCGGCGGGCATGTAAATCATAGCGTTTTTTGGACAAATTTAGCGCCAGTTGGAAAAGGTGGAGGCGAGCTGCCTGGGGGGGATTTGGCTAAAGCTCTCCAAGAAACATTTGGGTCAATAGAGAGTTTTATAGAAAAATTTAGTGCTCTTACTGTAGGGATTCAAGGATCGGGGTGGGGTTGGCTTGGATATCATAAAGCCAATCAGAAGTTGGTGATGACTACTTGCAATAATCAAGACCCTTTAAGCACTCAAGGGTTGATCCCGTTGCTGGGTATCGATGTATGGGAGCACGCATATTATTTGCAGTATAAGAATGTACGGGCAGAGTATGTGAAAAATATTTGGAAAATAATCCATTGGAAGAATGTAGAGCAGCGTTTTACGGAAGCGAAAAAATAAAATTTTTAATTACGCGTCGGATGCTGAGCTTGTTTTCTTTTGTTTATTCTGCTAATGTTGGATCCAATTTATAAGAAAATTAAGGGGAACCTATGGGGTTATTTTCCAGAAATAAACCAAAAATAAAGGTGCAGACAACAAAGAAAGACGGCTACAGCGGCTGGGTAAAATGCACGCATTGCCATGAAATGGTCCATGCCAAAGAGCTGCAAGAGAATTGGCACTGCTGTCCAAAGTGCAATTATCATTATAGGCTATCCGGACTTCAAAGATTGGAATTATTAGCAGATCCCGGCTCTTTTGAGGAGATGTTTACGGATTTCCAGCCTGCGGATCCCCTGCAATTTGTTGATACGGAAGCGTATGTAGATCGAATTGCAAAAGCGCAAAAGTCTTCTGGACGGGACGAGGGAGTCATGGTAGGGACTTGTAAGATCCATGGAAAAAAAGTGGCTCTTGGAATCCTGGACTTTACATTTATGGCAGGTTCGATGGGATCGGTTGTAGGAGAAAGGCTTACGCAACTCATCGAACATGCCTGTCGGGAATTTTTGCCTGTCATTATCGTATCGGCATCGGGGGGTGCAAGAATGCAGGAATCGATTTTGTCATTAATGCAAATGGCAAAGACATCTGCTGCTTTAGCAAAGCTCCACGAAAAAAAACTGCCCTATCTATCGGTTCTTACGAATCCGACAAGCGGAGGGGTCACAGCTTCTTTTGCTTCATTAGGAGATGTGATCATTGCAGAACCCGATGCGTTGATTTGCTTTGCAGGGCCTCGCGTTGTAGAGCAAGTTATCAAACAGAAGTTGCCTCCAGGAGCGCAAAAGTCAGAGTTTCTTTTAGAAAAGGGAATGATTGATTGCATTGTAAACCGCCATCAATTAAAAGATAAGTTGTCTTTGTTTTTAGATTTTTTAACTAACAACGAACGGCTGTTTGAAGAACCCTCCATGGATGGATTGCCCGGTTTGTCTAAAAAACTAGAGCAGCTTATGGAATGGGTTGAAGAGACGAGACAGCCTGTATAGGGGCTTCATGGAAAATATTCCGGTTTTAGCAGAAGAAGAATTTATTCCCGTGTATGGCTCCAAACTAGCTGCTGGAGCCGATGTGAAGGCTTGCATCGCAGAAGATGTGATACTGGAGCCTGGAGAATCTGCATTAATCCCTACAGGAATCCGGATGGAAATCCCTGAAGGGTTTGAAGTGCAGGTAAGGCCGCGTAGCGGTTTGGCATTAAAGCATCAGATCACGGTTTTAAATACTCCAGGGACGATCGATGCGGATTATAGAGGAGAAATCGCTGTAATCTTGATTAATCACGGCCGGCAACCCTTTCGTATTACTCGGGGTATGAGGATCGCGCAGATTGTCCTCGCTTCTGTATGTCAGGCGCGCTTCATTCCGCAAGAGGAGCTGTCATTGACAGCCAGAGGAGAAGGTGGTTTTGGCCATACTGGGACGCATTAATCAGATCGCATCCGGCATTAGCGATCTAAAAAGGTATTTTAAAAGGACAGAGGGGATGACAATCTCGGCTTACTTGGATCCGAACCTTGTTGTATTTCTGGAAGAGGACTCTCGGGATGGAGCCATTTTGCGCTTAGTCGATGTTCTTGATACGCAAAAAAAGCTTCAAGATCGGCACGCATTCCATGCTGCCATATTAGAAAGAGAAAAAATCGTATCTACCGGAATTGGCATAGGAGTCGCGATACCGCATGCTAAACTGGAAGGCTATCATGAGTTTTTTATCGCTATTGGTATTCAGAAAAAAACCGGCCTAGAATGGAATGCTCTTGATGGGTCTTTTGTAAAATTGATTTTTATGATTGGAGGCCCAGACCATCGACAAACAGAATATTTGAAAATATTGTCGCGTCTGACACAATCTATCAAAGATGAAGAGCGGAGAAAAAGGCTGTTAAAGGCTGGATCGGTTCAAGAAGTGCTCGATTTATTTAGGGGATGTTAAAAATGGATCTCAAGATCAAAGATGTAGCAGAATTGTTAAACGTATCGGAAACGACGATCCGCAGATGGTTGACGGATGGCAAGATTCCAGCGTATCGATTGAATCACCAATACCGTTTTAGTCGGATTGAAATTGAGAACTGGATGATGAGCTGCAAGATCGAACAGGAAAGGTTCTCCGGAGAAAAACAAATTTATCCTGTGCCTCAAGAAGAAGAGCACATTGGAAAGCCAGGTACGCAGCAGTTTGGCCTATTTCGAGCGATTCATAAAGGAGAAGTTCTGTGTTCTATGAAAGGAAAGACCAAAGAAGATCTTATTCGCAATACCGCTAAGATCATAGCTCCGAAGCTCGGTCTTGATTCTGAAGTGGTTGCCGAGTTGCTCTTAGATAGGGAAGCTCTGATGTCAACGGCTCTCAATCATGGAATCGCAGTTCCTCACCCTAGGGAATTTATTTTAAAAGACAATGACATGGTCATTGTCGTTTTTCCAGAAGAGCCTATCGATTTTGGATCCATGGATGGGAATCCTGTCCATACTTTGTTTTTCTTGTTCTCGTCCGATGACAAAAGGCACTTGCATTTGCTTGCAAAGATTGCGCACTTAAGCAGCCACTTAGAAGCCCTAGAGCTATTCCAGTCAAAGCCGGGTAAAGAAACACTCTTGGCGTTTATCAAGGATTGGGAAGGGAAAATACGGCTGCAGTAGGTGTTTTTTCTGTCTATTAATTGAAAGCCTGCTTATTCTTACGGTTAAGTGAACACAATCGTAGGATTATGTCAAAGGGTTTATTTCTAAAAAAATCAGTTCGTTCTTTAGTGGACGAAGCCGCAGAGAAGAAGCACACATTGCAACGGTCTTTGAGTGCTTTGAATCTGACAGCCATAGGTATCGGTGCGATTATTGGGGCAGGTCTGTTTGTTCTTACAGGACAAGCGGCCGCCGAATATGCAGGGCCCGGCATCCTGTTTTCTTTTGTTATTGCAGCTATTATTTGCGTATTTGCTGCATTGTGCTACGCAGAATTTGCTTCCTTAATTCCTGTGGCCGGAAGCGCCTATTCCTATGCCTATGTGACGATGGGAGAATTCCCTGCATGGATCATCGGCTGGGGACTTACTATGGAATATTTGATCTCCGGATGCACTGTCGCTGTCGGGTGGTCGGGCTACTTTACAAGCCTTTTAGCTGACTTTGGGCTCCATATACCCCAAAAGCTATCCAGCGCGCCTTTTATCTATGATCTGCAAACGGGATGGCAAGAGAGTGGTGCTTGGATCAATATCCCTGCAATGTTAATCGTTGCTTTGATGGGATACCTTGTAGCAGTCGGAATCAAAGCCGCAACGAGTTTTAATAATATCATGGTTGTGATCAAGCTCGCTGTAATTATCCTGTTCATCGGCTGTGGCGTTGCTTATTTAAATACCGATAATTATCAACCTTTTATTCCGGAGAATACCGGAGTGTTTGGACAATATGGGTGGAGCGGTATTTTGCGAGGCGCTGGAGTTGTGTTTTTTGCTTTTATCGGCTTTGATGCTCTATCTACTCTATCTCAAGAAGCCAAAAATCCGCAAAAAGATCTGCCAAGAGGGATGTTAGGATCGCTTGGGATCTGTACGATTGCATACATTGCAGTTGGGCTCGTCTTAACAGGTCTTGTCAGCTATACTCAGTTAAACGTTTCAGATCCGATCGCTGTAGCGGTCAATGTTCTTGGCGCTAAATTTTTATGGCTCCGGTTGTTTGTCAAAATAGCGATTATTGCAGGGCTTACTTCGGTAGTGCTTGTCATGATCATGGGACAGTCGAGAATTTTTTACACAATGGCGCATGACGGTCTTCTGCCAAAGCCTTTTGGTAAGATTAACGATAAACACCATACGCCTGTATTTACGACCACATTGGTGACTATAGCTGCCATGGTTATAGCTGGTCTATTCCCTGTTGGAATCTTGGGACAGATGGTGTCGATGGCGACATTAATGGCCTTTGCTATCGTGATTTTTGGCGTTTTAGTGTTGCGTTATAAACAGCCGTCGCTGCATCGTCCGTTCAAAGTGCCATTTATGCCTTGGATCCCTCTGGTCGGCACAGCAGCGTGCTTGATCCAGATGCTGGCCCTGCCTTATGTCACCTGGGTGCAGTTTATCGTTTGGCTGATCATAGGTTGCGTCGTCTATTTCCTCTATGGTATTAAACATAGCAAGGCAAGGATGGCAGCCAAGAAGTAGTGTTATTTCAATGGTTTTTTGATCGGCTTCCCTATGGGAAGAAAGAGGATGAGTAAGAGAAATAGCCATCCCATGAGATAAAAACAGTCATTGAAAGCCAGCATCGCAGCCTGGTCGTTTACAAAGTCATTGAGAACGACCAGGCTTTTTTTTCCTTGGATTCCTAGTTGCTTCATCTGCTCTAACATACTTGTTGTATTTTCTGAAAAGCAAGAGACATTGGATCCCTCTCTTTCATGATGGAATGCGGACCTTCGAACCCACAAAGTGGTAAAAACAGATGTTCCGATGCCGCCAAACATAGCGCGGACAAAATGAAAAATACCAGCAGCACTAGGGAGCTTTTCGTTAGGCATATCTTGGAAGCTTAAGGCAAAAAGTGGGGTCATCAAGAAGGCAAGGCCACAGCCGAGGAGAAGCCGCGATATCCAAATGTGCATCAGGTCTACAGATGTGTCGAAATAGGCTGTATAAAAACAGGAGACCGCAAAGAGAAGGAAACTCAGGCAAAGAGGTTTCAGCTTGCCAAAACGGGTAACGACCCATCCGGAAAATGTTGATGTCAACACGGGAATGACTCCGATGGGGGCGACAGCAATCCCAGCCCAGATCGCATTATATCCCATATTGGACTGGAGCCATAAAGGCACCAGGACGACAGAGCCGAAGTACATCCCATACATCATAGCGATAAATAGAACCGAGATAGCAAAGCTTTTGGTGCGGAATAAAGACAGCTCTATGAGAGGATGGCGATGCAGAAGTTCCCATACGATTAAATAAAGAAATCCAAGGCCGGAAAGGATTGCTAAAGTGAGAATTTTAGGAGAAGAAAACCAGTCCCACTGCTCTCCTTTATCCAGGAGGATTTGTAAAGAGGTAACGGCAATTGCTAGAAGAATGAATCCTACTACGTCGACCGGTTTTTTTTGCAGGGGGCTTTCATAGGGACGTAAATAAATCCAAATAAGAAGAGCGCTTATCAGTCCAAAAGGCACGTTGATATAAAAGATCCATGGCCAGGAATAGTCAAAAGAAATCCATCCCCCCAGCAGAGGGCCGATCACAGGTGCTGTGATGACAATCATGCCCCAAAGAGAGATTACCGTATTTTTTTTTTCCGGAGGATTTGTAGAGATAAGTAAGCTTTGGCTTAAAGGGACGAGAGGGCCTGAAAAGAAACCCTGTAAAAAACGGCAAGCGACAAGCATTCCAAAGTCCCAAGAAAGCCCGCAGAGCCAAGAAAACAGAACAAATAACAAGATCGATGCGATGAGAATCCTTACGCTCCCAAGGCGCGCTGTCAGCCATCCACTGATAGGCAATACGATGGCATTGCCTACAGCAAAAGCGGTGATCACATAGGTGCCTTGGTCGTAGCTGACGCCTAGATCGCCGGCGATATAGGGGATCGATACATTCGCAATCGTATAGTCGAGCACCATCAAAAAAGTGGCAAGTGAGAGAGCCAAGATCGAAAGGATTCGAGGGATGCCGGTAAGATACGAAGTCATTGTATCTCTGCTTGTTCAAAAAAAGAGGGGGTGTTTTCTCGGATGATCTGTGCAATGATTTCTTCTACACCGGCTTCTTCTGATGCAAAAACATCAGTGTGATAGAGAGTTTTATTTTCCCGAAGGGAAGGGATTACGGAGCCTCCGATATTGTGGATATCTACTCTTACTTCTGCAGAAAGACCTAAGCGGAGAGGATGCTCCGCTATTTCCAAAGGGTTGAGAGCAATGCGAATTGGCAATCGTTGGACGATTTTAATCCAGTTTCCTGTGGCGTTTTGCGGAGGGAGAAGTGAAAATACGCTTCCCGTCCCGCCTGCAATACCGATGATAGTTCCTTGGTATTTCACGCCATTGCCATAGATGTCCGCTGTGATGTCTGCCTTTTGTCCTATTTGCATCTTGCCTATTTGCACCTCTTTGAAGTTGGCATCAACCCAGATCTGGTCAAGAGGGACGACTGCTAGGACTGGGGAGGCCGCATCGATTCTTTCTCCTACCTGCACTGTTTTTTTTGCGACAAGGCCAGTTACGGGAGCATAGAGGGTGCAGCGTTTTAGATGGATCCAGGCATCTTTCACCTTCTGCTTGGCAAGCTCGACCCAAGGATGGGTACTCACTGTCGTATTTTCTATCTGTGCAAAGAGAGTAAAAAATGCTTCCTCTGCTGCGACAAGGGCATAGTATGATGCGGAGAGAGTCTTTTCAGCATGGTCAAAGTCTTCTTTTGAGACGCTGCCTCTGTCTACTAGCTTAAGCCTTCGTTCAAAGTCCTGTGCGCTTTGTATAAAGGCAGCTTTTTTTATTTCTATTTTTGCTTCGAGTTCTTGTGCTGTAGTAAAAAGTTGGGCAACAGAACGCACCTTATCTGCAAGTTCCGCTTTGCTCTTTTCTAAGGCGATGAGAAAATCGGTGCGATCAAGGTCGACAAGGGGGGTTCCTTCAACGACGTAGTCTGTGTCATCGATATATATGTCTGTCACGATTCCGGTCACTTGTGGCGTGACGTAGACGAGGTTGCCGCTGACATAGGCATCGTCTGTGAACTCTGTGAAACGCCCCCATAGATACCAGTAGATGAATAGTGCAGTTCCGATGATCAGAAGAGATCCGGTTAATAACAACAGGATTTTTGCTTTTTTAGGAGAAGAAGAATTATTTTCCATAAGACACTCTTTCTAAGGGTGGAGATTCTGCGTAAAACCCACCGCCGAGGGATTTAATGAGGCGGACCAATGAAAGCAGGCGGTATTGCTGGAGTTCGATTGCAGCAATCTGCACTTCCGAGACTTTTTCTTCTTTTGGGATTACCATAAGCAAGTTATCGACTCCTGCGGCATATCGGGATTGCTCCACTTCCAAGATCGCCTGCTGCGCATTGCATAGGCGCTCTTGAGATTGAAGCTGGCGCTCCAAAGAGAGATAGGTGGCTATCTCGCTTGCAACCTCTTTGACCGCATCCAAGAGCAGAGAGTTATAGGTATAGATCGCTTCATGCAGTTCGGCCTTCTTTTCAGAGAGGTTGGCTTCTAGGCGTCCTCCTGTAAAGAGAGGCAGATGGATGGCTGGACGAAGAGCTCCTTGCCTGCTATCCCACAAAAAAAGATGTTGGAATGTCAAGCTAGAAAATCCCGCAAATGCATTGAGATTGATGTTTGGATAGAATTCTGTTTTGGCAACCCCAACTTGCTCATGCATTGCTTCTACACGCCATATTTGCGCCATAAGATCGGGTCTTCTTGATAGAAGATCTATCCCTAGGTTCTCCGGTATCTGTATAGAACAAGAGGCTGGTAAAGGTGCGCTGTCGAGCAGAAGATCGTCATCAGGTCCCTTGCCTAAGAGGTTTTTGATGACAAACTTGTCGATGGCGATCTCCTTTTCCAGATCAAAGATTTTTTGCTCTATTTGAGAGAGAGAGACATGTGTTTGCAGATTGGGAGTGACGTTATCTATACCCACTTCTGAGCGTTCTGCCGATAGCATTTGGAGGGTTTCTTCGTGGTTTTTCCAAGCAGAATAGAGGTTGTATTGTAGCCGGTGGGTTTGCCATGTAAAGTAGGCATATGCGATGGCTGTTGCAATCGTCAGCTGTGTTTGAGATTGTTCGATTCTTTCGGCTTTGGCAAGACCAAAGGCTGCAGCAAAAGCCTTTTTATTTTTCCCCCAGAAATCGAATTCATAAGAAAACTGCAAAGAGAGGTCTATTTCATTCATCTTATGAGGGATTTCCATTCCTTCGGTCGAAGGAAAAAAGTCGCGGATGAATCCGTATTTGCTGTAGTACTCCCAATCGTCGACAACGCCTGCACTGAGATTTGGGAAAAGCTTCGAACGGATTTTTTTTGCTTCCGCTTCCGCTTTTTCTACTAAGGCTTGAGCCCTTTTAAGTGTAGGGTTTTTTTGGAGCCCTTCTTCAATAAGAGCGCTGAGTTGGGGATCTTCGAAGAGATCCCACCAGGTGATGCTAGGCCAATCTCCTTGTGTGAAATAGCCGGTGGAGATCGCTTCTTGGCTTGTGTTTGTAAGAGAATAGGGGGTGGATAGTTGGGAGATCTCTGTGTCTTGATGGTGGCAAGCACAGCACAATATCAAAGGAAAAAAAAGCTTTATATGAATTCGCATTTTATATTTCTTATCTGTTTGTTTTTACAAATAAGACAATTGAATTTTTTTTTGTATTAAAATCAGTCTGTAGTTGCAGAAATTTCTTTTACAAACGAAAGGATCATAGGGTCGAATAGATCAGGAAATGGGCCGCTAAAAGATATGAGGGTTGTATCCGGTAAAGTTTTTCTTGCATGATCGAGAATATAAAGAGGAGTGCCAAGTTCTTGTGCTTTTCTTTTGGCATAGGAGCGAAGGGCTGCGTGAAAAATGGAGGGCCCTTGCAGTGTATCTTGAAATAAGGCGGGAGTTTGTGTGGAGAGATTCCATAATAGATAAATAAAAGAATAAGCGACGATGGAACCTTTGGAATTTTTAAGAGTAAGCACTCTGTTTTTCCCATCGAGGGCATGGTCGAGGATCTCGATGCTGAGATCTGGGTCTCCTCGGGTGCCGCGCAAGCGGTCTTTGCTATCTGTAGGAATCAATAAAAAGTCCTCCCAGTGGTCGGTATCGTTTAAGGAAAATGACTGTGGCTGCAAGTTGGTAAGAAGCCCTTTAAAAAAGGTGCGGAGTAGACCAAGATCCGGCGTGTCAGGAGGAGAACTTTGCAGTAATGCGAGGCTTTTTTGGCAGGCGGCATGAAGAGATGAGACAAAAGAGGGGGTGTTTTCCGACTGTAGGATTAATTCTATGAATTCTACTTGTATTTGGGAAATAGGGTCTACGATAGCGTGTGCTTGAGAGCGATAGACATCCCAAAAAGGGCGGCGCTCCGACTGAGATTTGGAACAAAAGTTTTTGAGTAACGCCCAGCTCGATGGGTGGGAAAGAAAGTTCAAGTTTTCACAAATCGATTCTGCTAGCGCATCGGGAGTATATGAGTTTTGGACAGAAACGATATTTAGCCTCATTGTGGGAGTAGATTGGCTCCAACGTTTCCAGGTGTCTTGGTGTTGTCCTAAGATCTTGGAGCGATGGATGCTTTCTCTTGTATAGCGGTCATGGTGGTAAGTGTTTTCCAAGATGCTAATAAAAAATATCTGTGAGAGTTTGATCTTCAGTGGGTCTTCTTGTTCACTCCATTGTGCGGCATACGATTTCCAGAGAAGTGGGATACGCATTTGCCCTAGAGTTGCCATATATTTCTCTATGCAGTTGTCCACGCCTTCTAGTGACATATTCGCTGCTTTTTCCAAGCATTCTTTAGCGAGATTTTCTAAGGATATTGTTTCTTCTGCAGGGACAATCAGCCGGCTTGTTTCTTTCAAAGCACAGAGGATAGCAATGCAAGAGAGCTCTTTTTGGAAATTCTCGTGAGAAGAAAAATCTTGGGCTATGCGAAAAAGCAGTAAGATCTTATTGCGGGGAGGCAGGTCTTGCGCAAGGTCTAAAGCCCTTGCCGCGCTAAGCCAACTATGTAGAGCTGTCATGGATTGGAGTTGCTTAGGGAAAGATGAGAGGAGGAAATCGCATTCTTTTTGCAGGCTTGCTTGTTCGAGTAAAGAACACTGCTGTTTCCACGACTGTACAGCAAGCATGGGGAGGTAAAGAGTTTCTTTGTGTTCTATGAGGTAGATCCCAAGCAACCATCGGCGTATTGGTTCATCTGCATATTGCAGGATCTCCGATAAGAGCTGCTTTTCCTGTATTGAAAAAGAGGGGGGATTGGAGCTCGCTATACAACACAGGATGCAGAGAAGTTGCAGTTGATAAGGTTCTAATGCATCTATCTCTGCAGACAGAAGATTGGTTCCATTTTTTAAGCAGCAGAAAGAATGTAGGTGTTCTATTCGCTCTATTCGATCGTGCATGTCGGGCAATAGGGTATTGCTAAGAAAAGCAAGGCCCTCTTGCGATAGAGTTCCACAGAGTACCATGCCCACAAGAGCATAGCTTTTGAGGAAATATCTAGTCTGCCGAGGTAGCATAAGAAAGCAAAGGTCGATTTTAGGAAATACTGCACTCCCATGATTCCAAGCATACAGGGTTGCGATCTGGGCGAGATCTTTATTTTGGTGTAACGGGATTCTAAGAAAAGGAAAAGATTCTATATGTTGAGGACTATTTTGCGCGCTTATTTTGGCAATGGAGCTGCGTACGTGAGAATCTTGGATGCCAAGCGCATCAAACGTCTCGATAAGATCGAAGGGGTGATCAAGAGCTAAGAGTATAAGTTCTTTTTGTTTTTGTAGGTCTTTGATCCCTAAACGCCGGATTGTTTCTGTCGGATTGCAGAGTCTGTACATGATATCATTTTTTGCGATGGCAAAGAGCGTTTCAGGATCTTGGATTTCCCATTTTTTTAGAAAAGCCAAGACGTCTATCCTCTTTGCTGCGAGGATAGCGATCTTGCAAAGAGCGGATTGACTCGCAAAGCCGACGGTATCTACATGCTGCATAAGGAATGTCGGTTTTTTTAAAATATGCCTTTTGATGAGAGAGACTTTTTCTGCTTCGCTCTTGTTTTGGATTAAGGAGAAGGCTTGTGGGCTTTCACAGAGGATGGTAACATGCATATGAGTAGGAGCAGAGAGGGTGAAGTTTTCTAAATGCTCTCTCATCTCTGCTGGCTGTTTCAGTGCGCATTGCTTCGCTATACGAAAACGGAAAGAGGGATCTTGGATCTGAAACTTTCTAAAATAGACAATCAGAAAACCTATATTGGTATGAGATTGTGTATAGATCAGCAGTAGCTCTTGTAATAGCATCTCCTTTCGGACTGGCAATACATCAAGAAGCGGAAAGTTCTCGTCGTATTGAGCACAGAGCTTTGCTATTGGCAAGACAGAATCAGGATCCATGCGATCTCGAAAGATCCAGCCGCTAAGATTTGTAGCCGACTCCGGGGAGGTCAGCAGAAACTGCACGGCAAAATGCCTGTAGTCTTTTAGTGGAAGAGCTAGGCAGAGGGCATGCAATATAGGAAATTTAATCTTAGAAGATCGGAGGTAGGTTTCTACCATCTCATAGCGCTCTTCTTGACGCCACGAGCCGAGGGGGAATTTTTGCAAATGCCGCAGAGTAAGGTCGGGCTGGTGGATGGAGCGCTTGGCAATCTCAGTGAGAACTCTTGGATCTTGGATTGCAAAGTTCTTAACATAGAGAGAGATCTGATTGCTTGGGTTCTGAGAACATAAAAGGGCTACTTGGATCCGTTCTTCTTCATTAGCCAGTTTAAAAAGCTGAATGTATTTTTCTACTTTGCCATTTTCATGCTGCGCACAGTCTTTAGCCACTGCAAAAAGTGTCTTTTGGCTTAAAGTCCCAAAATGGCCAATATGCTGGGCAAGGGGTGAGGGCCAGCCTTTAGGATCTATGCGGATTTTTTCTGCGCAACGTAGAGCGAGGCTATTTAAAAAATGGGGATTTTGGATTTTAAAATTAGGAAGAAATTCAGCGGTAGCAGCAGCATTTTCTTCTGCGCAAAGCCAGGCGATATTCATCTTGGCATCTTCATTTTCAATGGCAAAGCGGGCAAAGAATTTCGCTGTAGCGGCACCATTTCTCGAAGCGCAGTTAGACGCAAGTGCAATGCGTTCGTGCTGTAAGTCGATTGGAAAAGAAGGAAAAGCTTCGATGGCAGCTTCGAGGCCATACTTTATGGCTATTTTAGCAAGGAGTATCCAGCTAGGTTGGTTATCGGGGTCGATCTGAAAATTTTCAATATTCTCTAGGGTAGCTTCTGCATCTCGTTCCATGCAAATAGAGGCAATATGAATAAGCAGAGGTTGGTTATTTGGATCGATGTTGAGGTTTTGTAGATACATAGCCGTTCCAGATGGATCTTGACGGGCTAGCAGCTCTGCAAGATACGCTATTTTACCGGCTTCGATGATGGAAAAGTTCTGAAAAGAATAGGCTATATTTGGATACTTGGTATCTTGTTTAGGAGAGAGAATGCACAGTCTGGCAAGTTCATAGCGTATGTTAGGGTCGTCAAGATAGAAGTGTTCTAAAAATGCTGCTGAGGCTCTTCCGTTGGCTTGTGCGCATTGCCGTAGCGATTCGATCTTATCATCCCTTACAAGAGAAAAGTTATCTATATATTGTAAGAAGAGCTCCGGATAAGTTTTTGCATAGAGAAGTGCTTTTTCTGTATGCAACGAGGAAGATGGCATTTGGAATAAAGGGAATAGACGGATCGTTTTTTGCATGTCGATTTTTTCGCATTGCATGAGAACTTCTTGTTTTATGGAAACATCCTGCATACATTGCATGGCGATGGAAAATGAGGTTTCGTCGTAGAGAAAATGGGCTGTGCAGAAGTCGATCGTTCGCCTTGAAAAGGTGTTTATATCGCTGAAGTCTAGACCAAAACAGCTGATATGCTGCCAGGCTTGGAGCCAGTTATGCAGGAAGTAGATCTCGTAGATTTCTAGCCAGTCGGCAAGGTGTAAAGTCCGCAGTTGGACAAGTGTATTCATATTCTCGACAATATAGCTGCCACGATTTTTTGCTAAAGCCTTGAGGATTTCTTTGGCAAGGGCGGTCTCTTTGATTTGAGAAAGGAAAGAAAGCCCTTTAGAAGGATCGATTGTTTCTGTAAGTCGACGAGCAAACTCGAAGTAAAGGGCTTCTCGTATTAAGATGATGCTTTCTACGGAAGAAGATGTAAGAGAAAAGTCAGGGAGCTTTTCCCAGTGGCAATCTATAGTTTTTTCGATTGTATTTAGAAGATCTTGTAGATGATGCTTGCATAGATCCGGGACACTTTCTGCATAGCTTAAGGCTGTTTGCATGTCAAAAGCCTCTGAAGGGCAGAATTCGTTCCATATTTGCGTGAGAAGCCACATCTTAAGAGCTTCTGGATCGCAGTAAATGCAGCGGGAAATTTTCTCTTCTAAAGGAAGATGGCTTTCTAATAGACATTGGATTTCTTGAGCTTGTAAAAGAAAATGTTCTTGCGCATAGAGTCTTTTTAGCACTATCTCGACACAAGACCTCCCTTTGGAGTCTTGGATAGAAAGCAAAAGAAGAGGATTTTCAGCAATTTGGTAGGGAGGGATCGCAGAGCAACCTATAAGAGTTCTTTGTGTCTCATCCTGTAGAGAGAGAAACTCTTTTTGCAAAAAATGGGTAGGGATATTGGGATTCAAAAGGCGCAGAAAAAAAATGCTAAGCTCTTCTACAGGACTTGGTTTGCCTTGGCAAGAAGCTCGAGGCCAGTGCTTGACGGCCGTTACAGCGTTCTGGATCCAAGGAAGAGAAGGAGGAGGTTCACAAGATGGCAAAGATGCAATCTTAACAGTATAGGCTTTGGAAATAGAAAGAAGCGCCCTTGAGAGCCAATGAGACATCGTGCTGGCTTCACAGGTTCTTTGGAATCCCATCTCCTTTGCGAAATAGGAAGAATGCAAAGGTCCTATCTTCATGATTTACCTTTAAGAATCAAGGAGCGGCGATTCTACATCTCGATAGGTATACGATCAATAAGATATCTTAGATGAGAGAGTGGATTTGCTTATATAATCTACAGCCTGTAAGACCTCATTGACTTGTTGTGACTGCTGCATAAATTCTAGACCAAGGCGATGGTTGTATTCGCTCGCAGCTCCACAGGCATCTTCGATAACAACGACGTAAAAATCATGTTTCATAGCCGTTGCAGCACCATTGGCAATGGCATTATTCGTGGAGATGCCGGTTAATACCAGCTCTTCGATTTTCTCTTGCTTTAACGCAGCAAGGAGTTGGTTGCCATGGAAAATATCGCCATATGTTTTATTGATGATGGTATCGCCATGTTGGTAATGGAGATTCGGAAGAAACTCCACATCTTTGGATCCCAAAAGAAATTTTCTTTCTTTTTTCAGAAAAGCGCCTTTAGGAGCATGTTGGGGTAGGTTTGTGTAATTTGTATCAAATGCCAGACGTATAAAAAAAATCGGTAATTTGTGGGAGCGAAAGAAGTCGATAAGATGGTTGGTATTCGCAACGATGTTTGGATGACTTTGCAAATAGCTGGCGCAAGAGCCTTGATCGGATCCGATCCCTGCAATGTAGTCTACGACAAGGAGAGCTTTTTTCATGTAAACCTCAAAAAAACAGATCATGCCATTGTTTGGTTTTTTCTTTCATCTTGTTAAAAGGTTCCCAATACAAAGAGTCGACAAAATCCGATTGTTCTTGGTGCAAAAAATATTGTTTTATATGCTGCCTCTTGAGATAGAGAGCAGGATTATGAAGAGTTGTTTTTTGATTATAGTCGCTTTATGCACTCGTGTTTGCCATGCCGATGTTTCAGAGAACTTTGTATGGGCTATACCGTTCGTGATTGAAGAAGCGTCTTGATAAAAATTCGGCTTGACGTGCAAT
>CAMFIG010000046.1 GCA_945952445.1 uncultured Chlamydiae bacterium
GATTCTTACCCTTTTTTACTTGCTCTATCGTTGCACTTGGATGTTGAATCGGCGTGTCTTCATCTGTTTTACGTTGCCCTTCAGTCAATCCATTGCAAGCGGCTCTAAAGTCTGTTCTCATGAGCGTGGATGAGGTGCATTCCTTGGACGCTCTGAGCCTTTCTGCAAAATCAGCAGTGCTTAGGTCGCTCTTATTTAGATGACTTAGTGCTGCTGCTCTCGCTTTACTGACCCGTTCAACATAGAAGTTGCAGTGGTCTTTTGGTAGATAGCCAGCTAATTTTTGTAAAAGCTCAATTTCGTCTTGAGGTCTAAAAGAAGGGATCATAATAATTTCCTTTTTGGAAGTTGCTCTTACTCGGCGCTAACAATGGCTACAAAGCAGCCCCCTGCGATCGTTCCTCTTGCAGCTATTGCTGTCATTTCAAAACCTTCAAGCGATGCGGCTATAGCATGGGAGACGTATGGCGCAAAAACGCATGTTCCTATAATAGCTAGGGTGCCCATGACACTTCTCATGCATCCTTTTTGCTTTTCTTTGATCACTTTTTCTGCTTCGATAATTTCTTGTCTAAGAGAGTTCAATTCTCTTTTTGTCATATCTATAGATCTGTCTAGTTGGCTTTGACTGTTTTTTAGCTCGTTAAAAACGGTAGTTAGAGTTGTAGTGAGTGATTCTAGCTGAGAGACGGAAGATCTTAATCGTTCGAGTGCTTCTGTGTTTTTTTGCGCAAGGATCTCTGCTGATGTCACTATTTCGAAGGTCTCAATTCGTTTTAAAAGCAAGCTGCAAGCCTCTTCTGTCTGGATATACATGGAAGATCGTAGATCTTCAATATCTTTACTTGAGGTTTCAATGGCTATTCGGTCTCTTTCTGCAATCGCATTTACCTCTACTGACATAGCAGATAGCTCTGCATGTCTGCGAGCTTTCATTTCATTTAGGATTTTTTGAGCTCGGCCTGAAAGAGTTCTAGTTGGGGCAAGGCTCTCTATGCTCATAGATACCTTGTCTGCAAATGCTTTACTTTGAGATTCCATCTCTGCAGAAATATCTACAGCTTGCTTTCGTCTTGCAAGCTCATCTATTCTATCTTTTTCTGCTTTTTTTGCCCGATATTTTTCAATGCGTTCTGCTGTAGATTCATGTTTTTGGGGGATGAGTTGAAGATATCTCTCTTCTAGCTCTTTTGAATAGAGTAGAGCGTCATGTCCTTCTACCCAATCTAGCATTGACCGTACGACAGGATGTGGCCTTGTGCATAGAGATTCTGGATTATTTGGATTCATCGGAGAGCGTTTTCTATACTCTTCAGATGTGCCCAGTTTGTAAACAGCTAAAGACAGTGATCCATAAGTATATCCATCGCTGCCTAAGACGGCTTGTTTATCTAAGGGGGCCAGAGTAACGGGATCGCGTAGGATGTTTTGTAGCAGGCCTATATAGGCAGATAGGACTTGACGTTCGTCACTATATGAGCGAAGAGCATTGGAAAAATTTGTATGCCACTCGTCCAATTGTCGAGTCATATCATCGGAAAAGCCGGAGCTCGAGATCGCTTCTCTAAGAGTATATAATTCACATATGAGCTGTCTTCGGATAGCTGTTTGTCTGACAAGATCTTCTGTGGGGTTTACTGGTGAAAAAGAGGACGATACCGGTGTCATATATGATCTTCTCCACGGATAGCGGCTGCGAGTGATTTTTTATATTCTAAGATAGCTTCAGCATCTTTTTCTGATTGGTTTTTGCCACTTACCCTGAGATCTGTGTTGTCTTGTAGAACACGGCTGACACTGTGAGCCATTTTTAGCAATATATCGATTTTTTCTTGTGTAGCGCCGGTTAAATCCACAGCGCTTATACTGTCTAAAGTAGAACTTATGAATTCTTGATAGGTTTGTTGTTGAGCGATACATCGTTGGAAAAGTTGGTGTATCTGTCTTTGGGCTTTTTCTGCTAGCTCGAGGCTCTCTTTTTTGGCTAAATCAGCAAGAGGGCCATGCTGTCTTCTTAGCCTTAAATATTCTACAGGTGTAAGTCCGCTCATTTTGTATCTTCTCGTTGAGAGTTTTGGATCCAATGAACAATGGTTGTTTTAAGGGTTTCTAGCTCTTGAGCAGCGCCTAGAGTTCTATCGCCGATGTTATGTATTTCTTCTGTGAGTTCTTTTTCCAGATCTATTAGACGGCCTATTAGACGATTAAAGGCTTCTTGCGTGTGCGCTTCAATCATCGAGAGACTTTTTGCGAATGCCGCGCGTTGCGCTTGAAGCGCCGTGCCGAGTTGTTTGTAGCGCTCATCAACGAGAGCTTTTTCTCGAAGTCCGTCATCACAGTCCTCTAAGAAGGCTTTGGTATCTTCTTCAGGAAGCAAATTATGGATAATGTCTTCAGCGAGATCTTCGAGCTCTATAATATCCGCATGATCTTCGGTCTTATCTAAAGAAGGCCGAATGATAGTCAAGATCAGAACAGCAAAAGAAAGTGCCATGCCTTCAGCATCTTCGATCGTGACAAACTCTAACAACCATTGACGAAGAGCTTCTTTAGAAAGAAGAGAATGCTCTGGCAGCTTATGGAGAAGGGATCGGATCTTGGCTCTAAGACCTTCTTGTTTCAAAGCGGCAAGTCTGTCTTGGACTGCGATCTTTTCTTCCGCTGTCAGCTCCAAGGAATGGGGAAAATGCTCTTGAAAGGGATCCGCAGGGCGAGAAGGCGTCTGCGCATGCAAAGTAAGGTGAAGAATGCTCTCGGTAGTTGTGGAGATTGTGGTTATTGTCATAAGTTTTTTACTTTTTATGTTGCAATTGAGCTGCTTTAATTCTTCTTACAGCGGAATTATATCTCTGTATGGCTGCATTCCTTCTAGCTTGAGCCGCAGGGACTGCTACATTAGCCGCCTCGATGCGGGCATTGGCAGCATTGATTCTGGCATTTGCAGCCTCTATTCGTAAATTGGCGGCTTCATGCCTTCCCCTTGCAATTTCTTTTTTTGCTTCTATGGCTACATTTTCTGAGACTTTTTCATGGAATGTTTGGTTTATAGATGTGAGATTATTGCGTACACGCTCGATGACTATAGATAGGACTTGCAGTTTTCTTTGCATTTCTGCCATTTCTGTTTGTAATGTTTTTGGGTCTCTCGTACAGCTCTGCCCAAGGAGGATCATTTGACGTTCCTCCTCAAGGCAAGAAGATAAGGGTTCTTTGGAGGCGGGATAGTTTCGTGCGATTGTGTCTAACTGTAAGTGCATGTTAGAGATGCGTATATGTAGATTTCTGATTGTTTTTTCATGGAGAATTTCTACTTCTTTAAAAGATCTTTCGCGGCTTCTAAGTTCTCTTTGAGCTTGTTCACAGTGTATTAAAAGCTCTGCAAGATGTTCTTCTTGTTGTGTATACACCTTTTTTACGAGTGCGGCTGTTTTGCTTGTCTCTTCTTGAAGCATAGCATCAGCATTCGATAAACTTGTGCAGATGGCGTTCATGGCAGATGCAAGCTTGGGATCTGTAAGCGCCGTAGTAGATCCTTCTGTATGGGATCTTGAAGCAGGAACTGTTAAAGACATGATGAAACCTTGGTTTTTTAACGGAATGCCTGGACTTTTTGTAGTTCGGCCAAATGAGATCTTTTATCGATCCAAGTTTTGCCGGCTACAAATACGTGTCTTCCGCAATAATTATTGAGCCAGAAGGCTTTGTCTGGATAAGACATAAGAGCGGCTTCATGAGCATCATGAGTCGGAGCCCAGCTATTAGACCATAGTTCATTAAAATAGGGTTTAGTTTTTAAAAACTCATAGCTTGCGATGAGTACCCATTTATGTTCTATACATATCAAGTAGGCTTTGTCTTTACACAAAATAGCCGCTCGACTAGCTACACATCCTCCTCTAGCTTTTGCAGCGGCCTCGTGATCCCAAGCGAGGATCTCTACTCGGTTAGCTTCTGATTCTTCATGGGCTGCCGCGGAATTTTCTGATGCAATAGCCCCATCTGCTTGTAGAGCCCTAGCCTCTGCTTCTAAAGCAATGGCTTCTGCTTGGAGAGCTGAGGCTTCTGCATGAGGAATTTGATCTTCGTATGCCTTCAGATAGCCTAAAGCGGTTGCCTTTGTTTTCTTGATTTTGTGCCATTTCCTTTCTAGATGTACAAGGGATGCTTGTAGTGTGTCACAATGATCCTTTAAGCTAGATACTGTAAGGCAGATTTGGTTTATGGAGTCTTGAGAGGTCGTATGGTCCCAATCTGTCATAGAACTGATAGATGCCTCTTCAGGCGCAGGCATATCTGCAATCTGATATACTTCTTTACGCGCTTGTTGTAAAGCTGCATTGAGATCGGAAATCTGCTCTGTTAAAGCTTTTATTGTACTATGAAATAAGATTTTTTCTTCCCTGCGACATCCAGCTGCCATCGAGAGTTGGCTTTGAAGGTCTGCAAAACTTCTAGAGACCGCAGCGATTTGCTCTCCTTGCTGTGCATAAGTTGTCAAAGCTAAGAAGGCTGTTTTTTGCGTTTCTTCTAATAGCCGGTTGTCTTGGGTCAATAACGTTTGAAACATGGCATCCATTGCGGGTAATGAAGAGATTGGAGATTTTGCATTGGGTACTAAGGCCGCCATAATCAATACCTATATTTACATGATTGAACAAAAAAATCCGTCATCTGCTGAGGCTAGTTCTTTGACTTGCGCTCGCAGGTGGGTTGTCTCATTGCGAAGAGAGTGGATTTCTCTTGTTTGATGAACTATGTTTTGTTTTGCGATATCAAGGTTTCTTTGTAAAGTACTCGCAACAGCCATAGCATCAGACACTTTAGCTTGAACAGCAGCCACTGTGGCTGCATGATTTTTTGCTAAGGTAGTGATCTGTGATTGGCAAGCAGAGACAGCTTTTTCGTGGGTTTCATGCATAGCTTTGATGGCGGCAGCATAAGAAGCGCTATCTTGATGAATCCTATGTTTGAGCCCTTCAACATCTGCGCAGTGTCTTGCTTCTATATGAGTTATTTGGGTTCGTAGTCTATCTGACGCTTCTTGATAATATGCGTCGATATCAGCAAGCTGCGTTAAAAGAGCCTCTTCATGCTCTTTGATCCTCTCTTCAGCAGAGGCGGTGGTTTGATCGATCAGCTCTTGCATTCTTTGCATGCATAGATTAAAGAGCTCTCTTCCCTCTACTAAATCAGCCTGCAGTTGCTGTTGTTGTTGAATGAGAAAAGATTTTATTCCTAATTGCTGGCAAAAAAAGCGTAACATATGTTTCCCCATGGGAGACTCTAGAAGCGTTTCACAATGCTCTTTTGTAAGTGAAACTTCTTTGGTAGAAGAGGGAATGATATCACAGCTAGATTCTGAAGATAAAGGCTCTGGATATAGGCCTTCGCTATAGGCTAAATCAATCAACTCTTTCGCTAAAAGATGCGAAGGGGGATTTTCATCATAAGTAGTTGGATCTGCAGATTTAAATAGATCAAAAGTAGAGCGTTCCCATATGCAGTCTCCTTTTGCAAGAATAGGGTCTATTAAGGGTCTGTGGAAAATGGGATCGACAAGGATTGTATGAAAAAGACTCGTGATTGCTTCTCTTGCTAAACGATCGGGGTCTTGGTCTCTGTATTCCTTTTTTGCTATCTGGAATACTTCTGCAGCCCATCTAAAAATCTTATCAGATAGAGGGTCTTTATAAGTGATAGAGTGTCTTTGGAGGATCGCTTCTAATTTACGGAGCAGATTTTGGCAATTTGAAAGCGTGAGAATTGTATGCCTTTCTGGAGGTGCAGAGACTGTTGGAGTCGTCGCTGTGGTTATGCAAGCCATGTTGTTTGCTCCTGCTTAGAAAAATGAAAACAGAAGGATACCTATTCGTTTGCATTAATTCAACGATTAGTTTTGTTGTTTATTGATTATTTTATAATACAAGAAATTATCTCTTGTACTTCCTTTTCTTAAGAAAGAGATCCTGCGTTGCATGGTAGGAAAATTTTTCTTTGGAAAAACAAATGCTCTACATACAATACGACCCAAAATACAGATTGCTAAATCATGAACTTGTTGGGCTGCTTCTTTAAGATCAAACTTTGAGAAGTTTTACTGTAGATAAGCGGGCTTAAGCCTAAAACGAATTAAGCATGCTATTTTGTAGTCTTAGGGAAAGATCCCCAAAAGAAGGTCAACTTTGCGGCTCTTATGGAGTGAGATCAAAAAAGCTGGCATTTTTTAACTTAAATAAGGAGTTGAGGGCTTGCTCTCTTGCTTTAAGGCGAAGAGTATTTGCTCTGTTAATTATGATGAATCAAAAAATTACCCCCATATTTTTTTTCTGTTTGGTTTCAATATGTGGTTTTGGAAAAGAACCTTTAAGTCTTTTTCAGCTTTCACAGGAAGGTGTCAGTATTTCTGTAGCTCCTAAGGAACCATTGATTGAAGAAACTCCCAAAGAATTGTTTGCTGAAAGCTTTTTCTGCATTATACAGCCTCCATCAGAGGATGATATGCCAGGAAGAGTTGTCTATCCGGTAGAAGAATCTAATTTTAAAGAAGTCTTTAGGCGTAAGCCATGAAAAAACCTTCTCGATGCGCTATTGCTTTAGGTTTCGTGCTCAGTATGATTCTCTTTTTTGAAGTTAGAGATACGATCACTGGCAAAAAGGATGTCTTTATTGCGAGATGGACTTCATGGATATTTTATAAAAATTCCGGGTATGCAAAAAACATAGATGTCAAAGCTTACCTTCTGAATGATGAACAAGCTGCCCAATTGTTAATGCATCCGGACCGAGAAATCCAACAACCACCTCAGAAAGATCTTTTCCTTAAGAACGTTAATGTAGTGTTAAGGATTAGTAATCAAGGCGAAGTCGCGGCATGGGGGACTTTAGCTTACTGTCTTTATGAAGATGGACATTGGTTTCAACTCGAAGTAGACGTGCCTTCCAGTAAAAGCGAGATGAATAAACAGGTATATGACTACGTGATTCCTGTTGGAATAGTAGTGCCTTTTAATAATGATAAACCTCCAAGACAAGTGCAATACAAATGGCTTTCTCTTTACACAAAATTCTAAGAGCTTCATCAATTCTAAGTAGTGGTTTTTTTCTTGGTTATTTTTTATGTAGTCATGCAGAAGGAGGGCAAATTGGCCGTTCTTTTGCATTCGACTTGGAAGGGAAACTGAAAGAGGTGATCACAGCCGATTCTTGTTCCGTTTCTTATGAATATGATGAGCTAGGACAGCTTTCCAAAATTAGGGATTCTCAGGGGAAACTGTTTCAGTATCAATATGATCCAAATGGAAATTGCATTCAAATAGAAGATGAGCACGGAGTGACAAAATATGAATATGATCTTTTAAATAAACTGGTGGGGGTTACTTATCCTAAGACAGATTCGCTGCTTTATGCTTATGACCACAGAGGACGGCTTCAACAGATCAGATATCCAGGTGGGATTGATGTCTCCTACTCTTATGATGCTGCAGATCGACTTGTAGCTGTTAATTTTTTTGATGCTAAAGTTGAATATGTTTACGATCAAACCAACAACACTCTTTCGAAGACCATTTTCCCCAATGGGATCACAACAGAATATGGGTATGATAAAGCTAAACGAGTTGTTTCTGTATTCCATAGACGTTCTGATCAAACGCTTATCATAGGATTTAAATATACATTTGATGGAAATGGCAATCGTATTCGTTTAGATGAATTTACTAAAGATGGTTCTAAAGTAACAGAATACTCTTATGATAGGCTCAACCGCCTTATCAACGTGAAATATCCGCATGGGTATGAAAAATATACATATGATGCGCTTGGTAATCGTCTTACGAAAGAGACTCCTAACGGATTAGTAGAATATGCATATGACCAAGATAACCATTTAACAAAAGTAGGTAATTGCCAATTCCTTTACGATAGGCGTGGGAATTTGATCAGACAAGTCGAAGGAGATCGCATAGTTGAATATACATATGATGTTCATGATAATCTGATCAAATATCAAAATGCAGAATATGAGGTATCTTATACTTATGATGCCGAAGGACGGCGTCTTTCGAAAACTGTAAATGGGGAAACAACGCTTTACGTTAATGATGTTCAGTCTCCTATTCCTCAAGTTGCACTCGAAATACGAACAGATCGGACGATAAAGACCTTTTATATATATGGCCTATCAAGGCTTTGTCAGTTTCATGTGTCGGGACCGGGCTGTCAATTTTATCTTTACGACTATCCTGATAGAAATGTTGTTGCCATAACAGACATGAAGCAGAGACTTTGTAACGTCTACAATTATGAACCCTTTGGGGCTATTAAAAATTCCATCTGTGCGCAACCTAATAATTTTACTTTCGCTGGAGAAGATTATGAAGAGGAAACAGGACTGATTTACCTTAGAAATCGATATTATGATCCAGAAATTGGTAGATTTCTGTCTCCTGATCCCAGGTCTGGAAAAACGATAAATCCTCAAAGTTTTAATCCTTATGCTTATGTTGAAAACAATCCCATCAATCTTATTGATCCCTTAGGACTTAAATCTGCAGAATTTTGTGTTTATCCTGCAGGAACAATAACAAAACATGGGAAATCAGCGACTGGCCATGGATTTTGGGTGTTGACAAGAGATAATGGCGAAGTAATTACTATAGGAAGATATCCAAAGAAGCCTCGATTTGATGATAAAATAGTACCAGGCACAGTTTCTTTTACAGTTCCTGCTACTGACGCTCAAATCGATGCTATCCTCAATGGAGTTGGACAGGGAAGGTACTTAGGTGTAGCGGGTAATTGTATTGATGGCTTGGAATGGGGATTAGAAATATTAGGGATAGAGCATCCTAGTTTTGATATTTTAGGGGTTTCTGCTCCACCGAAAGCTATTATCTGGATAGAAAGCCTAAATGGCAAGGACACCTTTAAACAGGGATTGGAACAGGATTTGAAATTTGTAACGGATCCTGATCTATTCTGGCCTGCTGTACGACCCAGTCCTACTGTCATTAAACCAGGATTGTCTTGTAGCATAAAACCTGCTGGAGATTTGGGAGGGGTCTCTCTCGATAGAACTGCTCAAATGATTGGTTCTTTTTCGGATATTGTTGGAGCTACTTATGATTTTTCCACAGGGCAGCTTATTCTAATCGGTACACAGAATTACTCCTTACCGCCTATGGATTTTGATGATTTCGCAGTTGCAGTTCGCTCTATTTATGGTCTTGGAGGAAAACCGCCTCAATCACCGGGTGTGTCGATTGATTGGAATTCTGAAAATAATGCAAAAATTAAAAAGAACAAGCTTAAACATCTCTACTCTATGCCAGTTCACTACGAAGGAGTAACAGAAAATACTCATTTTGGTCAGGTTATGTTCGAAGCAGATAGGGTGCTTAAGTGTTTAATTCTTGGAAAAGATAATATTTCAGGAAATTCTTTTAGGGCGGGAGTGCCAGGGTATAAATCGCTTCCGGAGAGATACTCAGACCCACATATGAAACTAAACTCGGAATCTATGTTAGAGAACAAGATGTGGTTTGTTCCCAAAGAAATTCAGCTTATCAAATCTCCGAATGGACAATCTATGATTTTTGGACAAGTCGAAATGGAGGTTTTAACAGAGACGTTGAGAAAACAAAAACGTAGAGAAGATGCAGCTGCAGAAAGTTTTGCTAGCCATTTTACTTCTCACTTTGATGAATTTGCAAGACAATATCCTATTTTAGAAGAATTGAAGAGACTTGGCAAGATTACGGGTATTGTTAAATGGCTCAAAGAAAATGATGTTCCTATAGATCTTTCCTTGTTTAACGACTATACACCTAGGTATGTTCCCACTGTTTTTAGCACTCCTGCAATGGTTAGTTATTTAAAAGGGATAGTCCATGGTCCTTTTGTTGGAGGGGTTGCTTATCATTTGTCTGAAAGTAATTTTCATGAGTTTTTTGGTGATAAGCCTGGTTCATTACAGGAAAGTGCTATTCGCTCAAGACCTTCAGAAGATGTAATGGAGTGGGATGTTGCTGTCCTAGGCAATGGTTTTAAGGCTGCTGCGCATACAATAGAACGAACACGCAAGATTGGAAATATTCAAAAGACATTTGTCGACATGCGTTTTCCTGTTCCAGGAAATAACGCCTTAGAATTCATTCGCTATTATAACTCATTCAATGATCGGGATTGTGGATTTGGGAGAGGATGGGAATTGAGTCCTGCTTCTTTACATTTCCCAAGAAAAAGAATAGGAATAAAATGGATAACAACAAACCTCATCACAGAAGTTTTTCCTGAAATTTTTGTTTTTGAAGAGGGGAGTGAATATAGTTTTATGTTTTATGGCCTGGATACTCAATCTTGCCCAATCTATACATCAGAAAGGAATTCCGATTTTCTCATAGAGCACGAAGATGGGCGTTTTGTGCTGCATAAAGAGACTGGAACTTCATTTTTTGATCCTTTAGGCAAGCTTATACAAAAAAATGATGGGCAGGGAACAAGCTTTTTCTTTTCATATGATGCAGATCGCTTAGTGAGCATTGCTCATCAAAACGGTAAAAAAATTCAGATAGAATATGAGAACGAACGTATTGTTCGAGTAGGTGGTCCAGGAGGAAAAACAGTTTATTATCAATATAATGAAGATAGACAGCTCAAAGCTGTTGCTGATCAGTTAGGAAATATTGCATTTTATGAATATGATTCAGAGAAAAATTTGAGTGCAATGCATGATGCTAACAGGCGTATTGTTTTTGCAGCCTCTTATGATCATTACCATCGAGCGACTTCGGTGACCAAAGGAAAAGCTTCTAAAGAAAGACAATTTAGTTTGAAAGATCATGCCGCAAAAATTCAAGGTCCAAACAACATAGAGATCTTCAGTCAATACGATTCGCATTACCGCTTGCTTCAAACTCAGGATTCTTTAGGAAGGAATATCGAATTTTCTTATCAAGATGGGATTCTCCAACCGATTTTAATTAAAGACAGCTTTGGTCATGAAGCTCATTATAGTTATGACTCCAGAGGAAACATTTGTTCAATAAAGAATCAAGCTGGGGTAGAGTGGAAATTTTGGTATGATTCCGCAAATCGCTTAGTTCTTTCCTTGGATGGAAGAAGAAGAGCTCAAATTTATCAATACGATGACAAAGGAAGGCTAACGAAGTTTATTCCTTGCGGTTTTGTAATAGAAGATCCCTTGACAAAGCAGATTTCATGCCAATATTTAATGACTGAGGCAATCGAATATGAATATGATCCTGATGTAGGAGCGGTTAGTACGATTAAAAAAGGCTGCGAGCTTGCAAAAGAAATATCGTACGATGAGGAGGGGCGGGTAACAGAGGAGTCAGATCCTTACGGATATACAATTCGAAGAACTTATGATGAGAGATCAAGATTAAAGACTTGCTCGGATTCGGAAGGGGGATTCGAATATAGCTATAATGAGAGAGATCAAGTCATTAAAGTATCAAGTCCTGTAGGTTGTATGAGTTATGATTATGACGAGGTCGGAAATGTAGTTAGAATTCAAGACGGTAATGGAAATGCAACTTACTTAGAATATGATGAAGATTACAATCTTGTCAGTGTGATAGATGCTGAAGGAGGCGTCACGCGGTATAAGTATAATGATTTTCACTGTCTCACACAGATTGCTTTGCCTAATGGATCATTCAAAGCGGTCGTCTACGATGAATTAAACCACCCAATTCAGGAGATTATAGGCAAATGAAATTAAAAATTCTTGTTCTTTTTTTGTTTTTTTCTACTGCTTGCTTTGCAGAAAAAGATGATAAACAACTGTTGTTAGCAGATCAAATTGAGTTTTTTTACTTAGAACCAACTCCGATAGCAGCTCAGGAGATTATAAAAGCAGTCAAAAATCTTAATATAAATCATTATATTGGAGTTTTTACGGCATTGGCGAGATACTATCCTAAAGAGATTGTTAATTGGATAAAAGATGCTGGAATAAGATTTGAGGAGAACCCGCATCTCATTGATGCTTTGTATATGGGAGGATTACAAGGGGAAGCCATTCATTTAGCTGTAAAAGCGCATTTGCCCACGCAAAAAATCATGTCTTTTGGAAATAAAATTCAGTCTTTTCTTGCAATACCTGTCAATTTTTTTGGTTCCGTGCAATATATGTGTAGTCATTTCTATATTTCTGGAGATGCGAGATATGGGAAAAGAATTATCGACGTTTTGGAGCTCTCTCCTAAGCAAATGGAAAATCCTGAAGAACTAAAGGAGTTGAAAAATCAAGCGAAATTAGTTTTGCAAGAACTTATTTTTAAACACGATCGCATTTATTGCCTCTGCCTTGAAGAAGCTAAAACTAGAAAAGGATTTTCGCAGACTGTTTTAAGCGAGTTGTTAGAAGAGCAGCATCAAGCGCAAAAGAAAGCCTTTTCTACTAAAAATGGAACTCTTAGTGGAATGATCGCCATCACAGACAACATAAATTTTGAAGAACAGTGGGAGAATTTACCAGTTATGGATGGACCTCTCCTTCAGTTAGTTTCCTCTATGCCATATCCTGATACTCCAGAGAAAAATAAAACGCTTAGGATTCTTATCCTATTTACTGGATATGAGCTAGACAAAGACCTAAACGCCGATCTGACATATGATATGGAAATTTTCGATCCTAGTGGAGATAAAATTGTAGACTTGCATGATCTTGCAGCGCTTAAAAGAAAGGTTCCTAGTCGATTTTTTTCGCAAAAGGTGGATCAGCCAATGATTTTAGAAATTAAATTTGACGAGAATGATTCTGAGACCAATCCAGCTGGAATGTTTGTCATAAATGCAACTCTTAAAGATCATATTTCTCAAAAAAAATTAAGGTTAACAACGACGTTTGAGCTTTTACCGCCTGAAGAAATAGAAAAGCCCAACTAATGAGCAAAAAACAGTCAATAATCTAGTCCAAAGAAAGGAGTCTTTATGGAGGCTTGTGCATCAGAAAAGATACAATATGCAGATTTTGTAAAAGTCGATATCCGTGCAGGTACTATTGTGAAAGTGGAAGACTTTCCGGAGGCAAGAAAGCCTGCATATAAATTGGAAATTGACTTTGGAGCTTTAGGAATAAAGCGTTCTTCCGCGCAGATCACCCGCCATTATAGCAAAGAAGAACTGCTTGGAAAGCAGATCATTGCAGTGGTGAATTTTCCTCCAAAGCAAATAGGGAAATTTTTATCAGAGGTTTTAACTCTAGGATTGCCGGATAGCCAAGGGGATGTTGTTTTAGTAGAGCCTTCTCATAAGGTTCCCAATGGCGGCCAATTGTTCTAGTCTTTCTGGACACAATAAGATCGCTATGTCGAGATGCTTTTTGCATGTTCTAGCGAATATTTTTCACTGGTTTTCCTGATTAGGCATTTCTTCGAGATTGAGCGCTTTGATTCTTTTATATTTAGGGAGCTTTTTCAGATAGGCCAAGCTATCGGAATAGAGCTCAGGGTGCGCTTTTGCTTCAGCAGAAGGGTGAGAGCGATTATGGAGATACAGGACATCGTTGACAAAATGCGCATGTTTTCCTGACATCTCTAACAAGGGGAACATGACTGCAAGTTCCCAGGCTTGGGAGAAAAAACGCCCATTGTAGAAGAGGTCTTCTTTTCTGATTTCTTTGAATAAAGAGGCGTAGAAAGTCTTAAGGTGGGTAGAGATCTCTTCGTGGGAACGGAAAGAGTTGTTGAATACAACGCTCTTTGGAAAGGGTTTGCATTTGACTGGGATCTGTCGATAAGAGGGGTAATCTAAAAAGTTACCATAAGTCATCCATACAAAAGGGGAAGCATAAATACGGCTGAGCTTGGTAAGTACATGCTCGTGAGATAGAAAATCTGAACCTTCGACGATTAGGACAATTTCAGAGTTTTTACAAGAGTCGATCGCTTCAGAAAGAGAGGCAAGAGTCCCTTTTTTATAGGAGTTGCGAACCAGAGTTACTCGATGCTGAGAATCTAGAATGGAGATCAGTCTTTCTGCTTTGGTGTAAGAATCATCTTCTGAATGGTCGTCGATGTAGATGACGCGAAAATTCTCATATTGTTGGGTGAGAACGGAAAAAAGATTTTTTTCGCAGGATTCGGTATTGTTATAGGCGGGAATAATGATAACAAAGGATTTAGGAAGATTTGCTGCTTGTTGTAGCGCTTCTCTTCTTTTCGTTTGGTTTTGCTGATAAAAAAGGTAACTGGCGTAAAGGCCAAAACAAAGCAGGCCTACTATGGCGAGTTGCCCTGCGAATTTAAAAATTTTTCTTCTCATTTATCCTGCCTAAGAAACTTCAACAACAAATTCTAATCGCAAGACGATGAAAAATCAATTCTTAATGAAAAAAAATCGATTTCTTCCCATATTGGGGGGAAAAAGAGAGAATTTTATGACTTCTGGCCTTCTTATTAAATATTATATTTCCTTGCTCGTCATCTGCAACCCGTTTTCCTCCATCCCGGCTTTATTGAACTTTACCCAGGGGAGAACTGCGGAAGAGAAGAAAAGAACGGGGATTGTAGCGAGCTTTGCTGTAGCTATTATCTTGCTTATAGTCACTTGGATAGGATCTCCTCTACTTGCCTTTTTTGGAATCCGGGTCGCTGCCTTTCAGGCGGCAGGAGGGGTGGTCGTTTTTTTACTGGCTCTGTCGATGTTGAATGCAGAGGTCAGCCGTATGAAACAGACAGAAGTAGACAAAAAAGAAGCAAGACATAAAGAATCCATTGCAGTTGTTCCCCTTGCAATCCCTTTGATGGCAGGACCGGGAGCTATTAGCACAGTGATTGTCACAGTAGATAATGCCGCTTCGAAAATAGACTTATTATGGCTTAGCTTTTGTGCTGTTTTTGTGGCGTTGTCTTTGGGGATTTGCCTTTATTTTGCTGTGGCTCTTGAAAAATGGCTTGGAGTGACCGGAATAAACATTGTGAACCGGATTGCGGGTCTTATCCTTGCGGCGATTGCTGTGGAGACTCTAGCAAAAGGGCTTCTCGGTCTTTTCCCCGGTCTTGGTTAGGAGCCCTTGTAGCCCAGTAGTGAATCTGGCTTTCATAGAATGTCAGCAGCTCTGGGCTATATTTTTTAAGCCATCGTTTGATCCTTTGCGTATGGCCTAGGAGTTCAATGGTTTTTCCCGTCTCTTCTTTTACCGAAGGATCGATGATATAAGATCCAATATCGAGTTCCATAATCCGGCCATTTATCTGGCCTATGTTGCGATGAGCAGAATGGTCTACGTTGCGTATCCCTTTATCGCATCGGCAAGACAAGGATTGCATCAGTTGCCTGATATGGTGTTTTGCTTCAGGGATTTGTTGGTTTATCAGCAGTTTTTTGATGTGAGGAAACAGAAGCGTTCCTTTTTGCTGCAGGGCAAACTCTGTTGAGTCCAAAGCGATTTGATATCGGATCCCTAAAGGACCTATTAAGTTTATGGTAGGAAGAGTGTTTTCTGTTTTATTGAGATGCACGTAGAGCAACCCGGTTTCCTCTTGCAGAGATTCATATGCAATTTTTACGCTTTCTAAAACAGGGTCTAAAGAGCGGACTTTAAGATGGAGCAAATGGATCGATTTTTCTCCTAGAGGTAACTTTTTTACAAGTTGTATCGGAGAGAGATGGTCATGTTTAAAGAACTTTAAAATTGTCTTTTGGTCTTGTCCGATAAATACGTAGCTTTGATCTCCTTGGGATAAGTAGGAAAACTCTTGGGTTAGGAGAGGGGTGATCGATTCTATAGGAGGAGTTGGAATGTCCCAAGAGAGACGATTGGGAATATTGGAACGAAGATGGTAGTAGCGAAATCCTTGGGTTTTGTATTCGCAAAAAGTGGCAAGGCCGAAGCTAAAAGCAACACATACGGCAGTTTTAAGAAGGGTCAGGGTCGTGCGCATTAGACAGTTTCTCGATCAGGTTTTCATAATATGCTAAAAGATCCGGGGATTTTTTCGTTAAAATTCGCGCGAGGCGCTTTGTTTTTTTTCTGAGTTCTTCTTCCATGACTTTTTTATTTTTTAAGGAAGGCTCATGAGAAAATGAACCGATGTCGATTTGAACCAGTTTGCCTTCCACAACGCCGAAATTTCTTTTTAACCCAGTGTCATGGTCTTTGATCTCTTTTTGTGCTCGAGAATGGATAAAAAAGAGGATATCTTGGATCAGCTGCTCAGATTTTTCTCGAGGAGCATGAAGGAGTGTCCTTTTTAAGTCTTTTAAAGAAAGCTCTGCTTTTTTCTGGACTGCAAACTCCACCTGGTCTAAGGGGATCTTATGCGCAATTCCGATATTATCAATAAGTTGAATAGATTGGTTCCAAAAAGAAGAGCGGTTCAAATGCAGGTAGATAAGACCTGTTTCCTGCTGCAGTTCTTTATAAGCTAAGAGATAACTATACAAGGTTCTATTTAGTCGTTCTTTACATCGTTCTTCATAGGAAGTTTTCCAAGAGGAAAATGGGAGTAGATGGAAAATACCGGGCACTCTCATATGATGGTATTTGAAAAATTTCAGTACAGTGGTTCCATCTTGAGAGAGAAAACTATAGGATTGCCCACCATCTCCTAAAAAAGTAAATGGCTGCGAGAAGACCTTGCGTAAGTCTTGTTCTAAAAGAGGATCTGGTGGGGCAGTAGTCCATTCAGAAGGGATGGGTGTGTTGGAATAGATGTTATCCACTCGAAAGCCCTTAGTTTGCTGATGGCAAAACCTCTCTACGGTATAGAAAACTGCAAGAAGAAGTAAGAGGCGAAGCCAAAAAGAACGGATCATGTGCATAGGTGTTAGTTGATACTGAGAAGGATCGTACCACAAAAGCGCCTTTTTTTATCACTGCTACCGACAGTTAACCAAGTTTATGATGAAAAGAATGAAAATTCAGAAATAGAAAAAGCTTGGAAAAATCCAAGCCTTTTTGGGTTGGAGGTGGAGAGACGCATTCGGAAATTTTAAATGGGAAAATATAAGATTTCCAATTAGCATTGCGACCAAAAGTTTTTGGAGAGGTAGAGTGCGGATAAAGTTTTTTAATGTTCTTGTTATCATCTTTAGCTTCTCTGCATGTCAAAAAACTAATATTTCTCAGAAAAAGGCCGTGTTTATTTACAATGGTCCTGGTGTTTCTCAAGAAAGCCTTAAGCAGACAGCTGCTGCAGTAAGAAAGGTATTGCCGAACTACCTTATTCAGTATATCGGTCCATTGCGAGTTATTAACGATTCCTGGGAAGAAAGCGCTGCTTTTTTTATTCTACCGGGAGGTGCAGATATTCCTTACACGAAGGAATTAAATGGTCTTGGTAATCAAAAAATTAAGAGTTATGTTGCAAATGGCGGGGCATTTTTAGGTATTTGTGCAGGTAGTTATTATGCAGGTGCGGTTGTCGATTTTGCTAAAAATACTCCTCTTGAAGTTCAGGGAGAACGAGAACTCGCTTTTTTCCCAGGTATAGTAAAAGGGCCAATTCTTGCTCAGTATGATTACCTTTCCCAAAAAGGAGCTCGAGCTGCTCAATTGACATGGGGTGCTTCAAAAGGTTTTGAAGAAGGTGAGCAGTTTACCGTCTTTTATAATGGGGGCGGTTACTTTGAAGAGGTTGCAAAATTTTCTAACACTTCTGTGCTTGCTTACTATGACGAAGAGAAAAAATTTCCGGCAATCATTGAATGCCGAATTGGAAGGGGAATCGTTATTTTGAGTGGAGTTCATTTTGAATACGATCCAATTCTGCTGGATTCAAATGATGAGTATTTAAAAACAGTGATTTCTTTGATTTCTGAAGATGACCGGCATCGTGAACTTTTGCTTAAACACTTGGTTGAACGTCCAATGCTGTCAACTTAAGGTTTTACTGCACGCCAAGCCGTGATACCATCTTGT
>CAMFIG010000047.1 GCA_945952445.1 uncultured Chlamydiae bacterium
CGATTCTTTCCTATGCCTCGGGTGTGTTAATGCTTAAGTTGACAGCATTGGCTGAGCTCTTAGAGAAAGCTCTTTTTTGTGTTTTTTTTGCCACTTAAGCACAAGAAAACAAATCCCTATTCCAACTCCATAAGAAAGTAAAAACAAAGGATCGATAATCACTGCCAGCATCAGTAGATTGAGAGTAACATTTAAACCTGAAGAGGCTAAATGGTAAATATAGTCCAAATAACCATCAATAACACGAGGAGCCTCTCCAGTTAAGGTCGATGTCTTTTTTACATGATGAGAAGAAGAAACCCACTCCACCACGTTTCCTTGATAAATTTCAGCAAACCGATTCACAAAAACAATCTGAGCCGTCATTTTAGCTTTTGCCATTTCAATAAGGGCCGCAGCTCCAGGGAAATAGGGCAAAAACAAAGCTGCAAGATAAAGTCCTAGCCAAAGAGAAAAAAATGCCCCATCTTGAATACTTCCAATTAATCGCGTAATCCAAATAGTAGAAGAAGCAACAATCAGTTGTTGAACGAATAGAAGGCTAAAGGCAAAAACAATAGACGCACCAAACAAGGTGAATTTTTTTTTATATCCCACAGAAATGCTCTTGAGTCATTTTTACTGTTTCAAGAAGCAGCTCATACAGATGCGTCAATAATAAACAGTCAGTACGCAAAAACACTGCAGCCCTTCTCCACAACCAAAATCGGTAAGACCGTCTCCAGAAGTAGCCGTGAGACCTACCTGGCTTACATCGATCTTCATAACTTGAGCTATCTTTTCTCTCATCTCCAGATTTCTGGCTTGCATCCGCGGCTTTTTCCCTTCAATAGTTAACGCTACGTGTTCTACTTTCATAGAGCCTAGCGTTTCCATAGCTTTTTCAAGATACACTTGACTATCTGTGATCCCATCTTTATGACAAAGCTCAATTGCAATGCCTCCTAAAACAGGAACTCCTGTCAGCGATGTGATCGCATTGCAGATCGCATGAAAGACTACATCGCCGTCAGAATCCGCAGATAATCCTGGAACATCTTCAAAAATCAACCCGGCAATCACACAGGGTTTAAAAGAGTCGGAAGGAAGAAAACGATGGCTATCTTGTCCAATTCCTACTTTATATCGAGGGCCTTGCATATAACCTTTCCTTTTTAGACTTGTGTTTTTAAACCGCGCTCTTTTTGATGCCGATCTAGAGCGAGTTCTATCAATTTATCAATGAGCTCTCGATACGATAGGCCGCTTGCTTCCCAAAGCTTTGGATACATGCTGATTTTAGTAAATCCGGGGATTGTATTGATCTCATTGATGTATACAGAACCATCTTCACAGAGGAAGAAGTCGACACGAGCCATCCCTTCACAACATAGCACACGGAATGCTTGTGCTGCAAAGCTTTGGATTTTTTCTAAGACTTCAACAGGAAGCTCCACGGGGATTGCAAACTGAGCCCCTTGAGGATCAATGTATTTTGCTTCGTAAGAGTAGTATTCATGAAGAGGGATCACCTCACCTGGCAAAGACACCATCGGCAACTCATTGCCTAGCACAGAACATTCTATCTCTCTTCCAGGGATATACTGCTCTAGGATAATTTTGCGATCATATAAGAAAGCTTTCTCCATCGCAGACTTCAATTCTGATTCCGACTTCACTTTTGAAACACCTACCGAAGATCCCGCATTAGCTGGCTTGACAAATAGAGGCAGTCCCAACTGCTCTACAGCCGCCTTGGAAGAAAATGATTCTGCCTCACAAGCATAACAAGTCAGAAATGGCGCGACAGGAAGCCCTGCATCTCGCAGCAACCTTTTCATAACATCTTTATCCATTCCAATCGCAGATCCCAGAACACTTGCCCCTACAAATGGGATATCTGCGATCTTAAGAAGCCCCTGCATGGTGCCATCTTCTCCGAATGTGCCATGCAATACCGGGAATACTACGTCGATGGCTGAATGATGAAAACGCCCAGAAAGGCTCATCAAGCTTTTACCATCTTCTCTTGGGACCAATGCAACATGATCTTCAGCGCCATGCAGGCGAATCCTTGCTGGGTCTTCTGCATGCAAGAGAAATTGGTATGCATCCCGCAGGTGCCACTCTCCATTTTTATCAATGCCCACCAAAATAGGTTCGTACTTATCTTTATCTAACGCATCGATTACATTTTTTGCAGAAAGAAGAGACACTTCATGCTCGCTCGACTTTCCTCCAAACAATATCCCCACTCGAATCTTATTCATGGCAATCTCCGGCCCTTGCGACTTGTTGCGCTTTTGTATATACTGCATTTGCGAAAAGTTTGCGACGACTATCTATGGATCACCTATTCTTTACCAATGCGTTCTTCGAAGAAGAGCTTAGCCAGCCAAGAGATTCCCTTGAGCAGTATTGCTGCGCTCATCCTCTATATATTCAGCTACAATTTCTCTCTTGTCTTTTCGCAACATCTCAAGACACCGTCTTAGTGTCTCATCTGCCGGAACCCGATTATCTTTCTCGTTTGCAAAGACTCGGGTTTGAGATTCCGAAGATAGCAGATCTAAAATCCCGCATAGAAAGACCCTCTGTTCTCTATTCCTGGGGACCTTCTTATGCACTCCAATCCTGGATTCAAGACCAGCCTATTCTCTATGAAATCCCCGATTGGGATATTGTCAAAGAGGTAAACTCCAAAGCTTTTTCCTACCTTCATACTCCATCGTTGCCCGGCAGCGCTCTATTAGAAGATGAGCTAAGCGCAAGAAAATGGTGGCAAGAAATGCAAGGTCCGAAAGTACTCAAAAGCATCTACGGGGTGTCAGGGCGCGGACATCACCTCTCTCAAGAACGCCCCTTTGAAGAGGCTTTGCTTTTTTTGCAAAAAGAATGGGATCTACACCATCCCGTTCTTGCAGAACCTTGGGTAGACCGTCTCTTAGACTTTAGCACGCAGTGGATGATCGCAAAAGACAAAACGATCTCTTATCTTGGTCTTACAATCTGCGAAAACAGCTCCAGAGGGACGTATCTACGCACGCATGTGGGACCTGAAAAGCAAATATGGAACTATCCTGATTTTTACTTAAAAGACCATCTAGCCGTTGCAAAAGAAATGACAAGCATGTTAGCTTCGCTCGGCTATTTCGGTCATGTAGGATATGATGCCATGTTATATAAAAGCGGACAGGATATACAGCTTCATCCCATCGTAGAAATCAACGCAAGAAAAACAATGGGATGGATTGCTCTTGCTTGTGCACGGCACTATCCTTCTTCGCGCCTTACGTTGGATTTCACAAAACATGAACCCGAATACAATCTGCTTCCCAACTTTGTATGGGACAGACATCAAAAACCCATTACCTATAAGAAAACCCTCACAATACAAGTCACATCATGCTAAGTAGAGAAAGCTGTTTACATTTAATCGATATTCAAGATAACACTAAGGGCAGAAGGTGGGGAAAAAATATGGAAGTGCTACGCATCAAGGGCGGTGTTTCATTAGAAGGCAAAGTGAAAGCTGCTGGCGCTAAAAATGCCGTTACAAAAATTCTTGTTGCCTCTTTAATTTCCGATAAGCGCTGCACTCTATACAACGTTCCCAACATCGCAGAAGTCGAAATCACCGTTGACTTATGTAAAGAGATCGGATCACAAGTACATTGGGATCGACAAGAAGGCGTGATCGAGATCATCACCAAAGAACTAAAGACAGGATATATCCCCCAACGTTTTTCCGGATCCAACCGGATCCCGATCTTGATGATCGGAGCGCTTTTAGGACGCACCGATGAAGACATCATCGTCCCTACTGCAGGCGGATGTAAAATAGGCAAGCGCCCGGTGGACTTCCACATCCAAGCCCTAGAGAAACTCGGCGCCCTTATCGAATACCGAGACATGAAAAAAGAAGGCGCTTACTTAGCAAGAGCCCATCAAGGACTGAAAGGAACCGTCATCCAGCTAGCCTATCCTTCTGTCGGAGCAACAGAGAATACGATCTTAGCAGCTGTGAGAGCAAAAGGAACCACCGTCATTAAAAATGCCGCTATTGAACCGGAGATTCTCGACCTGATCCACTTTTTACAAAAACTCGGCGCCATGATTTACGTCGACGTTGATCGCTCCATCCATATCCAACAGACAACCCACTTTTACGAAGTCGATCATTCTGTAGTTACCGATAGAATTGAAGTTGCTTCCTTAGGTCTTGCAGCAATTAGCACAAAAGGAAAAGTCTTCGTTGAAGGAGCTCAGCAACAACATATGGTCACCTTCCTCAACAAACTCCGAGAAGTCAACGCTGGATTTCATGTGAAAAATGACGGAATTGAGTTCTTCTATAAAGGGCCTCTCAAAGGAGGAGTCCAAATCGAAACAGATGTCCACCCCGGCTTTGCCACAGACTGGCAGCAACCTTTTGTCGTTCTCCTCACACAAGCCCAAGGCTTTTCTACAATCCATGAGACTGTCTACGAAAACAGATTTGGGTACACCGAAACCTTAAAACAAATGGGAGCCGACATTGAACTATTTACACAATGCCTCGGCGGCAAGGCTTGCCGTTTTTGTTCTCAAGGATATCATCATAGCATTGTGATCAGAGGCCCAACCCCTCTTACCGGCCAGGAGATTGCAATCCCAGATTTACGCGCAGGCTTTGCTTATGTTATGGCCGCACTTTTAAGCCCTCAAGAAAGCATTATTTCCGGCCTTCATTATCTAGATCGAGGTTATGAAAACCTCGTACACAAGCTCTCTAGCCTTGGAGCCTGCATAGAACGCGTCAGCAAAGAGCCCCAAGAAGAAAAAAAGCCGGCTTTAGCCAGCTCTTAGAAAAAACTAAAGCGCACAAGAAATCTTGCAATGAACTCAAGCTGCCATCTAGCATACAAGAAAACTAGTCATTGCACTTTTTAACAACTTCTGACTTTAACATCATAAGACCGAATCCGGGAACTTTCGCTTCAAGATTATGGCCGTTGACTTCTTCAACCAGCCGAATGTCTTTGACTTTAAGACCGATTTTGATAGCAGAAGACGAGCCTTTGACTTTAATATCTTTAACGATTACGACACTATCCCCATCTTGCAAAGCATTACCATGAGCATCTCTTACAATGGTCTTTTGCGACTCCCCTTCAGACTCTACTGCTTCAATCCATTCGTGGCCACATTCTGGACATATATAGAAATTGCCGTTTTCATAGGTAAATGCACAACCACATTTCACACAATTTGGAATACTTTTCATAACAAACCATCCCGAAGTCTTTTTAACAAAAACAGTATCATAAAAATAAAAATCTCTTCACTAAAAAAATACAGACTCTTGTTTTTATGTCTTACATTCTATATAATACCCCGAAAATATATAAGGACATATTCTATGAGCCCCATTTCTTCTACAATCCACTCCTCAAATACCGCTATTCCTCTTGAAGAAAAACCTTCTCCCAAAAAGGACCCTTCGGCGGAAGAGTCAAAAACATCCTCCGAAAAAGCCCAGAAAATATTTCAAGGCATTTATGCAAGAGCAACAACACAACACGACCCAGCCAGCATTTGCTATCATTTGGCAGGCCAAGCAACCTTGATGATGCAAAACCGAGAGACTAACGCTTTCTACTTTATGACAAGCCGAAACGTATTCAATCCCTCAACAGAAGAGTATATAGCATCTTACGCAGGAATGCTGGTTCCTTTTCGGAAAAGCGATCTAGTAATCCCCTATCCTCAATGCGATATAGCCCTTATCCCTCTTGCCGTCGCCACCCTTCCTTCAGCTTTCCACGTCTGCGAACATTAAACTGACAGCTGGTTTTTCTTTATGGCAAATTCCTGGCGTCAAATACAAAGACAAAATTTTACATCCTGGGGGGCTCTAGCCCTCTTTTTAGAGCTAGACCCTCTTCTAGGCTTACCCAACCCCCCTTTTCCTTTAAACCTGCCACGCAGGCTCGCTGAAAAAATTGAAAAAAACCAGCCCAACGATCCGATCTTATTGCAATTTGTCCCTCAACAAGAAGAACAGGCTGTTACCGCCGGATTCGTTTCTGATCCTGTACAGGACTTGCGTTTCCGCAAAGAACCCAAACTCTTGCAAAAATACCAAGGAAGAGCTCTTCTTGTCACTACAAGCGCTTGCGCCATGCACTGCAGATATTGCTTTCGAAAAAATTTTTCCTATGAAACCTCGCGCAAAGATTTCTCACAGGAAATTGCTTCTATTGCACAAGATTCTTCTTTAAAAGAAGTTATCCTCAGCGGAGGAGACCCTCTTTCTTTAGCAGATGAGACCCTGCAAGATCTATTACAGAAGATCTCTTCACTCTCCCACATCGAAAGAATACGATTCCATACTCGATTTCCCATCGGAATTCCTGAGAGGATCGATGCTTCTTTTTTGCAGATGCTGGAAAAAACGACAAAGCAAGTATTTTTCGTCATACACGCCAACCACCCAAAAGAGCTCGATCAGGATGTGCTTCTTGCCTTAAAACAGATCCAGAGATTAGGAATCCCAGTTCTTAACCAATCCGTTCTTTTACGAGGAGTCAACGACAACATAGAAACCTTACAAACGCTCTGCGAGACTTTAATCAACCACGGAATTCTACCTTACTATCTGCACCAATTAGACAAGGTGGAAGGAGCGGCGCATTTTTCTGTAGAAAAGACAAAAGGCAAAGAACTCATCCAAGAGCTGACAAAAAGGCTATCGGGCTATGGAATCCCAAAATACGTAGCAGAAATAGCAGGAGAGACGTCGAAGACGCCTCTTTAAGCAAAATTACATACGGGAAATGACTTGCAAACCCAGGATATGAAGCCCTTGGCGCAAAGTCCTAGCCGCTGCTTCCGAAAGCAGAAGGCGGCTTTCTTCCTCTTCAACCCCTTCTACGCGGCAGTCTCTATAGAACGCATGAAATTTTTCCGCAAGTTCATATAGGTAATCTGTCAGTCGATTCGGCAGCAAGTCTTTTGCTACCATCTGGAGTGCTTCGCCAAATTGGGATAAATGCAACCCGAGGGCAATTTCTGAAGGATGCACCAAAGACACTTTGCTTGATGCAAGCACTTTTTCCATGTCCTTCTTGCTTTTTCTTTGGATTCCTAGAATACGCACATAAGCGTAAAGAAGAAACGCCGCTGTATTCCCTTCAAAACGGAGCATTCTGTCATAGCTAAACACATAATCTTTGATCCGATGGCAAGAGAGGTCTGCATATTTTACAGCCCCTATCCCTAACACCTTAGCCAGCTGCTCTCTTTCTTGCTCAGGCAAATCTGGAAGCCTTTCATCAATCAGCTGCTTTGCTTTGGAGACGGCGCCGAGCAGCAAATCGATAAGCTTTTCCGTTTCTCCTGACCTTGTTTTAAATTTTTTCCCATCAGGACCTAAGACTACCCCGAAAGGGACATGGTCTATCGTGACCTTGGATGGATCATAATATCCCACTTTGGCCGCAGCCTGAAACACCATCTGGAAATGCAAGGACTGCCCAGCATCTGTTACAATGATGATCCGGTCTGCCTTCTCTACATGGACTCGATGCCATACAGCTGCCATATCCGTAGTGTCATAGTTATATCCACCGTCTGATTTTTGGACGATCATAGGAAGGGGCGTTCCTTCGCGTGTTACAAAACCGTCTAGAAACACGCATTTCGCACCATCTGATACGGTGATAAGCCCTTTTGCCTCAAGATCAGAAATCACCTGCAGCAAATAAGGATTATAGAAAGACTCTCCCCTTTCTTGCAGCTTCACATCCATAAGATCATAGATTTCTTGAAAGGCTATTCGAGAAATCGCACAGATCATTTGCCAAGCTTGTATAGTTTGCGGATCTTGGCTTTGCAAACGAACTACTTGCAATTGCGAACGCTTCTTAAAATCAGGATCTTCATCAAAGCATTTTTTGGAAGCACGATACCATTCCATCAGATGTGGTAAATCTGTCTTTTCCTCACCCGAAAGGACTTTGGGATGGTATTCTTGCAAGTAACAGATGAGCATCCCAAACTGCGTACCCCAGTCCCCCACATGATTTAAGCGAAGAACCTCTTCTCCAAGAAATTCAAACGTTCTTGCCAAACAGTCACCGATGATGGTAGAGCGCAGATGCCCTACATGCAGCTCTTTTGCAATATTGGGAGAGGAAAATTCTACAATTACTTTTTTCTTCTGCTTAGAAGAAGGAACTCCTAATCTCTCATCCTGCAACATGGCATCAATGCGACGAGACAAAAACTCCGGAAGCAGCGTGATGTTGATAAATCCAGGGCCTGCTATTTCCACATGCTGAAAAAGTCCTTTTGCAGCTGGAATGGAAGAGAGAGCTTGCATAATTAGCTCCGCAACGACTCTTGGATTTTTTTTCAGTTCCTTACCGAGCTTCAATGCAGAATTGCACTGATAATGCCCAAACTGCGCGTTTGTACTTTGTACTACCTCCAGATGCTTTTCCTGGACATCAGGAAAAGCATGCTGGATCGCCAGGTCCATAATATGGAGTATGCTCTCTTGCATTGTCTGACAATCTGTATTCACTGCTCTCTCTTAGCTTGCGTGATGAAATGTCGGATTCTCTGTTCTTTTACCTATTTTATATTTCAGTCGATAGTCAGCTAAAGACTTGGCAGCTTGGTTGGTGGAACAATGATTTTGTTCTGCAATCTCAAAAATCGTTAAGAGCTGCTCATACAGCTTATCGACTTTATTGCGCGAGACTTGGGGATGATATCCTTCTGCTGTCAATTCTTCCGTCACATTGATCAATCCACCGGCATTAATGACAAAATCAGGAGCATATAAGATCCCTTTTCTCATCAGCTCATCGCCTTCTTTATCAGAGAGAAGCTGATTGTTGGCAGCTCCTGCAACAACCTTGCATTTTAACGCAGGCAGCGATTGCGGATTCAAAATCCCTCCAAGAGCACAAGGAGAAAGAACATCGCAAGGAACAGATAAAATCTCTTCAGGAGAACATACAGAGGCTCCGTACTGCTTTGCAAGGCGCTTTGCTACATCCATCCTCACATCCGTAAGAATCAACCGCGCTCCATGCCAAAAAAGCAGATCCGCTAGCACAGCCCCTACGCTACCCAAACCTTGGATTGCAACAGTTTTGTCTTTGACAGACTCAGATCCAAATACTTTTTTAAGGCCTGCTTGAATTCCCCGAAAGACTCCCCAAGCAGTAAAATAAGAAGGATTGCCGCTGCTTTTTTCATGTGTTAAGCCGACGACATATTTTGTCGCTTTGCTAATCACTGACACGTCTTCCGTTGTACATCCAACGTCTTCTGCGCAAATATAAGCTCCCCCTAAGCGATCCACAGCATTGCCAAAAGCAAGCAACAGCTCTTCTGTTTTATCTTTTTTAGGATCCGCGATAATGACGCTTTTTCCACCGCCCCATCCACATTCTGCAACCGCCGATTTGTAAGTCATTCCTTGAGACAGTCTCTTGACATCGTTAAGAGCTGCATCGAAGTCGGCATAAGGATAGATCCGAGTTCCGCCCAAAGCCGGTCCAAGAGTCGTATTGTGAATGCTAATAATCGCTTTTAATTTTGACTTTGGATCTTCAATGCGAAGCACCCGTTCATAGCCCTCAACGGGAATTTCCTGAATCTCAAGACTTTCTTCAATCAATACTGTCATGTTATTCTCCCTTATTAAGAGTTAAAACGAAGCCGCGATCATATCATTTCTTTTGCGATAAAGCAACCAATCTTTATTTATCGAAATAACATAACCTGGATTTCTGATAAAAAAAATCGCCAATCCGATCCTTGCGTCTTGCCCAATAATCCCTTCTTGAGATAGACTTTTTTCTTAAAGTCGCGGAATAGTTTTCCCATCGCAGCATTCAGAGTTTCAAAAAAAGAAATAATTTGAGGTAGAAATGGTAGCTCTTGTCATCACAGAATCCATTAAAGACGAATTGGATATGTTTTTGCAAAAAAACAAAAAAGCCGATCTCATCACAGCCTACCTGTTCTTTTTGGAAAAAAAGTTCCAGATGCGGCCCGTTCTTTATATCCGAGAAAAGACAATCTACCAAAGCGAAGCCGATCTACTCAAAAAGCTGGAAGCCCAAGGCAAGCTATGGAGAGAAACAGAAATCAAAATCCAGACCGGCCCTCAAGGCGTAAACGAGCTGACAAAAAAAGTATATATATGCCCCTTCACAGGAAAAGTATTCGGCGACAATACACACCCTAACCCGCAAGATGCCATTTATGACTGGGTGTCAAGATGCCCAGAAAATACAGAACGCTCCGGAGGGCTCAAAGTAAAAAGATTTTTTGTTTCAGAAGATCCTGAAATCATTAAAAATTATATTATCAAAAGAAAAGACCCTATCACGAAAATCGTTTTTTCTTCTGCAGCTACTGGCAAGCTCTTTAACAGCAAACAAGCTGTCATTGAAGATTTCCTCAAAAGCCAACTCAAACCTACTCCTCTTGCAGAAGTGCCCAACCAAAATAAATTTCAGATCGAAGAAGAATTTCTGGCTTTCATCCAAAAACAATTAGAAGAAAGTAAAATTTCTGCTTTCGTAGAAGCCCTTTCCCAATTCGAAGAATTCAATCCATACCTCGACCAATGGCTGGAAGAGGACAAAGAAGAAGGATAATGCCGCAGCTGTTTTCCACTACATCGAATTCCCCGGAATCCACCATGGAGACCGGGATTTTCCTCGCCTCCCAAATTGGCAAAGGAGATGTCCTCTGCCTATCTGGAGAGCTCGGAGCGGGGAAGACAACGTTAGTCAAAGGAATCATTTCTACTCTGGCAAAGTGTCCTCCTGCAAACGTTACAAGCCCCACTTTCAGTTACATGCATGTCTATCCAGGACCTACGACAATTTATCATTTTGATTTGTATCGATTAGAACAAGCTGATGATTTCTTAGAAAAAGGATTTATTGACTTCTTGCAACCGCACCATATCTGTCTTATTGAGTGGCCAGAAAAAATTTCTTCTTTACTTCCCCCTCATGCTCTCCATCTGAAAATTGAATACAGCACAGACATGCAGAGAATGATTACTTTGGAGGCCCCATGAAACCCATAGATTTTACTAAGGCCCTTTACCTCCGCTCCTGCCTAGAAGAAAGCTCCTATCCTACCCTCTATCGGCAAAGGGGGATTCCATATCCAGAGATCGCGTTTGTCGGAAGATCTAATGCAGGCAAATCCTCTTTACTCAATCACCTGACTCAAAAAAAAGACCTAGCTTATGTCTCAAACACTCCTGGGAAAACAGAAACTTTGAATTTCTATCAAATAGACCAGCGCCTTTTGCTTGTGGATTTACCCGGATATGGATTTGCCAAACGATCGCATTCTATAAAGAACGCATGGGAAACGCATCTAGCCCATTATTTACAGTCTCGGGAATCTTTGAAATGCATCGTACAGATCCTCGATATCAGAAGAAATTTATCCGAAGAAGACCTACAATTCCTCTCCTGGGCTGAATTCCATAAAAGACCTCTTCTCTTTATTTTTTCCAAAGCAGACACATGCACTTCTTCCGATCGAAGCTCTTCAGAACAGCGCCTTTTAGAAGAAATTCGAGCTCAATGGACAGGACCCATCCAATTTTTATCCTATTCCATTAAGGAGTCTCACTGTAGAATAGCTCTGAAACATCTCCTTCAATCTTATTTACACACCGAGTAAACACTATGGGCCTGCTCAAACAAGAAACATTCATCTGTCTCGACTGCGAAACCACTGGCTTAGATCCTGCAGCAGATCGAATCATTGAAATTGCAGCCGTTGTATTCCAAGAGGATACCGTAATAGACCGCTTTGAGACACTGATCGACCCGGAGCATCCTATTTCAGAAGAATCAATCGCCATCCACCATATCACCCCTTCTATGGTTCAAGGGAAGCCCAAGATCCATGAAATTCTCCCTCTTATTTTCAAGATGATCGGAAAAAAGATCATCGTAGGCCACGGAATCCCTCTAGACCTTGCATTTCTCATCGAATCTGCTAAACGACATGAGTTGGCAAACACCTTATCAAGCCATCTCTATTTCGACACACTGCGCCTTGCAAGACTCTACGGCGAAAGCCCCACCAACTCGTTAGAAAAGCTAAGAGAGCATTTCAACATTGAAGCAGAAGGCGCGCACCGCGCTATGAACGATGTTCTTGTAAACATTGAAGTCTTTCGCTTTCTCGTGCAAAACTTCAAGACTACAGAACAGATTATCGAAAGGCTAAAAAAACCCATTCTGCTAAAAAACATGCCTCTTGGAAAACATAAAGGACGTCCTTTTGCAGAAATCCCGGTGGAATACCTTCTCTGGGCTGCCAATAAGGACTTTGACCAAGATTTACTATTTTCGATAAGATCAGAACTTAAGAAAAGAAAGAAAGGAAATCAATTCGAGCAAGCGGCAAATCCCTTTTCTTTTCTGTAGGAGGATGGATGGATTATCCCAAGATGCAAGGTCTGAATTTTTCAGAAAAAAAAGCGCTTGTACGCGTAGATTTCAATGTCCCACTGACCCCTTCTGGAGAAGTTGCCGACGACACTAGGATCCGAGAATCTCTTCCCACCCTGCAAGCTATCCTAAAACAGCAAGGCTCCATCATTTTACTAAGCCACCTCGGTAGACCTCAGGGAAAGAAAAACCCTGCCTACTCCCTAGAACCCTGCGCTAAAGCGCTCAAAAAACTCCTCCAAAGACCAGTTTGCTTTGCCAAAGACTGTCTAGGACAGCAAGAAACTTGTAAAGCACTTTCTCCCGGAGACATTCTCCTTTTAGAGAATCTCCGCTTTTATCCAGCAGAAGAAGATCCCTCTCTAGATCCTGGCTTCGCCCAACATCTAGCCTCTTACGGGGATCTCTACGTAAATGACGCTTTCGGCTCAGCTCACCGCGCCCACTCCTCTACAGCTTCCATCGCCAAATATTTCCCTGATAAAAAAGGCGCCGGGCTTCTGATGCAAAAAGAAATCACAGCTTTAAACACCTTGCTTATGCACCCAAACAAGCCCTTCCACGTCCTTTTAGGAGGTGCAAAAATTTCTAGTAAAATTGGAGTGCTTCAATCACTCCTGAGCAAAGCCGATGCTTTTTTCATTGGAGGCGCCATGGCCTTTACTTTTTTTCAAGCACAAGGCCTCTCTACCGGAGACTCTTTAGTAGAAAAAAATTGCATAGAAACAGCAAAGCAATTCATTGATTGCTGTCAAAAGAAAAACATCCCTCTCTACCTTCCCTCCGATATACGGATTGTATCCGAAAAAAGCTGTGAGATAAAACTCATCTCCCCGTCTCAAGGAATCCCTGCAGGATGGAAAGGGATGGACATTGGCCCTAACACGCTTGCTGATTGGGAACCTAAGCTACAAACTGCAGGCACAATATTTTGGAACGGCCCTATGGGAGTATTTGAACAGGAGTCTTTTGCTCAGGGAACTTACGGCCTTGCTCGGTTTCTTTCTACCCTCTCCTCCACAAGGATCATCGGGGGCGGAGATTCTGTTGCTGCCATCAATCACCTCCATATCGACCAGAAATTCTCCCATATATGCACAGGTGGAGGAGCCGCTCTCGAATATATAGAATTCGGACACCTACCAGGAATCGACGCTTTATATAATTAAAATTTCAAGACAGTTCGTTTTGGAGAGGCATTTGTTTCGATAGAAAATAAAACATCATTAAAAGTCCTTCTTATTCAGTTTATTATAAGATCTTGTTGTCAAATAAGGGAAAATACTTATAATTGGTGTCATTCACAAGAGAAGGCTTCGTCAAAATGTCAAAGCAATCTGTTATGTTAGGCAACCTAAGACCCTTCGGCTTACCATACTCTCTTGCTCTTTTTTTTCCCTTAAAACCGGCTGTAACATCGAGACATCATTATGTCCATTAATACCACTTCCCCTAAAGAAGAATTCAGCAAAATCCGTTCCTTTTTGTGGCCCATCCACATGCGCGAATTAAAAAAATTCGTTCCAATGCTCGTTATTTTCTTTTTTATTGGCTTTAACTATAGCATCTTGAGAATCACAAAAGACGCCTTGGTCGTGACAGCGCCGGGATCCGGGGCTGAAGCGCTCCCATTTATCAAGGTTTGGGCTATTCTCCCCATGGCCTTTTTGTTTACTTTTATTTTTACTCGCGTATCCAATCGCCTCAATCGTGAAAAAGTATTCTATTTCATGATGAGCATCTTCATCGCATACTTCCTTCTTTTTAATTTTATTTTATATCCTTACCGCGAATCCCTCCATCCTCATGAACTAGCAGACAGAATCCAGTCCTGCCTTCCTTTAGGGTTAAAAGGACTCGTAGCGATTTTCCGCAACTGGACCTATTCCACTTTCTACATCATGTCCGAGATGTGGAGTACAATTATTATGACCGTTCTTGCCTGGGGATTTGCCAACGACGTCACCTCCGTGAAAGACGCCAAAAGATACTATGGGGTATTAGGCATAGCCATTAACATCTCAGGGATTGCCGCAGGACATATTGTCACTACGCTTTCCAATCACACATACAATCCCGCCTTAGGAGTTGGTTCTGATGCCTGGGGACAATCTATCTTCTTAATCAATAGTATCGTCATTCTAGGCGCTCTGATCTGCGTGGCAAGCTTCCGCTATATGCATAAACAAGGACATGGCTATAACTCGGAAATCTACAAACACCACCATGGAGAATCTAAGGTTAAAATGGGACTTCGCAAGAATTTCGCATATCTTGCCAAGTCTAAATATCTTATCTGCATTTCAGTCATTGTAGTCATGTACAACATTGCCATTAATCTCATCGAGGTCGTCTGGAAAGATCAGATGAAACAGCTCTGTCCTAACCCCAATGAATTTAATGCTTATATGGGACAAGTCCTGACTGCAGGTGGCATTGTCGCCACAATCATCAGCATCTTTGTATTAGGCCACGTGATCCGGCGTTTTAGCTGGAAAAGCAATGCCATGATTTCCCCGATTATTCTCATCAGCACAGGAATCGCCTTCTTTTCTTTCATTCTGTTTAAAGACACGGTGACGCTAAAAAAGGTAGCCTACTGGGTAGGCACAAGCCCTCTAGCTGTTGGGGTGTTTCTAGGATCCGTACAAAACTGTCTTGCTCGAGCCTCAAAATATACTTTCTTTGATTCAACCAAAGAAATTGCATTCATTCCTTTATCCAAAGAAAGCAAACTCAAAGGAAAGGCTGCCATTGACGGCGTAGGATCCCGCCTTGGAAAATCGGGAGGATCGGTTATCCATCAAGGACTGCTAGTATTTTCAGGCACAGTAGCTCTCAGCACTCCTTATGTCGCAGTTCTTCTCTTTGGAGTCATTACTGCATGGATGATTGCTGTAAAGTCCTTAGGCAAACAGTTTTCTCAGCTCGTCAGCCAGCACCAGACTCTCAATGTTCCTGACGAAGAAAAATCAGCACAGCTGCAGCCTAGCAAAGTCCCGGCAACAGAGGGCGCCACCTAAAATATGGAAGCGATTGCTGACTTTCTAACAAAACATGCAGGCCATGCGCATTGGTTTATCCTATTGGGCCTTCTCCTTGCCGGCTGCAACATCCCCATCAGCATCGATCTACTCGTCATTTTATCTGCAGTGCTCGCCGCGCATTTCATCCCTGAACACACCTTTCTTCTGTATGGATTTGTATTTGTAGGATGTACCCTCTCCGCATGGATTGCTTATGGCCTTGGCAGATATGCATCCGATAAGCTATCGCATCTTCGTTTGTTTGCACCGATTTTTCGGCCCACCAAAATCGAAAAGATGCGCAATTTTTACCAAAAATATGGCATTTGGGCCTATATCATCGGCCGTTTTATTCCGTTTGGCGTGCGCAATTGCATCTTCATGACAAGCGGTCTTAGCAAAACCCCTTTTATCCAATTTGCGCTTAGAGAATCCCTCGCCTGCTTTCTTTGGGTGACTTGCAGCTATACTCTCTTTTTTCAATTAGGCCAGAACTTTGAAAAAATCTGGGTCGGCATGAAGACTGTAAATTTAGCGATCTTCAGCGCTTTCTGCCTAGCTGTAATTGGCATCATTTGGTATAAGCTAAGAAAAAAACGACATACAGTTTTGCAAGGCGACTCCCTTAAAACCACGAGCCCGTCTAGCGAAGAGCCAAATGAACAAAAACGCAATTGATCGGTAGCATGTTCAATCTATCAAATGGAGTTTCCTTTCTAAGAGCGCCTTTAGCTTTCCTTTTTTTATCGGAAAGCATATTCATCAGAGTCGCTGCTATCGCGCTTGCTATGCTCACAGACTGCATTGATGGGTACCTTGCACGCAGATCTAAGTCTACCTCACAGTTTGGAGCTATCCTCGACCCTGCCATGGACAAATTTTTTGTTTTTTTTGCTCTATCTATTTTCTTTGTCGAAGGGAAAATAGAGCTATGGCAAGCATGTGCTATGATCTCTAGAGATTTCTTTCTTTGCTTATTTGCAGCCTATTTAAGCCTTTCCAATCTTTGGGAAAACTACAAGTATAAGTCGATCCGATGGGGTAAGGTAAGCACAGCCTTGCAGTTCATCGTCTTGATCGGGCTGTCTGTCGGCATCCTCTTTCCTTGGTATGTTTATGTCGCTTTTATCTGCACAGGATCCCTTGCCTTTCTAGAACTGTTGAGATTACGAACTTCCTAAATTGCTGGCTGTTACACCGCATCAGAAGATGTTTTTCCAGACTCTAATCGTAAAGATAGAATGCTGGCCTCTTTTTTTGATCTCGATTGGCGTATTGATAGCTTTGAACAAAGTCGCCTATGAGTTTTTGAACTGCTAGTGCCAGATCAGCTTCAGAGATAGAGTCAATAGACTTCTTTCGAAACTAAATTTTTGAGTATACTGCCTCCTTCAAAAGTG